>DAOTGT010000015.1:0-29795 GCA_035447285.1 Candidatus Competibacter sp.
AATTCAGCGATCAGGGTCACGGGAATCCACCAAGGCCGACGCAGGTGGTGGCTAGTCATCACCGCCCGCAGGGGACGACCCAGCAATGCGCCCAGGCTGGCTCCACCGTTCCAGGTCCGCAGAGTGTAATAGTAAGCACCGACGGCGTGATCGGGCTTGAAGGTGGTCAGATGTTCACCGAAGCTACGGGTGCCGCCGGTGATGACCTTAAGGTGATGAATGCAGGCCGCCGGCTGGTAATGGATACGGTGACCAGCCCGGCGCAGGCGATGGGCGAATTCGGCTTCGAAGCGGTAGGCGACCTTCACAAAATTCTCATCGAACCCACCCAGTTGCAGCGCCACGTCGCGACGAACGGAGAAGTTGCAACCGATGAACTCGTCGACCCAGGCGGGGTGCGGGGAGGCGAAATGAAAACCAGTGTCGAGGGAGAAATCCCGCCCCTCCTGCCAGGGTTGGATTACTCGACCCGCCACCAGGGCGGCGCCGGAGTCCCGATGAGTGGCAAGATGCGCCGCGGACAAGCCCGGTTCGGGACGGATATCGTCGTCCAGGAACAGTACGACCTCATGACGGGCGGCCAGCAGACCTTGGTTCATGGCACGCGGGATGGAAGGTTCCGGCAGACGCAACCAGCGGATATGGCCGACGGTGTCCCACGCCAGTAACGCGGCCGTGACTTCCGATGCGTGCTCCGGGGTCTGATCCAGCACCAGGATTTCCGCCGGCGGCGGATCGAGCGCCAGTAGATCGCGCACGGTGTCGATCAGGACTTGGTCGCGGCGGTAGGTGGGGATGGCGACGCTAAGTGCGGCTGTCATCGTCTAAATCGAATCGTTCGGGCAGGGATACCGACTGCAATGGCTCGTTCTGAAATATCGTGCGTCACCACTGCGCCAGCCCCCACCACCGCGCCATTGCCGATCACCACACCGGGCAGCACGGTCACCCCTGTCCCCAGCCAAATATCTGAACCGATTTTCACCGGCCTTGCGATACAAGCTTGCTGGTCAATCCGTAAACCTTCGGCATCCACACCATGATAATGGTCGGTAATGAAACAATCAGGCGCAACAAGCGTGTGATCGCCTACCTCCACCCACGCCATGACATCGAATTCCGACCGTGCGCCGATGAAAGTATACGAGCCAATCCGCAATCGCGCCTCATCGCCCACCAATTTTAACCAGACTCCGTATTCCAATTTTGTCCGCTCGCCCAACGTCAGCCCCCAAGGACGATCCACCCAACAATCCCGATGGATCGAAACCCGTCTTCCCACCCGTGCACCACGTGCTGCCCACATTCGGGCTCGTAAATATGAATATGCCCACCAGATTTCCATGCGGGCCAAACCATACTCCAACGAGTGTTGCCATGATTTCAAAGTTTGCGCCCAGTAATTAGCAACTGATGGGCTAACACCCTGCCCAACTTCGGCATCGCTAACAACAAGCGATCCAACCAGCGTAACAATCCGACTGGAACCAGTTTGTGCAGGTAACGAATTTTCAAATGACCGGATATTAAAGGAGTTTCAAAATAGTGAAACTGGACATCAACAAGTCCTTCATTACGGAAAATTTCCACCAACTCATCCGCGCGATAAGCGAAAAAATGGCCATCCCCATCAGCGGTAAACTGTCGGTGCTCGTGCTGGGTTGGATCGCCTAATTCCTTATAGCTAGGCAATTTCGTATTGACTAAATAGTGCCAATTAGGTGTCGTCGTCACTAATTGCCCACCTGAATCCAATAAGTAGATGAGACGATGCACCAATACCTGTGGATAAACCAAATGTTCGATAATTTGGTTAGCAAAAATCAGATCAAAACGTTCATTGAGGTCGAGTTCCAAGGCATTTCCCTCGATAAATTGGATATCACCATGGACATAACGACTTTTGGCGTATTCCAAAAAATGGGGCCGGAGATCGACCGCATAGACTCGATGCCCACGTTCCGCCAGTAGAAGCGCTAAAGTTCCCTGGGCACAACCGACATCAAGAATTGTTTTTGCCTTACCGGGTGAGGTCTCACCGGCGATGTGTAAATAGAGATCAAGCTGATTGTGATATTGATTCCATACTTGCCGGCTGATGGTGGGGTCCCAGATTTCCTGCACATCATGGTGATAAAGCGCTTTGATCTCTTCACCCCAAGCGGGATCGTATACAGGTGGCTTCATGGCCTTCCCCTCAATAGCCACAATCCGAACAACGCCCTGGGATACAGGAACCAGGATTTCAACGCGTGTTGGTAGTAAATTCTAGCGCGTGCCGGTTGCTTCAGACGCAGCAGACTACCCACAAAGTAATAGAAGCGAGCATTTTGCAACGATCTAGGTATCGATAGCCATCTTACCTTCCGGTTATTTCTCATAAATTGTTGCAGCGTTAATTTCTCATCGCCATTCGAGCGTCTGATTGTGGCACACTGCAAAATGATATTAGCTACTTTCAACTGCTCGCTTCTATGCATATGACTGATAGTACCGAGCGTCAGGCAGGCTTGGTAAAGCACCTCCGGTGTGGCGATACAAGATCCGATTTCGACCAGTCGCATCCATAAATCCAAATCCTGCGCGACCCGAAATTCCGGGCGGTAGCCACCCACGGCTTGATAGGCAACTTGGCGAAACATCGTGCTGCCATGGTGCGAGGGGCCTCGAACCCGATCTATTCTCAACTGTTCGAGACCCTGCCGCAATTCATCGCTCTGCTGCACGATGTCATACAGAAATTCGTTTTCAGGCCCAATAAAACGGGTTCCACAAGAGGTCATCACGACATCGGAATTTGCCTCCAAAAAAGCGAATTGCCGCACCAGTCGCTCCGGCAGGGAAATATCGCCGCCCGCATCCTGCCGGGCGATGTATTTCCCCCGCGCCTCAGCGCAACCGCGAATCAGTGCCCGCGTCAGGCCGGTATTGTCTTGATGGATCACCCGCACTCGGTCATCACACCGGGCGTAGTCATCAAGGATGGCGCCACTGCCATCGGTCGATCCGTCGTTGACCACGATGAATTCAAAATCCACGCCTTCCTGCGCCAACACACTATCCATCGTCGCTGCCAGCGTGGCCGCGCCGTTGTAGACGCTCATGACCACCGACACAGATGGGGATCCATTCATCCCCGCCACCGATCCATGGCGCAGGTGAGTCGCCCCGCCCGTGCCCAACCGATCATCCTCGCCAGTAAACGGTACAGCCGAAAATCCAGACCGCTGCTCCGTTCCGAACCCGACGCGGCGCGCGCCAATCGAAACAATTCCCGTGCTTCCGCCGCTAGCCCTGCGGCCCCGCATTGCCGGGCTAGCAGAAACAGTTCGCGGGCAAAATGCTGCATTTCCGGAATCTCAGGACCAATTCCCGCGCGCCGAGCGTGAGACAAGATCAATTCGTGGGCCTTAGCACGGCTCTTCAATTTTCTCGGATCGCTCGATCCGTCACTGCTTAAATGCCCTTCTTTATGAAATCTCGTATCAGCAACATATTCATCACAGAAACACAGGTGAATTCCCAATGCCGCAACTCTGCAATCATATTCCCAGTCTTCCTCATTGAAAAGTGATTTCCATGGTCCCGCACGATCTAATAATTCTCGTTTAAAGAGAGGAGTATTTGTACTCCACCATCGCGACTTAAGAAATGAAGGAAACATCGTCTCAATTTTCTCACCAGTCCGTTTTAAAGAAACATCCATCGGTTTATTCCCTAACTGATAGCAACGTGTCTTCCCATAAGCCACCCCACAGGCTGGATTCGCTCGGAGTCCTTGAACCTGCAACACAAACTTGCATGGTAGCAATAAGTCATCGCTGTCCAGGTACTGCACAAATTCACCTCGCACCAACTGCCGGCCCGCTTCCCGCGCCACGCCAGGCCCGCCATTAGCGATGTGCAGCACGCGAATCACATCGGGATTTTCCATCGCCAACGCCTCGGCAACCCGGCCAGTCTCATCGGTCGATCCATCGTCAACGATGATGATCTCAATCGGTCGGTAAGTCTGTGCCAGCACGCTGGCTACTGCCTCTCGCATTAAAGCAGGGCGGTTGAAGACTGGAATGATGGTGCTGACCAGCCCTTCACGCATCACGCGCCGCAATTTCATACACCCGCGCCCACAATTCTAGGGTCAGCAACCGCCAAGCCAGATTGCTGAAGATGCTGATCGCCCAAGGGAACGGATAACCATTCCGGCCACGCAGAAAGTAATCCCGCATAGCGCCGTCCAGACCCAGCGCCTCGGTCCAGCCGCCCGGCGCCAAAATAATATCCCGCGCATAGCAGCGGAACGACTCCGACTCGTCCATCCACGACGCCACGATGCTGGCCCCGAACTTGCGGCGGCACAAAGTCGCCTCGGGCAGCAAGCGGTAGCGTCCCGCCATCCGGCGCAGCACCTCCTTTTCACTCTCGGCCGACAGCAGGTGGCGGGCGGGAATTCGATAGGCGATTTCCGCCACTCGCTGATCGAGAAACGGCGTGCGCGCCTCGACACTCGCCGCCATGCTAGCCTTGTCCACCTTCATCACATAGTTGTTGGGCAACTGTTCGCGCGACTCGAACAGGCGGATCGCGGCGAAGCGATCATCGCCCGTGGCGTCCAGATAGGCCCGCATCCGGGCGCGAAACGCACCAAAATAGTGGCCATAACGCCGCCCGCAGTAGTTTCGGTAAAGCTGGAACAGCCACCAGTCGCGGGGCGCACGCGACTGGCTTCGGCGGAATACACCATAGCCACCGAACAGCTCGTCCGACCCCTCGCCCACGATCACTACCTTGATGCCACGCTCCCAGCACTTCTGGTACAGCAGCCGGGTCGAGATCGTACCCCAGTCGGCAAACAGGTCGTCGAAGTCAACCGCCGCCCCCTCCAGCATGTTCTGAATCTCACCGGGCTTAATCAGCACCTCCTCATGCTCGGCACCGATGAAGCGCGCCACCTCGCGGGCGTGGGGTCGTTCGTCCACGGCGGAGTCAGCGAAGCCCATGCACACGGTGCGCACCGGGACCGACCGAACCGCCAGCGCCGCTACCAGACTGGAATCCAGCCCACCCGACAGCAGCAGGCCCACCGGCACGTCGGCGATCAGATGCTCGGCTACCACCTGACACAGGGTGGCGTAAAGCTCCTCTTGCCAATCCTCGCTGGTCCGCGACTCGTCCACCCGCACCTCAGGGGTGAAAAACCGCTCCAGCAAACCGGCCACCCCGGCGCGTACCGTCAGCAGATGGCCGGGCGGCAGCTTATGGATCCCGGCGAAGATGGTACGCTCCGCCTCGAAGGTGTAGCCGAATTCCAGGAACTGCCCTAGCGCCCGCCGATCCACTTGGCGCGCGAAGCCGGGCAGAGACAGGAATGCCTTGATCTCGGAAGCGAACACGAATCCTGCGCCGCATAGCGGCTCGCCGTAGTAGAGCGGCTTGATGCCCAACGGATCGCGCGCTAGATGCAGGGCGCACTCGGCGGCCTGCCACCAGGCGAAGGCGTACATGCCGCGCAGCCGCTTCAGGCAGGACCGCAACCCCCAGACCGCCAAACCCTGTAACAGCACTTCGGTGTCGGAACTGGAGCGGAACCGGCAACCCTGATATTCCAGTTGGGTACGCAATTCGCGGAAGTTGTAAATCTCGCCGTTGAACACCAGCACATCGCCAGTATCCGCGTGGATCATTGGCTGGTGGCCGCCGGGGCTGAGGTCGATGATGCTGAGGCGACGCTGGGCCAGCGCCAGGCCAGCAGCGGGATTACAGTATTGGCCGGCATCGTCCGGGCCACGATGGCGGATGGATTCGGACAATCGGTCCAACACGGCGGGGGAGAGTTCGGCTCCAGGCGGCAGCAACCAGCCGGTGATGCCGCACATCAGCGCGCTGGTCCTTTGCCCGTCCATCCTTGAGGACCGGCCATTTCGCCCTGGACGAGCGTGCGCAGGCGGGCGATACGCTCGTTTGCGGGAATCTCCGAGAGTTCACGATGCCGCCGCAAGGTCGGGTTGTCGGGCTGATACTTGCCGGGCTGACTGGGATGCCACAGATGCACCAGCGACAGATAGCCGTAGGGCCAGACCTTGAGGGTATGCGCCCGCTCCCAGAATTCGTTGTCCTCTCCACCCCAACCGACGAAGGCTTCGTCGAAACCGCCGATGCGCTCGTAGCCCTCGCGGGTGATAGCGATGCTGCCGCCCGCTTCCAGGTTCTGCACGATAGTTTCCGGCACCCGTTTCATCAGTTCGGCGGTTCCAGCGAATACACCCCGGCTGTGAGCTTCACTCAGGTAGAAAACAAAGCGCTTGAGATTGAGCGCCTCGTAGCCTTGCCGGATGTGTTGGAGGATACGGGCGGCGTAGTCGGTTGGAACCAGCATGTCGTTGTCGTGCAGCACCAGCACCGATCCTCGCGCGTGGCGGACACCGATATTGAAGGCCCAGGCCCGGCAGTAGGGTAAGTCCGGTGTTGGCGGTGGCGTGTACAGATAGCGCACCCAAGCGGGCAGATATCCGAAGAGATGTGCTTGTTGGTCCTGCTCGACCACCAGGCATTCCACGCTGGCCCCTTCCTGACCAGCGATGCTTTCCAGCGTGGTCAGCAGGTGCGGCAACCGTTCCCCGCCGCGATGGCCGATGATGAAGCTGATATCGGGACTAGCAGACGTTGCACGGGGTTCGGGCAACCGCTGGATTGGATGATCGGCCAGGGCGCGGCACAGCAACTTTAATCCTAGGCTGGGGAGATGCTTGGGGGCGTGCAGATCCGACGTGTAGCGCCAGTCGCAGCGGTAGCCGTTGCCGTCAGGGGCGGTTTCGAGCCGTTCGGTGCGGTTGCAAAGAGTTAGGTAGGCTCTGCCTTGAGCATTCAGCGCCCGGCGGTAGTAACGCCAGTCCTTGAGCAGGACTCCCAGCAGCGCTTTTCCAGTATAAAAGACGTTCATGACCTGTCCCCGCGCGCCGCTGCGATTACCGGTTCAGCAAGGCAATCCGCTGCCGTAGTTCGACGAACCGTTCGGGAGCGCGGATGTACTCACGGGTGCAGTGGCGGGCGTTTTCTCGCATGGTGGGCAGCCGTGCGGCGATTTGGTCGATGGCTGCGACAAATTCCCGCTCGTTGTCCACTAGCACCCCGCAGTCGTATTCCTCGATGAAACGGAAACTGGGTTGACGGCTGGCAATTACGGGCACTCCCATGGCCAGAAACATGCAGAGGCGGTTGGAGCTGATACCCATGTGTTGGAACTGCGGAGCCTGATTCAGGTAAATCGCCAGCCCGATATCCATGACTGAGGCGGTAGCCCAGGCATCTCTCCAGCTAAGACGGTTCGACTCCAGATAAAGCCGCTCTGCCCCCTGTAGATAGGTCAATAACAATCGATTGAACGGCGGCAGATTGACCGCCTGCACCACCAGATAAAGCTCTGGATTGCGGCAAAACCCCTGCAGCAACCACTCGGCGCCAGCCGTTTCGTTGAATCCTCCGGACACCCCCAACACCAGCGCCCGCTCGGGAATTCCCCATTGCCGCCTGAGTGCAAGCCGGTCCGCTGGCTCGGGCGGTTTGCGGAAACATCCCGGATAAACCATGATCCGGCTGGCATCGATAATCCCGGCGTATTCCTGCAACAGCCCGATGCGACTTTCATCATTCACGACGCAAAACGACGCTCGACGCATCGCCCAACGATATAAGCGCTTCATGTATTCCGGATCATCACCGTAATAACTGCCGGACTTGATCTCGTCCACCAGCAGAAATGAAGGTCGCCGATACCAGAAAGAGAGCACGCCCACAGTTGCAAACGGCGCCTCGGCGGTTCCAGAAAAAACTCGATACTGACGCCATTTAGATGAAAAGACATTTTGCAACAACCAGCGCTTGCCGTATTCCACCGGATAACAGGCAACCCCCGACCCGTAGGCGGAAATATCAGGCAATGGCGAGGGTGAATACAAATCTACTTGGTATCCGCATTCAAGCAGAGCTTGGACAATAGCATCATTCGGTGGAGAAAATGCCAATTCTGGAATAAGGAGAAAGTGGGCTGCTTTGTTACAAACTGAATCTGATTTCATTTTACGCTTAGCAAAATTAAGCAGTCTTAATATAGCGTTACACTAGCGAATATGAATGAGAGCTGACATAGAATCACTCTCAGAATAAAGCGGAACACCGCATCTACATCTGAATCTGTGAAAATCAAAATCACTATTACCGCACTTGAAACAACGAATTGGTAACTTAGCTCTCTTATATATATCTATACTGCTGATTCTTTCATACAATAGCTCAATATCTGATAATGAAAAAAGCGAGTCTTTGATCAGTAAATCCAAATCTTTTTTAGTAGGTTTTTTGCCGGTTGATATCATATGATCGATAGCTAATAACATATGCAATGGCCCTATTAATGGGGCAAAAATTCGTTTAGCTTTCTTGTAGAAAGGATGTCGTGGATGCGACGTATGAATATCCTCCAAAATATAAATACCACCCGAGTTAATATGTGGGATAGAGTTAACAAGACAATTTCGCTGATGTCTAGGAATATGACTTCCGTCTTCAATAATAAGATCTAATCTCTCTCCAATTGACTTAAACAAGTTTTCGATTTGGGAGGTTGAATCTTGGTCTACTTGAAAGTAAGTGATCCTTTTATCTTTTGGCCAATCAGGCTGCACAGGGAGGATATCAACCCCAAAAACATGTGATTTGGGAAATCGTTCTAACAACCACCGAACGGACGCACCTTGAAAAACCCCGAATTCAAGCACATTCTGACACTTTAAAAACGAAAACTTTGCTTCATAAAAATCAAGATATCGATGCCAGAAATACTTGTCACTTTTATCAAGCAGATTATTCATCATCTAGTTCTACCTTTCTTTTTAGATGTGTAAAATTCAATAATTAGCTGATTTTGAATACATAACTCCTCAATTTATAAACTATTTTTTTTGTAAGACGAATCATGTTTTGCTGCAAGAAAATTATATAATTTGATGGTCTTTTAAAAATATTTATAAGATATTTTTTCTCTAAAATAACGTAACGATCATAATTTGCGACTTTTAGATATGGTTCTATTTCCCTACAGTGCCAACTTCTTAGCCACCACATGTGTATCAAAAGCGGGTTATCAGATTTTTCTATTTTAACTTCAGATGCCAACAAGCTTCTATTTAATGAAGGAACAAGGTATTTAATAGTAAAATTATTTGATAATAATGCCCAGAAAAAAGGGTAGTATGGTTCATGCTTATCATAATTGACCCGATTCTTATCAAGAAACTCTAAATGATTATCATCAACCTTATCACTTATATCTGAATATTTCGAGTTTTTCCACCCAGCACTCTTTACAATTCTCAGCAAAGCCTGCCTTTTTATTATAGCGAAAAAAGTATTGCAAGCAATCGGATTATAATCGCGATGATAGGTTCCTCCATCGGGAGTAGCTATTAATGCACAATCTTTATCATGATCTAAGGATTGTATTAAAAAAACCATCTGGCTTCTACTAAATATAAAACAATCTTCATCGACTAAAATCAAATAATCAGCATGAATTTTATTTCCGTAATCAGTAAAATAAATTGGATTCCAAGATCGGGATCCATCAACAACAATCCGCTGACACTCTGGAAAATATATCTTAATAAGCGATTGAGAGTAAGATTCCCATTTAGTACCAAGCGATACTGTTAAAAAGGCAATTTTACTGGATAGATTTAAATGATCAGTCATTTTAGCAATAGTTATTCAAATCAAATTGACGTCAATTTGGGCAGCTTTCAACCAGAATTCACTGTTATCTAAATGCCCTAGATCATCAGATCCATGCACATGCGGCCACTCGCCGCCCGGCTCCGTGTGCCGGTAGGACTGACCGAGTATTCGCCTGACGCTTTCCCCCAACCCGGTCCCCAGCCAGTGATCAAGCCGGCCAGCGGGGGCGATGGGGGTGGATTTTGCGCGGATCTCACACTGCGGTTGTTGGAGGATGGCCCGCAGACAGCAGTCCCAGCTTGTGATCGAACGTTCCCGTGTGTAGCGTTCATTGACCAATTGACAACCATGTTCAGCGAGCGCCACGCGCACTTCGGGGTCGGTCATCCGCCCTAATTGCATCGCTGCGGTTTCGGTATCCCCGACCGGAAACAGCAGGCAATTGTCCCCGTCTTTCAAGCTACCTTCCAGCCCGGAACCGACATAGCGACTGCTCGCCACCGGCAGGCCGCGCGCCATCGCTTCCCAGATTACAATCGGCCCGGTTTCCCAGAAGGAAGTCACCAACAACACGTCGGCCCAGTCGTACAGATGCTCGTTCAGCGCGGCGGGGTCGAGCACGCCCAAAAACCGCACCTGGCCCGATTCAATCCCGGATCGCAAGCGTTCCTTCAGCGACGCTTCCGACGGCCCGCCGCCGGCTACCTGGAATTGGTAATCCACTCCTAGCGCCTGGAGGTGGTCGAGAATCAGGGGAATGTCCTGCGCGCGTTTTTGCTCTTGGTCCAGCCGACCCGAATAAGCGATGCGCAGCGGCCCCGCGTTCCGGGTGCGACGAACCGGCGGCGACGGACATTCGACACCGTAGGGCGCGTAATGCACCCGGGCGGATTCCAGACCTGCGTATTCCTCCGCTAACCGGCAGGTGAGCCGGTTGGTGCCGATCATGCCATCAAGCACATGGCTCCAATTCTTGGCGTCACCCAGATATTGGGATTCAATCGAATGATTGCTCATAACGACGCGGGGCGCTGGTTCGCGCCGGACGCGCAGCCGTTCGATCGCTGCATAGGTATCGGGGATGTTGACCGAAATCACCAGGTGCGGACGGACCCGGCGGATGGTGGTGATCAGGGCGAGAATCCGTCCTTCCGCCGACCCGGTCGGGTTGGTGATGGTCACGCAGTCGGGCCAAGGATGCACGGTCAGATAGCGCCCGACATCGTGAAAACGACCGGAGGTTAGTCCCAAAATCGGTTGCCAATCCCGCTGGGCTAAACCCGGCAGCAGGTAGTCCAACCAAGTCTGCACCCCACCGAGCGGGTAGGCGGAGGGGGCGACGAACAGGAGGCGTTTCGTCGAAGCTGTCTCCCGATTGGTCAGCATCCGGAAAACTCAGGCTTCAGGCCAGTAATGCTCATCCAAAAGCTGCTCAAGCGTTAGGGGACATGCTGGTGGGAACGCGGCTTCGGCTAAGCCGGTTTCGCCGGATGCCAGCAGCCTGGCGCTGATGTAACTATCCTCCAGTTCTTCCAGCAAAGTCGCTTTTAGGCTTGGGCTATCCCGCAACAGGCCTTCCAGTTGCTTGCGCTGTTCGCGGATAGTGCCTTTCCAACTCGAACTGCGCTGTTCCGGTTGGTAGGCATACTTGAGCAGATGCGCCAGCAACACCACCGTTCGGCTGCGCAAGACGCGCTTTTCCCGCTTGCCCATGTCCTCCAGTTCCTCGGCAAGATGCTCCACATCAACCTGCCGCCACATTCCGTTTCGCAATATGCTCGCCTGTTCGGTAAACCAGAGGTAGTAATCCTGATCGTAGCTTGAATTCATGAGCGAAGGTTCTACTTGAGTTCCAGGTAATAACGGTCGCGTTCGCGGTCGATGGGTGGGGCCAGATCGTTGCGGCGAAACAGCAGGTCGGTTTCCACCAGCACCCGGTTGCCCCGATGCCAAGCGCGCAGGTGCATGAGATGAAAACCCTGGATTTCCATGAACAGACAAACCTCGGCGAACGAGGGGGCCCCTTCGTACAGCCGCTGGATACCGGCCTCGACGAACACATGATCGATGCGCGGCAGGATGCCGGTTGCCCCCTTCAGCACTTCGAGTTCGTAGCCCTGAACATCGATCTTGAGCAGGTAGGCACCGGCAATTTTCTGCTCGGCGCAAAAGTCGTCCAGCGTAGTGACAGGGACTCGGCGCTGCGAAATAGCGCCCGTGTTGTATTCAATCGCCTCCCAAACCGCCTGCCGGGGTGGTAGAAACGAGTTGGATACCTGTGAATCGGCCAGGATGTTGAAACTCAGTTCGCCAGTTTGCGCCCCGATCCCGAGTTGGAACAAACGCACTCGTGGATCGGAGCCGTAGAGTTCATTTGCCCGCCGGAACGATTCCGCCGTAGGCTCGAATGCTACGACCTGCGCCTGAGGACACCAGTCGAGCCAGCAATGAAAGAACCAGCCGTGATGAGCGCCGACGTCGAGGACGAGGTGAGGCGACTCACACGGGCCGATGGATCGCAACACCTCCCAATCGGGATGCAGGCGCGTGGATGGCAGGCCGAGTGCTTTTTTGAGGCGGGTACGCGTGGACTGAGGGATTAGGCGGCGGAGAGTTCGGTCGATCATGCTCTGTCCACGCTAGACACGCATTGATCAATGCGACATCGGGTTCATTATGCGATGAATCTGTTCATGCGCTAATCCAACTTGAAAAATCTCATGTAATTTTGTATTAAATTGCATATCATCAAGACCATTTTCAACATATGGTGCTTGATCAACCCCATTTTTGTAGTAGCTTATTAATGCATTAATTATATTCGGATTTTTCTTTACTATAACCCGATAAAATAACTTTAGAAACTCATAAATCCAGCTTCTTCTTCTCCATTTATTGGAAATCCGTTGTGCTGTTCTACCATTCCAATAAATTAGCTTAACAAAATAGTCTCGAGTCAATCTTTCAGGTGGAATACAATGAAAAGCTTGGAGACGTTGATCCATTTTTAGCTTCCATCCCGATTGTAATACATGAAAATCCATCTCAAAATCATCACCCCGCCACATTTGACTTCCACTAGGTCCAAAAACAAAATCAACGTGTTCCATCATTTCAAACCACGATTTAAGCGCTTCCCTTCTAAACCAAACTAATGCGCTCACAGGCATATAACTCGAATGGGGGTTATAAAATGCTCCATCATTCCTAATAGTTAAGGCCAAATTTGTTTTAAGCCGGTCATCAATCCATTCAGGCCATACAGCATTGTTAACCAGCTTAGGCAAAATAAGCCCTCCTCCGCCACCAACTTTAGTTTCGGTTAAAGCAAGCTCCATAATAATCTGAAATGTATCAGTTTTTGGCAAAACGTCATCATCACAATAAACCAATACCGAGCCACGACATTCTTTGTAGCCTCTAGCTCTAGCAAACGCCACGCCAAGTCGATTTTCAATAACAAGTCGACGACTAATAGAATCGCCTAATCTAGACCAATAGTCATAAATAAGAGATTTAATATCTTGATCTGAAGCATTATCTATTACTATTAATTCAGCAGTATCTTTTGGCAAAAAAGATAGCCCACTTTCAATAATACTTAAAGTTCCCAATATCCGATTACTAGAATTACGCGTAGGAATGCAAACAGATATTAATGGTACAGTTTTTAAATTTTCTAACATTATTTTGGTTCTTCGAGGATTCTTGTGGAAACCGGGGCTTAGTGCCTCATAAATGAGACTTTCAGTGGATCGCTCATCAATAACCGATTGATCTGAAAAGGCATCAACCTAACCACGAGCCAGCACGGCGGACTACAATCCGTCTTGGGAGACCCGCTCCACAGAAACCCTCGAAGAACCATTATTTTTTTACCCCGTGTATTTAAGATTTAAGATAACTCTACGTATAGCACCCCAAAAAAACCGAGTTCTCAAAATGCAAATATCAGTTAATATGATTTTCGATAAAATTATTAGAGTTTTTTTTCTGTTATTTTTCGAATTTAAACATTCTGATATTATCATTTCTGAATTATTTCTTATTCTATTTCTGTAAATTAACCATAAAGTCTTACCCAACCAAAAGCGAGTTCTAATTTTTTCCTTAAATGAAAGTTTCGAAATATATTCATCAGAAACCCATCTCCACTCAGGTTCAAAAGTCTCCCATCCTCTAGATGATTTCGATTCCTCATGAAATCGGTAAAATGATAGTACAAATTCGATGTATCGAAAACTATAACCTGCCTTCATGGCTCTTAGCCAATACTCATAATCCATGGCTAAATGAAGATCTGTTCTAAGTATTCCAATATTTCTAATTAATTCTTTGGAAAAGAAAACAGATGGCTGGCATGGTATTGCTATAGGACCAGTCTTGTATAATTTCCAATGAAAAAGTAAAGGCAATAATTCAACCCGTCCACTTTTCCACACACCATCTCTATCTTTACCCAAGCCTATAAAATAGGTTGCGCCATTTAATAATATTTGTGTTTCCTGTGTAATATAGTTAATAGCAACTATCTGTAACCCTCCTGATGTATAGTAATCATCAGAATTTAACCACCCGATAATATCACCTGAAATTTTCCTAAACCCTTTATTAATAGCATTAGCCTGACCCCTATCTTTCTCGCTCACCCAATAAGCCAGCCACGGTTCATATTTTCTGATAATCTCAACGCTATCATCCGTGCTACCCCCATCGATGACTATATATTCCAAATCCGGATACCGCTGCAACAGCACCGAACGGATCGTTTCCTCGATGAATTGGCCTTGGTTATAAGACGGGGTAACGATGGAAATCCTCGGCCAAGGATTGCCATCGGGCATTTGGTCAGGAAGCTGAGGAGATTCCTCGGTCCACGGCCAGCCGGTTTTGCCGGGCGGCGGTGAGGGAAGGTCGTTCAGGGTAGGGCAGCGCATAAGGTCAAGTTTGAAGTTTGAAGTAACGGATGGCCATCAAATACTCCTGTTCTGATTCACCCAATCAAGACAGCCATCGTCTTCGAAAAAAGCGTTATTTGTCCGGTCTCGGTCATACAATATGCGCTGATATCCAGTATCAAAAATCATTCAGCCGTCATAGTGAAAGCGGCAGGCGATAATCACCAGCTCGTTATCCGTGACCCGATAGACCAGGCGGTGAGTATCGTCGATTCGCCTCGACCAGTAACCGGACAGACTGCCGCGCAGCGGCTCGGGTTTGCCCAAGCCAGCGAACGGATCGCGCGCCGCTGCGGTTATCAGGGCATTGATGCGTTTCAGCGTTTTTTTGTCCTGTTCATGCCAGTACAGATAAGCATCCCAAGCGTCTGGCACAAAGCGAATACCACGCATCAGGGGTCGCCGGCAATCAATTCCCGCGCTTGGGACTGTCCGGCTCGATCCTGCTGGATGGCTCGCGCCAACGCGGCGGCGTTAGCCGGCGTTGACAGCAAATGCAAGGTTTCCATGAGGCTATTGTAGTAATCAAGGGACATCACCACTGCATCGCCCTCGGCATCGCGACGACTGATGATGGTCACGTCGGCATCGTGCAGCACCTCATCCAATACCGACTTGAGAGCATTGCGTGCATAGGAGTACGTCACGACTTTCATGGGCCTTCTCACTTGTTCAATTAGTTAAACATATATAAGGCACGCCAAGGCCCACCGCAATCCAGTCTAATGAGGAGAAAACGGGGTCAGCCCTTGGTTCTCCCAAGATCGTCGGTCGCAGAACGGTGCGACAAGCGGCAACGGGTCCAGAGCTTTCTCTATTAAAAACTGGAACCACATCAGGTACCGTGAATGAACCAGCGCTCCCTGCTGTTAATAAGCACTTACAGCCCTATGCAGGCTTTATTTGGAAATTCAAGCGCGCCGTACATATTCAATTGCTTCTAGTAGACGGTCACCAAGTTTTGAAAGATTATCCTGGCCCATACGCAGTAGTTTTTCCTGCGAGGGGCGAGTTATTTTAGCTTCAATCATCGCAATCATTTGCGCTGCAAGCTCTTCGTCGTTCCCTACACTAAAGAAATGCACATTCTCAGCAACCACTTCCTTATTCACGGATATATCAGACAAGATGACAGGTACACCAAGCGAAATCGCATCATAAACACTGCCACCCCCGGGGCCTCCTTCAAACAAGGTGGGCTGTATAACCGCTACCGCACTTTTCATGATTTCGATTTGTTCACGCTTGGGAATATGTCCAAGCAGTCGTACCTTTTCGCTCAAGCCATTCTCATGAATATATTGCTTAAGCTCTTCCAGATAGCATGGGCGACGGTAGTCACTCATAGCGCCAGTGCAAATAAGAGCAATATCGTCAATCTTAGCAATCCGATTTAGCGCTCTGAGCGCAGTCCAATGATCTTTGTGTATCCAAAATTGATTGCTAATCAAAAAATATTTTCTTGGAAGATGATATTTAGTACTCAGATCATCTTCAAGCACCTCAAACCATTCAGCAAGCGGATGCGGGGCAAATGGGAGATTAAAAATATTTTTTGGATCGATCCATGGATAAAAATGACAAATATCTTTCTTGACAGCTTCCGAGTTAACGATTAAAGCTTTAGAGTCTCGTAGTATGGTTGCAAATCCAATCTCTCTATTAAAGCATTCGATAGGGTCAAAATTATTCGGAAAGTATCGATGCTGAAAGTCATAGATATAGCCAACCCAAGGAATCTGAAAGTCATTTCCAAGCGAACCATTTATGGGTAAAATGATATCAGCATTGATGCGTTTTATGCAGCGAAGCATCCCAACGTTAGAGCTTTCGTGATAGATGATTTCGACCTCTCCAGCATATGTATAATTAAAAAAGTCCAGTATCGAACTATTATAGTCGGGCTTTGGGAGAGCAAGCCAAGGGCGTTTCTTTCTTATTGTACCTTCTAGGCTGCGTTTTAAAATACGCAAGGCATCGGTCGGTGATTCGATTTTATTGGCGATAGGCAATAACAAGAAAACCTTCAGTTGATACTGATTTTCTCTATTAGCCTGCAAGCCATTAACAATATGGCGTAGAAAATCAATACCACCATTCCATCCAAAATATCGACTTGGCAGAGCAATATTAAGTCTACAATTAGCCATTATTATTTTCTTTAAAATTTATGAACTGGTCTATCGTATAGATATTTTGATTGTTAAAATGCGCTGGCGGGTATGGCGGAAAGTTCATTGCCCGTATAAATCTTTCTGTTGCTAATATATCCCACTCAGGATTAATCTCGCCACCGAAAGGGCACCCTCGCTGAAAATAAGTTGCTTCACCAGTTTGTGGAATGCCTTTTTCATTATCCAGAACCATTTGTATTACTTCTAGAAAATAAATCATACCTTCGAACATGATTCGCATATAAAGTGATTGTTGGGTGTCCCATTCTTCAATTTTTAATTTTTTTTGAAGTAAAATATTACCCGTATCACATCCCTCATCGATGTAGTGGTAGCTAAAACCTGCATAAGGGTCTCCATTAATTAGAGACCAAGTCAAGCTACTGCATCCTCGATATTTCGGGAGAAGCGAAGGGTGAAGATTAAATATTTTACCATCACAGCTATCAATAACTTCTTTTTTAATGATATTCCTGTAATAGATGCTGCAAATCAAGTCCGGTATAAATGGAAAAATAGATCTTGATATATTTTCAGTTGAACATGGGATGTTTTTTTTATCACATAAATTAATAAGACTAGGTATATGATAAGGATTTTCATGCGTGAAAACAAAAACATTATAGCCCTGTGATATTAAAATATCCAGCGCCTTACAACCAGCCCAGTTGTATCCACATAAAATTACCTTCATTTTAGAAACTCTCTAATTAGCATAACAATTAAAATAATACTTTCCATTCTTAAATCTGGCCAGCTTGGCAAGTTAATTCCTCGCCATCCTAGATTCTCAGCGACAGGATGACGCTGAAATTTTTGCGCATACATCGGCATGGTATGCACCGGATAAAATACCGGTCGTGTTTCGATCCCGCGATTTTCCAATGCCTCACGTAGCGAATCACGCTGAGTTGGATCATTAACCAGAATAGAGCACATCCAGTAGGAATGACGCACATCACCTACTTCGCGATGCAATGTCACTGGGACACCATATAAACCGTCCGCGTACCACTGCGCAACCTGTCGTTTTTTCGTTAGTAACTCGTCGGCTCGCTCTAGCTGAGCCAAGCCAATCGCTGCACAGACATTGGTCATGCGGTAATTATACCCAATAACATCGTGCCAATACTGGCGGTATTTGGCAAGCCCCTGTCCTTTGAAATGAACCACCCGATCATAGAGCGTTTCATCATTGGTGACCACCATCCCACCTTCGCCAGTTGTAATCGTCTTGTTGCCAAAAAAGCTATAAGTTGCAATATCGCCGAATGAACCGACATGCCGACCCTTATACAACGATCCGAATGCTTCGGCACAGTCCTCAACTAAAAATAGTCCATTATTTTTCGCTATCAAAACAAGCGCATCCATCTCACACGAATGGCCATAAAGATGAACAGCCATAATGGCGCGTGTACGGGGGGTTATTTTCCGCTGAACGTCATCAGGATCTATCTGCCAAGTATCCGACACAGAATCCACAAAGATCGGTACTGCACCAGTATAGGTAATAGCATTCACCGAGGCGATATAAGTCAGAGTTGGTACGATGACCTCATCTCCTGGTCCAATGCCTAGCACCACTAAAGCAAGATGCAGTGCCACCGTGCCATTACTCACGGATGCTGCATAACGTGTCCCAGTATATGCGGCGAACTTACTTTCAAACTCGGCAATAAATCGGCCCTTCGACGATATCCAAGTTGAATTAAGGCATTCGTTGACATATTTCTTTTCATTACCGGCAAGAGATGGTTGGTAAATAGGTATTTTGTACACAGTTTTTTCAATTCAGTTATTACGAATAATATTCCATTCAAGCTTTGGTCGAATAATACCCTTTCGTTTATCATCAACAAAACCGCCTATACCATTTATACTTTTGACTGAAAAACATAATACATTTTCCTCAAGAAAAATTATCTGAACCATTGGAACATGACAACCAACAGTAATAAAATAACTACCTTCATTCAAAAAATCTTTTGGAATTACCGCTTTCACAGCATAAGAACCATGGTTTCTATAGTTGATATAACCTAAAGTATCACTGTCTTCTGATGTAAAAATAGTCACACCATCAACAGTATTCAATCGAAACCCAACTCTTGCACTATCCACTCTGCGACAAACAACACATTCAATAATAATATGAACGTTTTCACTTGAAAGAAATTGGGATTTTGATTGGCCATTATCGTCAGTCAATTCAACTGATAAAAGCCTTATTTCATCCCCAACACCATTCTGCCAATCTTTTCGGCCTTCCATAGCAACACTTTGTTTCATGTAATAACTCACAGCCTCTGCCGAATTACAATTTATCAAAATTTTTCCGCCATGCAACAAGATGGCTGTTGAACATAGTTGATTTATAGCTGCCAGATTATGGCTAACAAAAATTACTGTTCGCCCTTTTTTACCAACATCACTCATTTTTCCCAAACATTTCTTTTGAAACTGTATATCACCCACCGCCAACACCTCATCCACAATCAAAATCTCGGGCTCCAGATGCGCGGCCACCGCGAACGCCAACCGTACCGTCATCCCCGAGGAATAGCGTTTCACCGGCGTGTCGATAAACGGCGCTATCTCCGCGAACTCGACGATCTCCTCCAACTTGCGATCTACTTCAGCTCGGGTCATCCCCAGGATGGTACCATTCAAATAGATGTTCTCTCTCCCGGTCAGCTCGGGGTGAAAACCGGTGCCCACCTCCAGCAGGCTCCCGACCCGACCCTTGATCAGCGCCCGTCCCGAGGTCGGCGCCGTGATCCGGGAGAGAATCTTCAGCAGCGTGCTCTTGCCCGCCCCATTCCGCCCGATGACGCCTAGAATCTCCCCCTCCCACACCTCGAAACTCACATCCCGCAGCGCCCAGATCTCATCGCCCTTGCGGTTGCCGTGGTCGGTT
This sequence comes from Candidatus Competibacter sp., assembly GCA_035447285.1. Taxonomy (GTDB): domain Bacteria; phylum Pseudomonadota; class Gammaproteobacteria; order Competibacterales; family Competibacteraceae; genus Competibacter. The sequence goes on from DAOTGT010000015.1 coordinate 19,782, forward strand.
TCGCCGACCTTCAGCCACGGGTCGGGGCGACCGCGCACCCGCGCCCACCAGCGGTTTAGATCCTCGCGCAGCGTGCCGCCCCCGATCTCGCCCAGGCGGTAATATTTCGACAGATTTTCAACGCGGATGACGATAGACATGTGAGGCGCCAAGAGCGAAAAATAGATCAAAGGTCAAGGTTCGGTTTATACGAAGAGGCCAGCCTCTCCGCCTCTCACCTACCTCATCCCTCCCCAAACACCCGTTCTAGCGTCGTCGCCTCCAGCACCCGCTCGCCCCAAACCTCCAACTGCTTCGGTTCCGCCCGATTCAAGCGGGCCTCCACCCACTCCGGCAGCGGCCCGAAGCGGCGGACCAGCAATCGCCGTAACAGCGCTATCTGTCCCTGGAAAATCCCTTTTTCCATGCCTTTTTCCATGCCTTTTTCCATGCCTCTGCGCTGGGCAATGCGTTCAAAGCTACTCACGTAGCGCATGCGCTTTTCCTCCTCGAACTGTTGCACGTCGGTCCATAACCGATCATCCAGTCCTTCCGGCAAGGCCAACACCCAGTCGATGAACCGGAAGAGTTCCAGAATATCTTGTCGGGGATAACCATGGCGGTACAGGCTCCGAATCAGCGCCAGCTTGGTCCGATAACGCTCGCTGTCCGCGTCGGCAGTCTCTTCCGCCTTCAGGTGTGCCTGGGTCACCACCGCGAACGGATTGGGCGAAGCTTCCAGTTCGGCCCACTGCGCTCGGTAGGCGCTCAGACTCGCCACCGGGAAACGCAAACCCATCCGACTGCCCCACCGCTCGTAGCCGAACTCACCGTACCTGCCCCCATGCGGTTCGCCCAGCACCGCCACACTCACCACCGGCTTGGCGTATCGATCATACAGACGGTAGTTGTAGACAAACATCCGTTGGGCGAAATCCGCCTGGTTTTCCCCCTGCACCTCGATATGCACCAACACCCAATCCTCGCTCCCCTCCCGGTCCGTGACCCGCGCCAGCGCATCGGCATAACGCCGACCCAGGTTCGCATCGCGCACCACCTTCTGCAATTCCTTGTCCAGAAAGGTATAACCCCGTACCCAGTCAATCCCGTCATGCACCGCCGGGAAGAAAAACGCCAGAAACTCCGGAAAATACCGTTCCAACACGGTCTTCCACGGCGAGTCATAATCATCGCGACGCACGCCCGCCACCTCGCCCGGCCTCAGACCGTATCCATGAACGTGCGCTCGACCCGATTGAACATCGCCACGCCGAGTATCAGAACAACGAGGATGACCACGGCGCTGTAGGCCAACAACATCGGACTGGCGGCGCCAGCCCCGAGGTAGGCATAACGGAAGGTCTCGACGATGGGCGTGATCGGGTTGAGCGCGGCCCAGAACCGCCAGTCCTCGGGCAACGCGGAAAGCGGGTAGATGATTGGCGAGGCGTACATGAACAGTTGCACGCCGAAACCGACCAGCACCGTGAGATCACGATAGCGGGTGGTCAGCGCCGAGACGATGACCCCCAACCCCAGCCCGAACGCCGCCATCATCAGCAACAACAGAGGCGTCACCAGCACCCAGGCATTGGGCGCCAAGTCCGCGCCCCGCAGGACGAACCAGGCCATGAACATCAGCAAAAACGCGAACTGGATCGCAAAGGCGATCAGCTTGGACAGCAGGGTCGAAACCGGCACGACCAGCCGAGGAAAGTACACCTTGCCGAAGATGTGCGCGTTGCGGACGAAGGTGCCGGAGGTATCGGTCATCACGTTGGCAAAATAGGTCCAGATCACGGTGCCGGCCATGTAGAACAGAAACGGCGGCAGGCCATCGGTCGGGATCCGCGCGATCTTGCCGAAAACGACGGTGAAAATGAGGGTGGTGAACAGCGGCTGGATAAAGTGCCAAGCTGGACCGAGGATGGTCTGCTTGTACTGGGCAACGAAGTCGCGGCGCACGAACAGCCGCACCAAGTCGCGATAGGCCCACAGTTCGCACAGCTTCAGATCGAACAAGCTACCGTGCGGCTCGATCACCGTGAGGTGTTCGTGACCGAAAAACTCGTCGTGGACCTGCCCGTCGAGTGGGTGCGGGCGAGCATGAGGTTCAGAGGTCATGGCTTCTTCGGCAAAAAGTTGCCCCTGGTCACGATTCACCAGTACTTGGGCGCGAAGCCCGGCCGGTTCTTGATCTCCATGATCTGGTCTCCCACTCCCAACACCACCAGGCCCTGTCTCTCGGCGTAAGTCAACACGCTCTCCTCGACCGACAGGCTGGCCAGAATTCCCACTACGGGCCAAGCCGCGTACTCCGGGAAAAACTCCCGAAATGCCTCCAGTTCCCGCGCGAAATGATCCACGTCCGCGCTGCGCAGGGTGCTCTTGGTGCTATTCAGGCCCACCAAGTCCCCTGCTGTCAGCGCGATGGCGTCGAATTCCCAAGTCCGTCCGTCCGCCAACCGCCGCTTGCGCCGCACCGATAAATCCATCACTTCTTGCCCCAGCAATTCCCTCACGATCCGCGGCAGGTTCGGAGCGACCAGATCCTCCACCAGCGTTCCCATCTTGTTCGCCAGCTCGCCCCACCGCCGATTCATCTCGCGATTAGCCTGGCGCGATTCGTTTTTGAAATCCTTCATCTCGTCCTTGAAATCCTTCATCTCCTGTTTGAACACATGCATTTCATCTTTGAAATCCTTCATTTCATCCTTGAAAGCCCGCAACTCCGCCTCCGTGCGCATCTGGGAGTTGTATAGCTTGTTGAATTCAATACCGACGCTCAGCACGAATTCATGCTGAGCCTCTTCCAGCCGGTCTACCCGTTCCTCTATTTCCAACATGATATGATCTCCCTTACATCTTTGCTCACTTTAACCAGTCAAACAAATTCCGGTTCTCCCGCACCCAATGGATCAACTGGCGAACGCCGTCCTTGACATCGATCTGGGGTCGCCAGTCGAGCAACCGCTCGGCCTTGGCCAAATTGCAGACGAACACCGGCTGGTCGCCCGGGCGCCAGTCGCTCCAGCGCAGCGGGATTTGAAGACCCAGCTCGGTCTCCAGATAACCCAACAGTTCCAACAACGACAGGGTGTTGTCCGGCCCGCCGCCGATATTGAACGCTTGGCCGCTGACCTGCTCCCGATGCTGGTACGCTGCCTCGTAAGCCCGCGCCAGATCGTCCACCTGCAACACATCGCGGATCTGCTTGCCATCGCCGTAAATGGTGATCGTTTTGCCCAGCACCGCCGCGATGGTGAACCACGCCACCCAGCCCTGATCTTCGATGCCGAATTGCCGGGTACCGTAGATGCACGACTGGCGGAAAGTGACCGTCTTCAGTCCATAGATCCGGGAATAATCGATGGCGTACTGGTCGGCTGTGCCCTTGGAACAGCCGTAGGGCGAATGGAAGTCCAGCGGTTGCCGTTCGTCCACACCGGCGGGCAGGTCGCGGTATTCGTAGCGACCGTTGCGCTCCACGACGCCCACCTCCTCCATCTTGCCGTACACCTTGTTGGTCGAGGCGTTGATGAAGAAGCTCTCCGGGCTGAGCCGGCGCACTGCGTCCAGCACGTTGAAGGCGCCGAAGGCGTTGATCTCGAAATCCTCGCGTGGGTCGGTCACCGAGGTGGTCACCGCCACCTGGGCCGCCAGATGCAGCACCACGTCGGGCCGAATATCGCCGACGATGCGATCCACCGCCGCCGGGTCGCGAATGTCGGCCCGCTCGAAGCGGAGCGCGGTTCGTTCTCGCAACCAGCGCAAATTATCCTCGGTGCCCCGCCGGGACAGGTTGTCCAGAATGACGACCGTCCAGCCCTGCTCCGCGAAGTAGCGCGCCGCGTTGACGCCGATGAAACCGGCGCCGCCGGTGATCAATATTGTAGCCATTGAGCTTTACCTTAATCCCGCACCATATGTGCCACCAGAAAATTGCCCCAGCCAAGTTGGTGGGTAAAAAAGCGACCAATAGTATTGGGCATTCTTTTCAAGATAGTCTGTTTTAATCTTCCAGCGGGAATAGGAAATAGATCGGATTTCTGTCCAAATACTTCGATTTTTTCTACCCTGAGCCAAGAAGAAGCTTGCTCACGCCACTCATTTTGAGTATAGAACCGGGCCAATGCGCCATCCGTCTGAAGTTGCATAATTTCGGCAACAGAACAACCCTTAAAAAGGAGTCCGCGAAGAACGCCGTGAGCGAAACCATGCACCACATAATAGTTCCATAAATTGCGACAGTACACCATCACCACCGCTCGGCCACCAGGACGTAGTACACGCCGCATCTCAGCTAATATATCGCTGGTATTGGATGAGTGGTGAATGACACCCCAACTCCAAATGAAATCAAAGCTAGCGTCGCCAAACTCCATTTTTTCCGCGTCCATACGCCTGATATCACCTTTCAAGTTGAAGCATTCGAAGCGGCGGCGTGTACATTCAACTGCATATTCGGTCAGGTCAATTCCAGTAAAATGTTTTGCGCCAGCCGCTAAAAGAGCAGCGTGGGTACCACAGCCAACACCGATTTCCAAACAATCCATATCGGCTAGCTGATCGTAGGGCATAAGATAACCAAATATTTTATTGGAAGGAGGCAAATACTCGATAGCCTGCTCCAGAAAACGATGATCAATTTCTCGATAGTATTCAGGTGAAAATTTATCGGAAGAAAGGTCATCCTTCCAATCGTAACGCATGGGATTAATTTCCCAAAAGTCCCGATTGGCCTCCTGCCAAGCATGAGCCTGTTCTTTACTTGCTGGCAATCCAATTTGGCCATCGAATCCATTTAAAACCTTTTTTTCATTCATGACCGACTCCAAAACTCCATTGAACTTAGCCCGAATGGGTTCTTCGTGGATTATTGTGGATATGCATAAATTTGAGAATTATTCGCGGCAATTATGAGTTTTAGTGATATAAAATCAATTTATTGCTGATTCGCCATCAACTAAAAAGCCATTTATTCAGCGACTCCCGGTCTCTTTCTTTGTCTTTGATTAATAATGGTTTTTTCTCAAAAAATTATCAGTGTTTAATAAAAAATATATTTACAAATCAGTTAGATGAGCAAAAGAGACCGGGAATCGCTGCCATTTATTTGTAACAATAGCCGCCGGTTTCCACAAAAAACGACAAAGAACCGAATCTTAAATGACTACTGCACTGCGCCTGGAAACGTTAGACAGAACGCTTTCCAGAATATTTCTCTTTGAGTACTATAAGCATAATTATTTTCCATCGAACTTCGGGCACCTTGCGCCATTTTTTTTCTCAAACTAGGATCATCAATGATTCGAGTGATTGCTGCTGCTAATGCTTTTGGATTGGAATCAATTAATAAGCCATTATGATTTTCACAAATAAATTCCTCAGGCCCACCACAGCGCGTGGAGATCACTGGACAACCACTCGCTAGCGCTTCCAGACCTGATATGCATAACCCTTCCTGATGAGAAGGAATCACGAACAAATCCATGCTTTTGAGGCTTAGTGCTAAATCATCCTGTTGCATTGGGCCTGGTATGTTGATCATTGATTCAATATTTAGGGTACGAATTCTTTCAAGTAACTCGTAACTGGGATGGCTGCCGATTAAATCAACACTGACCTGCGGCCTGCGATTCCGAAGCAATGCGACTGCTTCCAGTAATAATCCAATATTCTTACGAGGATCATCAAAGCGGCCAGTAAAACCAATCCGTCTAGCTACAACCTGTTGAGAATCAGGTTTAAATTTATCCAAATCCACTGGCATGGGCATGACATCGGCCACACAACCTGGGCCGGCAATGGCTTCGAGAGAACGGCGCGTATAATGACTGAGCGCCAAGATGCTACCAGAACGCAGGATCGCACGCTCCTGGCGGCAGAGAAACCGGCTATTAATTTGAGTATCCAGTAATTTTCGATGCCAAGGAAAAGTACGAATCCTATCTTTACGATCCTCATGCCAAGAGGTCGCTACCCATGCCAGAAATGGCCGTCCGGTCTTAACAAAAGGCCAAGCACCTAAACAGTTGCCTGAAACCAAAACGTGATATCGAAACCGTTCCATTAGGTCACGCCAATGGTGCGTGGGCTGATAGTGAGTAAACTCCAGTTCCGGAAACCATGCTCCGATACCGGTTGCTTGCCACTTATCGGCATAGAGATACTGCTTAATCCCCGGACGACGCCCCAAGGGAAGTGCAAAAAAAGGAACGGATAATTTAGGGTAAATACCAAATGGCATATAAGATGCCAGATAGGGCTCAAACCCTTTTTCTTCAAGAATGCGAATAATGAAACCGAGCATACTAGGGACACCTCCCCAGTATGCGTAAAGAGTGGAAATAAGAACTGCGTTGTCTTTTACCGTCATGACATCATCAGCCCCACGCCTCGTGCCCCACCCGTCGCGCCCATCTCCGCGCCCAGTGCTCCCGACCGGCCACCGCCGCTCCGGCTATCGGCAACCGTTCCAGCCAGTCCCGCACCGGGGTCTGAAAACCGGTTTTGGGCCGATCCACGATCTCTGCCGGCAAGGGCTGGCCCGGACTCCGCCCCAGCAGGATTTTTCCACCCGGTCCCCGCGTCATCGCCAGCGCCGGCGCCAGTCGTCGCAGAACCTCGGCGTCCACCAGCGGCGTGCGGATTTCCAGCGAATGCGCCATGCCCGCCCAATCCGCGTCGCGCAACAACTGATTGCGCAGGTACAGCACCGCTTCCAGCGCCGCCACCCGGCCGAATGGTGTTCCCGGATCGGGGTCCAGCGCCGCGCCGACGTGGCGCAGCGGCCGCAGTTGCCGCAAACCCTCGCGCGCCCGTTCTTCTCCCAGCAGTTTCGGCAGTTCCCACGGCATGAACAACCCCCGCCGCAGCAGGTAGGCGCCCGGATAGTCGCCGCCGTATTCCAGCAGGCTCAGTGCCTTGGGCGTAAAGCGTGGGGCGCAAGGCGCGAGAAGCGAACAGCCCAGACGGCGCAGCGCGTGGCCCAGACCGGGAACGCGCGCCGGTGGACCCAACCAGCGGACCCAGCGCGGAATATCCCGAAACGAGGGATAGCCACCGAACAGCTCGTCGCCGCCCAGGCCGGACATCGCTACCTTCAGCCCCTGTTCGCGCGCCGCCTTGCTGACGAACCAGGTGTTGATACCGTCGATGCTCGGCTGATCCATCGCCCGCAGAATCTGCGGCAGATCAGCGCGGAATTCCGCTTCATCCACTACTCGGGTGACGTGTCGGGCGTCGTAGCGCGCCGCCACCCGCTCCGCCAGCGGCGCCTCGTCGTCCGGCTGGCCCCGGAATTCGGCGAATGCCAGGGTCACGGTCTGGATGTCGGTCTGTCCGGCATCACGCATCAAACCCAACAACGCGCCGGAATCCACCCCCGCCGACAGGAACACCCCCACCGGCACGTCCGCCACCACATGATGGCGGACTGAATCCAGCAGTGCTTCCCGCACTTGCGCTTGCAGAACCTCCGCGTCGGGCCGAGCCGGTTCGATCGTTGCCCGACCAAACTCGCGCGCAACGGAACAATAGGACTTTGGTTCATCCGGCCCTGCCTCATCGACCCACAGGGTACAACCGGCCGGCAGGGCGCGGATGTCGCGATAAAGGGTGTACGGCTCCGGCACGCTGCCGAACAGATAGAACCCGGCCTCACCCGCCGGGTCCGGCTCGGTCGAAATCGCCCCACCGGCCCGCAGCGCCTTCACTTGCGACGCGAAGCGCAGAATCTGGCCGTCGCCGGCGTAGTACAGCGGCTTGATGCCATAGGGATCGCGCGCCAGCAGCAGCGCCCGCCGCCGGGCGTCCCACAGTGCGAAGGCGAACATCCCCCGCAACGCCCCCACCATCGCCTCGCCCCGTTCCGTGTACAGATGCAGCAGCACCTCGGTGTCCGAATCGGACTGGAAGGTTCGACCCCGTGCTTCCAACTCGCGCCGCAGAGCCCGGTGGTTGTAGATCTCGCCGTTGAAGGTCACCACCAGCTCGCCGGCGGCGTTGGCCATCGGTTGCGCTCCGCGCTCGGATAGGTCGATGATCGCCAGCCGCCGGTGCGCCAATCCCAGCCGGCCATCGGCGGCATACCATTCCCCCATTCCGTCCGGTCCGCGCACCGCCATGTGGTCGCGAATGCAACGCAATTCCGCCCGATCTACGTCAGGTGCCGCGCGATGATGGGCGAAAATGCCGGCGATTCCGCACATGGGCGTCGAATATCGGATTCAGGGCAGGCCCGCGTTCACGGCGATCTCCACCGCGAGGAGTCGCCGTGGATTTCGATGACTCCTCACGCCCCTTCGACTCGCCCGCTCAGCAGGACGTCGAAATAGGCGATGGTCCGACGCAAGCCTTCCTCCAGTTGAACCACCGGTTCCCAGCCGCCCAACAACGACTTCGCTAAGCCGATATCCGGCTTGCGCTGCAGCGGATCGTCGCTGGGCAACGGTTGGTAACTCAGCACCGAACGCGAACCGGTCAACTCGATCACTTTCTCCGCCAACTCCCGGATGGTGAACTCGCCCGGATTGCCCAGGTTGACCGGCCCGATACAGTCGTCCGGGGTACTCATCAGTCGCAACAAGCCTTCGATCAGATCGTCCACGAAGCAGAACGAACGAGTCTGGCTACCCTCGCCATAAAGGGTGAGCGGCTCGTTGCGCAGCGCCTGCACGATGAAATTGGAGACCACCCGGCCATCGTTGGGGTGCATGCGCGGGCCATAGGTGTTAAAAATGCGCGCCACCTTGATGTTCAGCCCGTGTTGGCGGCGGTAGTCGAAAAACAGCGTTTCGGCGCAGCGCTTGCCTTCGTCGTAGCAACTGCGCTGACCGATCGGATTGACGTGACCCCAGTAGTCTTCCCGCTGCGGATGCATCTCCGGGTCACCGTACACCTCGCTGGTGGAGGCTTGCAGGATCCTAGCCTTCACCCGCTTGGCCAACCCCAGCATGTTGATCGCCCCATGCACGCTGGTTTTGGTGGTTTGCACCGGATCGAACTGGTAGTGGATCGGCGAAGCCGGACAGGCCAAGTTGAAAATCTCGTCCACTTCTACATACAGCGGAAAGGTGACGTCGTGCCGCATCAGCTCGAAATGCAGATTGTCTAGAATATGCAACAAGTTATCCTTGGCGCCCGTATAGAAATTATCCACGCACAGCACGTCGTGCCCGGCGGCCAGCAGCCGCTCGCACAGATGGGAACCGAGAAAACCGGCGCCGCCGGTGACCAGAATACGCTTGCGAAGAGTGGGTTTCATGTCGGGGGTCGGGGATCGGAGGTTGGGTTGATGGGGCTATACCCTTCGCTCGCCACTTCACTCACTCGCTCGTTGACTTCTCGTTGCAGGGAGCTAATCTCCTCGCGCAGTCGCTCGTATTCGGCTTGCTTGTGCTTGAGGAAACGGACGGCGATGCTCAGTTTCTGCTCAATGCCCTGTGGGGTAAGCAGATAGGCGTAGGCACGCTTGTTCTGGCTGTTTCTGAAGTTCTGGATCTTGATCCAGCCCTTATCGATCAGCGCCTGGAGGCAGTAGTGCGTTTTGCCCAGGCTGATGCCAAGCCGTCGGGCGAGCACGCGCTGGCTTAGCGCGGGCTCGGCTTCGAGCAGACGCAGGACTTTGAGATGAATATCGTCCACCAAAAAAGACATTGAATGAAAAGAGTTCAGAGCATAGGTACGCTACCGCCCTGCCGTACCAGGTACAGCATTGCTGGCGAATTGATGCGTTGATCGGGGTCAAGCTACCGGTACTGGAAGCCTGCCGTACCAGGTACAGCATTGCTGGCGAATTGATGGGAAAAGCATATATTCAAAAGATGAACGATGACTCAAAAAGGTTAACACTGTTTCGGCTTATATGCAAGCTTGCCGCACTTGCCCGAAGGAAACCCATCTGGGGTGCGGCTTGCGTTTTGTGTGCGCGCGCGGAGAATAGTGCAGCCTGATCGCCCCAATACAGAGCCCGATGATATAGTCATGGGCAATAATTTCCATAATTCTTCTTTTTAAGAAGCGGTGATTTGT
>DAOTGT010000016.1:0-29584 GCA_035447285.1 Candidatus Competibacter sp.
GCCGTCCACATCCGATGTCTCGTTCTCTGGCTCAAGATCTCGTGACTACACTATCAAGGGGTCGTCATGAAACTTCGCGAGAGCAATATTCAAAAATTGCAGCAAGGCGTGTATGACGTCCTGATCATCGGCGGCGGCATCAACGGCGCGGTGTCCGCCGCCGCCCTGTCCGGCAAGGGCGCACGGGTGGCCTTGATCGATCAGCGCGATTTTGCCGGCTTCACCAGTCAGCAATCGTCGAATCTGGCCTGGGGCGGCATCAAGTATCTGGAAAGCCATGATTACGCCCTGGTGCGCAAGCTGTGCCTGAGCCGCAACCACCTGCTCCGCCACTACCCGTCGCGAGTCCAGGAAATCCGCTTCTTTTCCACAATTGACCGAGGATTCCGTTTTCATCCGCTGTTTTTGTGGGCGGGAACCTGGGTGTACTGGCTGTTTGGCAATGGGTTCACTCGAATCCCGCGCCTGTTTTTCAAGCGAACTATCCAGGGGGAAGAACCGGTAGTGAAGACTGACAACGCCGCCGGCGGATTCGAATACTCCGACGCCTACTTGCACGATAACGACACACGCTTCGTGTTCCAATTCGTGCGCTCGGCCATGGATCGCGGTTGTATCGCCGCCAATTATGTGGAATCGTTGGGCGCGCGCCGCGAGGGCGATCAGTGGATCGTTCGGGCGCGGGAGGTCATCGACGGTCAGGAGATGGAAATCCGCGCCAAGGTGCTGATTAACGCCGCTGGCCCATTCGTGGATAACCACAACGCGCTGGCCAGCGAGAAGACCGAACACCATCACATGTTTTCCAAGGGCATCCATCTGATCGTGCCCAGGATTACTCCTCATCAACGCATCTTGACCTTCTTCGCCGACGACGGGCGGCTGTTCTTCGTCATCCCGATGGGGGTGCGCACCTGTATCGGTACCACCGATACCCGCGTGGAGTCGCCGTTCACCGAGGTCACCGATGAAGACCGCCAGTTTGTGCTCGACAACATCAACAAACGTCTGAATATGGAGCGACCACTGACCCGCGCCGACATCATCGCCGAGCGGTGCGGGGTGCGGCCGCTGGTGGTGAAAGCCAAGGCTGACGGCAACGTCCGCGACTGGCTGCAACTGTCCCGCAAGCATGAGATCGACGTGGATCGGGCCAGGGCGCATCTGAGCATCTTCGGCGGCAAGTTGACCGATTGCGTCAACGTCGGTGATGAAGTTTCCGGGATCGTCGCTGAGCTGGGTGTTGCCCTGCCGCATCGAGACTACAAGTGGTATGGCGAACCGCATCCTTCAGTGCGCGTGGAGTATCTGCATCAAGCCAAGCTGATGAATCTCGACAGCTATACCTCGCCGGAATCCATCGAAAGCCTCAGCAGCCGGTTGTGGCGGCGCTACGACCAGCAGGCCCTGGAGCTGCTGGCCGAAATTCGGGAAGACCCGCGCCAGGCTGAGGTACTGATCAAGGGCACTGACTATATCCGCTGTGAAATCCAGCTCGCCAAACGCCAGGAAATGATCATCAAGCTGGAGGACTTCCTGCGCCGCCGCTCCAAGATTGCCCTGGTCTTACGCCGTGAAGACATTCGTAATGCCGAGGGCTTGATGGAGGCTTGTGAAATCCTGTTTGGCGACCAAGCCCGGCAAAAATACCTGGAGTATTTCCCGGAATCCTCGGTGGAGCGCCATGTGGAATAGACGCCGAGGCAGCTTCGAGAGGGACTGACACGATACTTCGACTTCTACAACACCGAGCGCCGTCACAGCGCGCTGGACGGACAAACCCCGGATGCGGTGTACTTCGAACAGGCTACCCTTGATCGGGCGGCCTGAAGCCAACGAGAGATTTCACTTTTCCCACTGCCCAATAATTGGGGTCCATTTCTATCAATTTATTTTTCCGCGAGAATTTCCAAACAGCCTCTTAGGCTGAGGCGCGTCTAGCGTGACTGCAAGCACGTCTGCGGGAAGCCGGTTAAGCTAACCGGCTTCCACATTTTCAATAACGCATTAATGCAGCACTAAGCAACTCGGCTCAGTTGGTCGGGTGATCGTTGGCCATCCAGCGATGGAAGAAGCCGGCCAGCGCCGCGCCAACGATGGGTGCGACCCAGAATAGCCACAATTGTTGCAAGGCCCAACCGCCGACAAAGATCGCCTGGCTGGTACTGCGCGCCGGGTTGACCGAAGTGTTGGTGACCGGGATGCTGATCAGATGGATCAGGGTCAGGCACAGGCCGATGGCGATGGGCGCGAAGCCGGTCGGAGTGTTCTTGTGGGTGGAACCCAGGATGACGATCAGGAAAAAGAAGGTCATCACCACTTCGCAGATCAGTGCGGCGTTCATGCCGTAGCCACCCGGCGAATGTTCGCCGAAACCGTTGGCCGCGAAGCCGCCGAGGGTGGAAAAGTCGCTCTTGCCGGTGAAAATCAGGTAAATGATGCCCGCGCCGGCAATACCGCCAAGGACTTGGGCGATGATGTAGGGGATCAGGTCGGAAAGCGGGAAGCGTCCGCCAGCCCACAGTCCCACCGAAACGGCCGGATTCAGATGACAGCCGGAGATGTGGCCGATGGCGTAGGCCATGGTCAGCACGGTCAAACCGAAGGCCAGCGCCACGCCGACGAGGGCGATGCCCAAGGGATATTGGTTGGGGCCATAGAAGACGGCGGCCAGCACGGCGCTGCCGCAGCCACCCAGCACCAGCCAGAGGGTGCCGATGAACTCAGCAGCCAGACGATTTGCAAGCGGCATATGGACTCTTCCTCCAAGGATTAAGATGATGCTATGAGAATGCCGTTATCGAACCACGGCCGTGAGCGCCAAGCCGCCGACCAGGGAGTGAATCGAGATAAGGCAACGGATGGCGCTGTAAAAGTAGTTGGCATCTCGTCACAAAGTCAATCCATGTTCAGACGCTTTCGCCTCGGCCGAGCAGTACGCGCAATTTTTGTCCCAACTCGTTCTTGCGATAGGGTTTGGCCAAGATTTCCACATCCTCGGCGAGCTGGCCGCCAACGATCAGCGGGTGTTCGGTGTAGCCCGAGGTGAACAGCACGCGCAGACCGGGATGCCGGTGCTGCGCCTCGGCCGCCAGCTTGACGCCGTCCATCTCGCCCGGCAGTACGATATCGGTGAACAATAGAGCGATCTGGGGCGTCGTTTCCAGTAGTTCGAGCGCCGCCGCGGCATCGCCGGCCTGTCGGGTATCGTAACCCAAAGCACGCAGGGCATTGACGGCGAACAGCCGGACGTCGGTGTCGTCTTCGACCACCAAGATGGTTTCACCGTGGCCCTTGAAAACAGTATCCGCTGCTTTCACGCCCGTCGGCGGGCTGGGGGATGCCTGCATTTGCGGCAGATAAAGCCGTACCGTGGTGCCTTGACCGGGTTTGCTGTGAATCGCGATGTGGCCGCCGGATTGTTTGACCAGGCCGTAAACCATGCTGAGCCCCAAGCCGCTGCCTTTGCTGGTTTCCTTGGTGGTGAAGAAGGGTTCGAAGGCATGTTCCAGCACCTCGGGTACCATGCCGCCGCCGTTATCGCGAACCGCCAGCATGACGTACAGGCCGGGTCGCACGTCTTCTTGCTGGGTCGAGGCGTAGTTTTCGTCGAGTCGAACATTGCCGGTTTCCAGCGCGAGCTTGCCGCCTCGCGGCATGGCGTCGCGGGCATTGATGGCCAGATTGAGCAGGGCGCTTTCGAGCTGATCCGGGTCGACCAGGGTCTGTTTCAGGTCGGCGGCCAGCATCGTATCGATCTGGATGTTGGCGCCCAGGGTGCGCCGCATGAGATCGAGCATGCCGAGTATCAGCTTGTTCAGGTCGGTCGGCTGCGCCAGTAGCGGCTGGCGGCGCGCGAACGCCAGCAGCCGCCGGGTCAGATTGGCGCCCCGGTCCACCGCCCGCAGCGCCTGCTGGGCCAGCTCGTGCAGCCGGGGCTGAGCCGCCAACTGTTCGTGCAGGAGTTCGAGATTGCCCATGATGACGGCGAGCAGGTTGTTGAAGTCATGGGCGATGCCACCGGTGAGCTGACCGATGGCGTGCATTTTCTGAGCCTGGCGGAGTTGCACCTCCGCTTGCTTTCGCTTGGTGATGTCGCGGGCGACCACGATGGCGGCGGACTTGGCGACGATCTGCACTTCGGGTGGCGGGAACAGGTGTTGTTGCGCGGTGTTGGCGGGAATGGTGGAGCGGTCGGTGAACTGCACGTCGAGCGGCGCGGTGCGCGACTCGAACCAGCGCGGACCTGAAGAGGTTTCCAGTTCGTATTCGGCGATTTGAATTTGTTGGGTTCTCAGCGCCCGCAGGATGATATCGAGGAAAAGCGCCGCCATTTCCGGTGGGTGGACTTCGCTGAGCAGCTTGCCGCGGATGGGTGCGGGGACTTTGCCTCGCATGAGGGTGGCGCCGATGTCCCGCCCCGCGGCCAGCACTTCCCGGTAGCGTCCGTCCTCATCGACCACAAAGACCAAATCCGGCATGGCGCGGGTCATGGCCCGCAGCCGTGCCTCGCTTTCTCGCAGGGCGGCTTCCGTCTGGTTGCGGACCGCGATTTCCTTGATGAGGGAATCATTGGTGGTTTCCAATTGGGCGGTGCGTTCCATAACTCGTTGCTCCAGCTTGGCATAAGCTTCGCGCAGCACGGTTTGAGCCTGTTGCATCGAAGCGCGCATGGTATTGAATGAACGGGTGAGTTCGGTGAGTTCATCATTGCCGCTGGCGATAATGTTATCGCTTGGGTTCCCCGTTGCCAGTTTTCGGGTCGCCTCGGCCAGGGCGGCGATCGGCAAGGTCAGATCCCGGGCGTGTTTTCTCGACATGCCGTAAGCAACGGCCAGCATGACCAGAATCATGATCGCCAGGTTCCATACCGTGATGGCACTGGCGGCCCGCGCGGCGTCGGCTTCCTGTTCGAGACGGATTTTGGCGTCCGCCGCCATGGTGGTCGCCAGCGCGATCGTCCGGTTTGCCATGGGGTCTGTTTCCGCCGCCAACCGGTGCAATGCGATATTCCAATCCATCGCCTGACGCTGTCGGACGATCTTGCGAGCGAAGGTGATGAAGGCTTGCCATTCGCGCTGAAAGAGGCGCAGCAACCGGCCCTGTTCGAGCGTGAGTAGCGGGTCGGCGGTTGCTTGCGTGACCAGGGCTTGGGTGGTGCCCAGTTGTCGTTCGAGCCGCTCGGTATAATGCAGGCCGTTCGGCCCCAGGGTTTCCCGCAGCAGCAGATGACTGCCGGCCAGTGCGCCCTGGATTTCCATCAAACGCACAAGCAGAGGTTTTCGACCGTCGTCGCTTTCCCGCGTGGTTTCTTCGAACGCCAGCAGCGCCGCCATGATCGAAGCCAGTTCCCGCACGCTGGGCTCGACATTGAATAGGTAGGTCATCCGCGCCGGCTCGTTGCCCGGAGCGCGCGCCACCTCCTGCACCCACCACTGGGATTCCTGTAGATCGGCGAGCAGGGTTTGCAGTTCCCGCAGTCGCTCCGGGACACAGCTTCGTCCCGCCAGTAGATGCCCGCATTGCTTGATTCGCTCGACGGCCGGCTGGATTTCCTGTTGCCAGGCCGCTCGCCAGCCCACCAGGAATTGCGGGTCACCGAGGCTGACCCAGCCGCGCAGGCTGGCCAGGGAATGCTGCACGCCGGCCAGCATCTGGGCGGACGCTTGCGCCAGCGGCACGCCTTCGTTGACCAGCAGGATGACTCTGGCCCGCAGTTCGTAGGTCGAAACCAGGGCGACCAGCAGCATGCCCACGCCGACCAGCGCCACCGATAGATGGGAAAACAGCAATCGGCGGTGGAGTGGGTGTTTTTGCGCGGCGTGCTCAGCGTTCTGGCGTGATGGAGTCATGTTTGGCTTCCCCAGACGCTGTCGGAGCGGCGGCGATGAAGCGTTCGAGCTGTTGCAGTTGCGCTTGCAGGATTCCGGCCCACTGATAGCTGTGCGCTGGAAATTTTCGTCCGGGATAAAAAGCCGGTGCCACGGGTTTGTTGTCGCCCAATTTCTTATACAGATGATTTAATTGCGAAACAACCAGGGAAGCCACCATATAAACATCGCCGGGTGTCAGCTGAGTCATATCGGTTTGACGGGTATCGATATCGAGCACGGTAAACCCCAGGATTTGCGCGATGTGGACGATGCTCCGCAGGCAGGCGATCAGGCGTTGATAGACGTCGCTGGGTTGTTTGTTCGGTTCGAACGGCGGTTCTTCCGGGATACGGATCGCTTCCGGATAGCGAGCCAGCAGGCGGGCCGCGTAGTCAATCGCCAAGGTGATTTCCATGTAGACGTCGCTGGGCGCGAAGTGCCGTTCCAGAAGCAGATCCACTTGGCGGTTCAGGTCGAGCAGGGCGGTGAAGTTATCCGGCCGGGCCGGAATCGGATCGGTCCTGGTCTCTGGTTCGGGGGGGATCTCCAAGGCGCGCATAATCTGCTGGAGAATTCCATGGGCGTCCTGGAGATTCGCCAGAATATCCGGGGTTCCCAGTTCGCCCGCGGGCGTGGGCGGCGGGGTTGCGCGCACCCGACTGATTTCGAACAGCAGCCGGTCGGTTTTTTGCCACAGCGTCAGCGTCTGGAAGTACAGGTCGCGAGTCAGGTCGCTGTGAATACCGATATTGAATTTTCCGATCTTGGGGGCGCCCATGAAACGGCGCAACCGTTCCAGGTCCTGGCTGTAGGCCGCGATTTGCGCGGGGATCGCGTCGGTATCGCTTCCGGTCGTTCCCGGCGAAAGTGGGTTCGGTCGGGCATCCTCGGCGTAGCCGTTGCTTCCGGTGGCGAGCAGCAGGAAAAGCATGGATAGCACGCAAATGCGCAACGAGCCCCACGCCACGGCCCGCCGTCCCAAGCAACGCGTAACCTGGTCATATCGACCGATTGGATCGAAGTGGCGACCAAATCCCGGTTCTCCGTCGGTGGTCAGTAGCCGTCGTGGTGTCATGGCGGAATCCGGTTTGCGGTGGTTTGTGCGAAGAATTTCGAGATTGCGGCATTGATGCATCCCGCGACGGGCATCATAAGCGACCGGCGGCCTGTTCGAGCAATGGTTCCTTACGCCGGTGGGCGAACGGCACGCGCCGTCGCGCAGGCGTCCCTGCTCCGTTGCGTCGTCAAACGTCGTCGTGGACAGAGGCGGGGCGCCGTTCCAGGGCAGCCCGATACCGGGGCGCATACACCGCCGCCAGCCGGATGGCTTCGAACAGGCTCAAGGGATTGGCCGTGCCCTTGCCAGCCTGGTCGAAGGCCGTACCGTGATCGACCGAGGTGCGGATGAACGGTAGACCGATGGTAATCGCAATGGTGCGTTGGAAGTCCACCATCTTGGTGGCGATATGCCCCTGGTCGTGATACAGCGACAGCACGGCGTCGAAGGCACCGTTCAAGGCAAGGTGAAATACCGAATCGGCGGCGATGGGGCCGACGACGTCGATTCCCAGAGCCCGCGCGGCGGCGATGGCCGGCTCCAGTTCCCGCGTTTCCTCGTCGCCGAACAGGCCGTGTTCGCCGCCGTGGGGATTGAGCCCCGCCACCGCCAGCCGTGGTTGCGGGATGCCCAGGGCCATCAGTGCGCCGGCGCAGCGCTGAAGATAATCCAGCACCCGTTGCCGGGTGACCATCTGGATGGCGCTCGCCAGCGAGACATGGCGGCTGAGAAAAAACACTTTCAGGGCGAATACCTGGAACAAGGTCAGCGGATCGGCGGTCCCGGTCAGTCGGCCCAGCAACTCGGTATGACCGATATCCTGAATGCCGGCCGCTCGGAAGGCTTCCTTGTTGATCGGGGTGGTGGCCATCGCGTCGATTTGGCCGCTTTGGCACAGATCGACGGTTTTGTGGATGAATTCGAAGGCGGCACGGCCGGCTTCCGCTTGCACTTGGCCGAACGCTACTTGGTCGGTGTCCACGTTGGCCAAATCCACCAGGTCGATCGTGCCGGGTCGGTACTGGCCTTGGGCGGGATCGTCCACGATCCGAATGGCCAAATCCAAGTTTGCGACCCGTAGTGCCCGGCGCAGGGCGCTGGCTTCGCCGATGACCAACGGTCTGGCGATGTCGTACAGAGCAGGTTGCGCCAGCGCCATGGCGACGATTTCCGGGCCGATCCCGGCGATGTCGCCCAGGGGAATGCCGATGATGCCGTGGTGGATTACTTGTCGATCACCCATGCCGTCGCCTCTTGGTTGTGGTTTCGCCTGCCATGCCGCCAGTCGCCGCTGCTCTTCCATGCTCAATCCGGCGGGATCGAAACGCCCGCGCCGATGCCGAGACCATCCACGCCGCCTTGGTTTTGCCGGTCGATCACGCCGGGCAAAGCCCGATGAAGCAGGACATCAACCCCGTCTCGACTGGCTATGGTCGATGCGACGGTTGAATCATCCATCCTGTGGCCAGGCCCAGGATCAGCCCCGGCAAGGCAAAAAACAGGTGATGGCTATTCGCTAAGGATATGAATGTCATGGGCTGACCCATCACCGGTAACAGGCCGAGCGTGTTACCCCAGGCGATGGTCCAATGAGCCAGGAACAGCCAAGCCATGGCGAACAACGCCAAAGATAGAAAGGTCGCCGTCGCTTTTTCCGGCGCATCTTTTCTCCAGCCCCAGTCCTCCACGCGGCAGGCCAAAGTGAACAGGCTCGCGGCGAACGTCCCCTGAAAAACCAGGAGCATCCAACCGCTCCCTATTCCGAATCGATGGAGCAGGAACGCGCCGATAAAATCATTTTGGACCACGGGCAGGCGCATGACGATCCCGTTCCAGCCAAAGGGGCTGGCCGCCGCGCCCGACCATCCGCCGGCCGCGATCAGTTCCATGGCTCGCCGGGTTTGGAAACCGCTCTCGGGAAAGTGGGCGGGATCGGCCCAAACCATGAACCGGTCATGCTGAGGTACCCAGCGAGGAATGTGCTCCGGGGCCTGGGTGATCCACCAGAGCAGGAGTAGCAGCAAAACCCCGAGCGCGGGTATTCCCCATCGTCCCAGCGTTTCCAGCGTGGCCCATTGCGGTTTGAGGTCGGTACTGGCGGCTGGGTCGCGGGCAGGGGTATCTGGCGATGCCGATCCGTGGTGGGGATGGGGTGAGATACGCCAAAGCCAGGGCAGCAGGAGCACGATCATCAGCAGGAGGGGGGACAAGTCGCGGACGGCCAGCAGCAAGCTCGAGGTGAGACCGACAAAGATCAGGATGAATACGAGGATGGACAGAGAGGTAGCCAGCGGGCGGCTTCGGTATTCGCTGCTGAAGCCGCTACGCCAGCGCCACAACCGTGCTCCGGCGTGGGCCAGCATCAGCACGAGCAGGGCCTTGATGCCCTCCACCGGCTGAACGCCCCAGATGCCTTCCTCGCCGCCGAACAGGTATTGAATCGTCAGGATGAGCACCGCTCCGGCGATGACGACCCATTTGAGCCAGGCCCGTTCGTGGGTCCACGGATCCAGCACCGACACGGCCAACCGCCGCCAGGTGTCGGCGGGCACCAAAGCGAGCGGTACCAGGATCCAGCCGATGATCGCCAGGACGCGCCAGTGTCCCACGCTGAAATCCAGCCAGCGACTGTTGTCGCCGCCGAGCCCGAGCTGTCCTTGAACGAGGCTGCCAGAACCCACCAGGCTGATGGTGGCGACCCATAACCAGCCGACGGGGCCTTGCAACCGTCCGACGATGAACAGCAGCGCGCTGGTGGCGCTCCAAGCCAGTCCCAGGGAGAGCAGGAGCCAGGCGGGTCGCGCTTCCGGGGTTCGATAGGTGAGCGCGGTCAGGGTGCCCATGGCCAGCGCCGAAACCCACGCCGCCGCTTGCCAGCGGCCCAGCGAGTTCCGGCCGTGGTGTGCCGACCATCGGAAGGCGAGAACGGCGGCGCAGAGCGCCAGTCCCAGCGCGACCAGCGATCCGATCCCGTGCGCGACCAGCCAGGTTCCCAGACCGGCGAATTGGGTGGGGATGGGCGCCAACGCGGTTTCGGTGTGTACGCGGGAGTCGCGGGGCCGGGCCTGGAGTGCCGCCCAATCCGCTTCGAGCCAGAGATCGGTCTTTTGAACGGGAGTCAGGGTGAGGACATTTTCCTGCCAGTGGAGCCGGTAGCGCGTGCGGCCCAGGACCAGGGATTTGGTCGGTTCGGCGGGATCGTCCAGACGCAACTGGATGTTTTTGAAGCTCGATCCCTGTTCGATGGATTCGCCGATCCGCGTCATGCGTGCGTCGATGGTGCCGGGCGCCAGCCAGAAAGCGCCATCCCACGCGAGCACCTTGATGCCGTGCGCCGGTAT
This sequence comes from Candidatus Competibacter sp., assembly GCA_035447285.1. GTDB lineage: Bacteria > Pseudomonadota > Gammaproteobacteria > Competibacterales > Competibacteraceae > Competibacter. Next base: position 10,272 of record DAOTGT010000016.1, read on the forward strand.
GCCGGGCAGTCGCCAGCGTTGCGGGCAAGGGACTTCCCCACCCAGCGAGAACAGGGGCAGTTCTTGATGCTTCAACGTCTTGAGCCAGCGCCGCAAGGGGGAAGTTGCTTCGTCCGGACAGGCGGCGGCGGGGGCTTCATCGGTGACGAGCCGGCCGTTTTCCCAGCGCGCTTCCCGCCCGGATTCACGCAGGATCAGCGTTTCGCCCTGGGCTTCGACCACGTCCACGTCCGTGGTTTTGAGGCGGATGTGATCTCCGGTCGCCAGGCGCCAGCGTTTGAGGTAGCGGGTTCCGTGTTTTTCGGTGGCAGCGTCCACCTTGCGGTGGCTCGCGACGTTGCTGGCCCACCAGCCGCCCGCCGTGTCCCGGCGCAGGCGCAGGTGGTCCTTTTCCGCCGAGTGCCCGCTGGCCGGGTTTTGGCCCAGTTCCTGATAACCGAGAATCACGGGCCGTTCCGTGCCGCTCAAGGTCACCCGCACCTCGGTCACTTGGCGGCGCTCGGCGGGGGCTTGCGTCAGCAGACACCCATGCGCCCAACCGAAAGCCAGCAGCAGGATCCCCGTGAGCAACCCTGGCAAGGTTTTCGACATCGCTTTTAAGGTTTGCATGGCAGTCGGGCCGGATTTTTGTTTTCCTGGCGGAAGGCGAGGGGGTGAACGTAGGGTCATCGATTGGCGTACCGGCCCCGCGCCCGGTCGTCCTCGGCGGGGTTATTGGGCACTCCGCCCCACGATGTCCCTATTATGCGTAACGCAATTATAGCGATTTGGGGAAAATGAATACGCTTTCAGGTCCGCCGCGTTGACCGACCCAGGCCGGCTCGCCATACTGGGCCAACCCCGCCGCCCGATCCGACCCGGCCATGTCCACCCCGCATCCTCACGACGTTTTCGTGCGCGACTTCCTGACCGACCTGGACCAGGCGCGGGCGTTTCTGCGGCTGCTTCCGCCGCCTGCCCTTCAGTCCGATCTGGACCTGGATACGCTGGTTGCCGAATCGACCAGCCTGATCGATGAGACCCTGAACGAGCTGCAATCCGACCTGCTGTTCTCGCTGACCACGGTCGCTGGGGAACCGCGTCAGTTGTATCTGCTGTTCGAGCATAAGTCGTATCTGGACCGTGGGTTGCTCGTGCAACTGCTGGGCTACTTGGGCCGCCTGTACGGCAAGTAGCTTCAGCGAGCCCCGATTCTGCCGCTGGTGCTGTACCACGGCGCGGCGCGGTTCACGCTTCCGCGTCGCTTTGGCGAGGAATTCGAGTTGACCGCCGCGCAACGGGCGCTGCTGGAGCCGTACCTGCCGGATTTCGGCTATCTGCTCTACGATCTGAGAAACTGGCAACCGCCCGCCGAACCGCCGCTGGCGATTCAGGTGTTTGTCGAAGCCTTGCGCGGCGCCGCCAGCGGTGACTCCGAGCGAACCCGGCGCTTGCTGGAATTGGCCGCCCGCTTGTACGGGGAACGCAACGGTGCCCGCATCGTCCATGCCTTGCTGACTTATCTGTTCCGCGTCACCCCGCTGCCCCCCGACACCGTGCGCGATCTGCTATCCAATCCCCGACCTGAACTGGAGAACGCCATGCTCACCGCCGCTCAACAGCTTTATCAACGTGGCCATCGTGAAGGCAAGATCGAAGGCAAGATCGAAGGCAAGATCGAAGGCAAGATCGAAGGCGAAGCCGAACTGTTGCGCCAGCAACTCGAATATAAATTTGGTCCGCTGCCCAAGCGGGTCCAGCAACTCGTGGCCCGAGCGGACGAAGCGGCCTTGCGGGCCTGGAGCCTGCGGCTGTTGAGCGCCGCCACCCTCGACGAGGTGTTTCCCAAAACGCCGCGCCGCCGCCCGTCGGCCTGAGTTCGCGGCCAAAAGAGCCTTGAGTCGTTTCGGCGCGGGAGTCGGGAACGCCACCGGGAAGAGGCGGGGCCTTCAGTGATCCTCCGGCCCCGCGCTCCATCGTCCATGGCAAGGCTATTTGGCGCTCCCGTCCCTGCGAGTCCCGGAAGCGGACTCATGATCACCCGCGCATCGCGCCCGCCGTATCCGTGGACGCGGCGGTTCTGGACATGCGGGCGGGCTGGCGAGACGAAACCCCGTGTTGTTGTTGCGGTTCGTCGGCGTGTTCCTGTTGCGGTTGGCGGAACGCACCCTCACGGGTTTGTTGTTCCAGGAGCCGCCGCGTAACGACCGGGGGCCGCCTATCGGTCCGCTCCCCGGATGAAGGGTATCGCATCGAAAATGCTTTGGCGCAGGCCGAGCGTGTCGGCGTGTCGGGCGTGGCCGAGCCAGGCTTGCACGCTGGGATCGATGGCGGCCAGCGTGAGGCGACCTTGGGCGTAGGCGCGGGCGAAACCGTGTAAGCGCCGCCGAAAACGCAGACCGTTGTCGTTGCGCAGTCGTCGCCGGTGAGGAAACACCAGGTAGCCGAGCAGGTTGAGGCCGTCGCGAGCACGGCTAACTTGGGCCTTGCGCGGATGGAAACGCAGTCGTTCCCGAGTCAAGTAGTCGGCCAGCGCGGCGTGATGCTCGTGCAGTTCGGTTTTGGCGTCGGCGAGCAGGATCATATCGTCCACATAGCGTAGGTAGGCGGGAACCCGGCGCTGTTCCTTGAGCCAGTGGTCGAGGTCGTCGAGGTAGAGGTTGGCGAAGAATTGGCTGGTGAGGTTGCCGATGGGAATGCCGCGCCGCCGTTCCAGCGGGGTGAGCAGGTCATCGCCGGGAAAATAGACCGGTTCGTCGGCGGCTTCGGTGGGGCTGCCGTCGATGATGCGGTCCAGCAACGCCAGCACTTGGGGGTCGGCGATGCGCCGCCGCAGTTTGGCTTTGAGCACGGCATGGTCGATCGAGGGGAAGTAGCGGCGGATGTCGAGCTTGAGGACGTAGGGATAGCGTTGCGCCCAGCGTTGATAGCGGTCCACGGCGGCGTGCGTGCCCTTGCCCCGGCGGCAGGCGTAGGAATCGAAGATGAAGGTACGATCCAGCGGCGGTTCGATGACGTTCATGACGGCGTGATGCACCACCCGGTCGCGGAACGGGGCGGCGGCGATGAGGCGGGGCTTGCGTTCGTAGAGGGTGAACAGCCGGTAGGCGCCAGGTTGGTAGGAACCCTCGGCCAGCTCCCGTTGCAGCGCCAGCAGTTCCGGTTCCAGGGCCAGCTCGAAGGCGACCGCGCCGGGACTACGGGATTTGCCGCGCCGGGCTTGTCGCCAAGCTCGCCACAGGTTGTCGAAACCGATCAGTTGCGGCCAGAGGTCGTGCAGGCGTTTCATGGTGCGGCGGTCCGGGAGCGCAGCCAGCCGCCGATCTGCCGGCCGAGGTCGTCCATCAGCCGGGCGCCGTGTTCGTAGCGCTTGAGCGGGATGACCCGCAGTTCGTGGGCCAGCCGCCACAGGTGGCGTTCGACTTCCAAAGTGCGATTGGCCATCGCCAGCGCCGCCCGTTTTTCCCGGCTGTAGGCGGCCTCGACCAGCGCTTCCAGCACCCGCAGCAGGCCGCTTTCCAGCCGTTCGCCCAGGGTGAAGCGCCGGGCGCGGGGGAACAAATCCAGTTGCGGGATCAGCCAGGCCAGTAACTCGTGGCAGGCTTGCACCGCCCGGGGGACCGCATCGCGCGCAGTTTCATCGGCCATTGTGGATAACTTTCTCAAAAAAATTGCCCGCGCTGCGCGCGGAGATAAAGGGTAAAAGGATAAAGATCAAAGGCTTATAACGATCTGGCGAGACGAAACCCCGTGGTGTCGTTGCGGTTCGTCGGCGTGTTCCAGAAGCGGCCGGCGGAACGCACCCCCACGGGACCGTCGCCCCAGGAGCCGCCGCGAAACGACCGGGGGCCGATTGTATCTTTTGTGGTGCATTTCGTCTCTGCGCCATCGTACTTTTCATGATACAACGAGCAGGTCCATTCCCAGACGTTGCCTGCGGTGTCGTACAGTTTCCAGGGGTTGGGATCGAAGGAACCGACCGGGGCGGTTTGTCGGTTATCCCAACGGCTGCCGCAGCCGTTGCAGTTGGCCCGGTTGCGGCCAATGTCATCACCCCACCAGTAGGCCGTGCTCGTCCCCGCTCGCGCGGCGTATTCCCATTCGGCTTCGGTCGGTAGCCGATACGGTTGGCCCGTTTGCTCCGAGAGCCAGTCGGTGTAGGCGAGGGCGTCGTTCCCACTGACGCACACCACCGGGTGATCGTCGCTTTGCTTAAAACCGGGGTTCCGCCAATTCAGATCAGCTTTCAGTTGCCATTTCGAATCACTCCAGGCATAGCATCCCTTTTCGCTCTTCTCGGCGTCCGTTCGATAATTCGTGGCCTCTACAAACCGTCGAAATGCTCCAACTGTGACTTCCCGTTGGCCGATCTCGAAATCGTTCACGCACACGCGGTGCGGCTGTTCGTCGCCGTCCCGGCCTTCCTCCGATTCCGGGCTGCCCATCTGGAAACACCCACCGGTGATTCGCGTCATCCCGGCGACCGAGTTCGCCGGCAACACGACCGCGATTTCCCGCGCGCCGGCCGCCAGGGTGTACCACGCCCGGGAAGTCTGGTAGCCGGGGGCGCTCACTTCGATGTCGAAATCCCCCGGTATCAGTTCGATGCCGTCCCGGTAGGCCGGGCCGATGTTCATGATGCGGATTTGCGCGCTGGCCGGCGTGGCCCGCACCGTCAGGTAGGCGCGCGGTTCCACCGGCGGGGGTGGGTTCACGACGGGCGACGACGGGGCGGCCGGTGCGCTCGACCCGGCCGGCGGCGGGGATTGCCCGGCTTGCCAGAGCGCGAATGCGAGCCCGCCCGCGCCCAGCACGGTTCCCAAAATCAGCCCTCGCCGCCACCGCGAGCCGGGGGAATGGGGGGTGAGCGTAACCGCCGGTGTCGGTTCGGGCCGGGGCGGTGGTTCGGGTTCGGGTTCGGGTTCCGAGGGCGGGATGATGGTGCCGGCCGCGAGCCGTTGGCGGATCTCGGCGACGCTTTGCGGGCGGCGCTGGGGGCTGATCTCCAGGCAGGCCCGGATGATTTGCGCGAGGGCGGGGTCGAGGTGGGGCGGGAGCGGCGGGGGCGGGAGGAGCCGGCCGCCGTCGCAGCGTTGCTGGGCGTTGGGTGGGGCCACGCCGGTCAGTGCGGTGTACAGGGTGGCGCCCAGGGTGTAGAAGTCGGTGGCGGGGCCGATGGCGCCGGGGTAGAGCCCCAGTTGTTCGGGGGCGGCGAAGCCGGGGTTGCCGACTTTGGCGGCGATGCTGGCGATGCTTTGGGTGCGCGTGCCCAGCCGGGCCAGCCCGAAGTCGAGCACTTTGAGCCGGTCGATCCGGCCGTCCACGAGAAAGAGGTTGTGCGGGGTGAGGTCGCGGTGGATGACCGGCGGGGCGTGGCCGTGCAGGATGTCCAGGGCCTCCAGGGCGGCGTGCAGCAGGGGGGCGGCTTGTTCCGGGGGGAGGGCGTGGCCGGCTGCGAGTTCTTCGCCCCGTTGTTCCAGCCCGCCCAGAGCGTCGCTCAGGGTCTGGCCTTCCAGCCGTTCCATGATCAGGTAGATGGTGTTGTGTTCTTCAAGGATGTCGTGGACCTGGACGATCCGGGGGTGGCTGAATTGGGCCAGCAGTTGCGCTTCGCGCAGGAATTGCTGTTTCCAGTCGGCGAATTCGGCTTGGTAGCGCGGCCGGGCGGTGACGGTGAGGCCTTGGCGCCGCGCCAGCGGGTTGTCGGTGGCGGGGAAGAATTCCTTGATGGCGACCGTGCGCTCCAGGCCGTGGACCCACCCGGCGTAGACCACCCCAAAACCGCCTTCGCCCAGTACCCGCCCGATCCGATATTTGCCTTCGGCCAGCGCCGCGAACAGCGGGAGAAGGTCGTTGCTTTCCCCGTCGTAAGTCGCGGCGTCAAACCCGCACTGAGCGCAACGCGCCGCCGGGGCCGGGGCTCGAAAACAGTTCGGACAGTGCGTGGCGCGGTCCATGGGAGTGCCTCGGTAAGTTGCGAAAAATTCAAGAATAGCCGTTCATCGCGTCGGTGTTAGGGGTCATTGAATCCCGTGGCTGGCGAACACCAGTCGTTCCAGACCAAGACAAACCACCGCGTGCGTGCACAGCTTGAGCGGAGCGCCGGTCGCTTCCAGAATTCGGCGATACCGCGCCAGTTGCGTTTCCGCTTCTCGCAGGGCGTTGGTCACCGCCGGCAGCGCCCGCAGTTCTTCTCGCGTCTTCGCCACCAGTTCGGTGCCGGTCAGCCCGACCGCCTTGAGACCGATCGCCTTGAATTCCAGCAGATGATCGAGCAGGGCGTACTGGCGCATGTCCGGCCGCACCCGTAGCAACAAGTCGCCGTAGCCTCGCCCCAACGCGGGTTCCGAGTCGATCAGGTAGAACGTGTCGTTGAACAGTACCACCAGAAACGCCGTTTTCACCACCAGCTCGTTGCTCCAGCGCAAATCCCGGTTGTCGAACACCTTGAAATAGCGCTGTTCGAGGAAATCGCCCAGCGGGCCGAGATCGCCGGTGGCGTAGAACCGTTCGACGACCGCTTGCCGTTGTGCCTGGTCGGCGTAGTCCGGCAACACCTGTTCTTGCAGCCGCTCGACGTACAGCTTGCGGATCACCTGGTTGGGCACGGCCAACTTGCGTTTGCCCAGGGCGTCCCGTCCGGCCAGCGTCAATACGCCGAAGTAGTACAGCAGCGAGGCGAGAAAGTCCGGGTCGCGCGGGGCGGTCAGCATGTCCCGCACGCCGAAACGGTTGACCAGTTGCGCGACGGCGAGCGGTTCGGTGGGGTTGAGCGTGCGATTGACCAGCGTCTCGCCATGTGGCAGCCGGGCGACGTACTGAATCCGGTTGCGATCCATCGCCAGGTTGTCGTCGAGCATCTGGCGCGGGTAGCGGCCGTAACGGCTGAAGTAGTCCAGAAAATACAGCGCCAGGGTCGGGTTGTAGAGCGGCGGGTTTTCCCCTTCGCCGAACCGGTAGCCGTTGTAGAAGTCCCGCAGCATCTCCAGAATGCCCGGCGCCTGTTCGGCGGGCAGCGACCGCGCCGCCAGCACTCTCGCCAGCACTTCGGCCAGTTCCTCGGCGGTGAAACCGCACAAGTCGTGATACTCGTCGAGGTGGGTGATGTCCTTGGCGACGTTGTAGCCGCTGGTGAGATCGCTGAGCACCACCGGGGAGACGCCGGTCAGGAACACCCGGTCGAGTCCTTGACCTTCCGCCCCGGCTTTCACCGCCTTGAAAAACGTCTTGATCGTCCCCTCGCTTTCCACCAATTCGCGATAGCGATCCGCGCCGTGCAATGGATTGATCATCACTTCGTTGGCGAAGTTGTCGTATTCGTCCACCAGCAGGTAGAGCTTGTACGAAGTGGTGGAGATGGCCGTCAGCAGGCTTCCCAACGAGGACAAACCGTCGGTGGGATGGCATTCGATCGGTTGGTCGATGACCGTCTGATAGCGCACCGCGAACGCCCGAATGGCGTCGTTGACGTGGCGGTGTAGGGACGCGGCAATCGTCTTGGCGTCGCCCCGAGGGTCCACCATCGAGAAATTGAGCTTGAGAACGAAATAGCGGTTGCGTAACGGCGTAGGGTTTTGGCCGATCCGCAACTCGCCGAACAGCCGGTCGAAATTGTCTGCCCGCGCCAGATCGTAGTAGTTTTCCAGCGTCGATAGCCACAGGCTCTTGCCGAAGCGGCGCGGCCGCAGGAACAACAGTTGGCTGCCCGCTTCCTCGATCGATGGAATCCGGTCGGTGCGGTCGACGTAGAAATAACCGTCTTCGCGGATTTTGCGAAAATCGGCGATGCCGTAGGGAAAACGCATGGTGATGACCTCGCGGGTTTATTGTGCGGACGCTGGGGTCGATGTCGGCGAGGCTGAGGCGACCTTGGGCGTAGGCGCGGGCGAATTGCCGCAAGTGGCGACGAGAGCGCGGGCCGTTGTCGTTGCGCAACCGTCGCCGGTGGGGATAGATCAGAGGAATGCCGCGTCGCCGCCCGTCGGCCTGATGGCTCCCCCCTTTGCAAAAGGGGGGTCGAGGGGGATTCTCACCGCCCTGGTCGCGCTTCCACCGCGACAACGATAGCCCCGATCACCGCCTCCAATTCGAGCAACACCTGCCGGTTATCGAAGCGCAAGACCCGCAAGCCCATGGTTTCCAAGGTTTTTGTGCGCACGGCGTCATCCCGTTGCGCGTCTTGGGTATGATGCTGGGAACCATCCAATTCGATCACCAGCATCGCTCTGGCGCAATAAAAATCGACAATGTAGTGGGCTAATGGCTTTTGCCGATAAAAAGGCAAGCCTAGAATTTGCTTGCGCCGCAACCGCTTCCATAAAACCTGCTCGGCTTCGGTCATATTCTTGCGTAGCTCACGAGCGCGCTGCTTATGTTCGAGGCGATAGGGCAGCATCACGATCTCCGGTCGGAATCCCCCCCGACCCCCCTTTGCAAAAGGGGGGAGGTGCAAAAAAATCGCCCGCGCTTCGCGCGGGGGTAAAGGGAAAAAGAATAAAGATCAAAGGCTTATAAGGATCTGGCGAGGCGGAAACCCTGGCGGTAGTTGCGGGTCATCGGCGAGAACCTGAAGCGGGCGGCGGAACGCACCCACGCGGGAACGTTGTCCCAGGAGCCGCCGCGCAACGACCGGAAGGCGCTCGTATCTTTGGTGGTGCATTTCGTTTCCGCGCCGCCGTAGCCCTTGTCGTAGGCCGAGCAGGTCCATTCCCAGACGTTGCCCATCGTGTCGTGTAAGCCCCAAGGATTGGGTTTGAAAGAACCCACCGGCTGGGTCTGGCCGCGATAGACGCCGGTCTTCGCTCCGCAGTCCGGTGCGCCGTAGCTGTACCTTCCGTCGTAATTGGCTTGGTCGGTGGTCACGCACCGGCCGGTCCAAAAGGGCGTCGTCGTCCCGGCTCGCGCGGCGTATTCCCATTCGGCTTCGGTGGGCAGCCGATAGGATTGGCCGGTTTGCTTCGAGAGCCACTCGGTGTAGGCGAGGGCATCGTGCCAACTGACGTCGATGACGGGCCGCGTGCCCCGGCCCCAGCCCGCGTCGCTCGGTGGCTTCCGGCCGGTGGTTTCGCAGAACCGGTCGTATTCGGCGAAGGTGACAGCATATTGTCCTATCGCAAAAGCGCGCACACTTACCTTGTGCTGTCGCTCATCTTGGTCTCGCCCCCACTCCGATTTCGGGCTACCCATCAAAAATGTTCCCGCTGAGAGGGCGATCATCACCGGCCCATCCGTCCCGTCCTTCAACATGTCCCGGAACACCTGGCTTGCCAGTATCGTCGTGGGTTTGTTTCGTATTGTCGCCTCTTTCCATAGCGCGACTGCCATCGAGATCAGCAACACCGTGCCTACAATCAGCCCCAGTAACCATCCTCCCAGCTCAGCCGCTGTCCAGCCCCACAGCGCGACTGCCATCGGGCCCAGCACCACCACAACCGCAATTTTCCACGCCAGCAACCACCACGAACGGGCGCTGGGCGATTCGCGGAGATTCCAGTCCAGCACCCCGGTGCTTTCCCCTTTGGAACCGGCACTCCCCCCTTTGGAAAAGGGGGGGGGGGGATTCTGGGCCCCGTCGTCGGCGCGAAATGGAAACTCGGGCCTTGGCCGGGGTTTCGGGGGCGGTGGTTCGGGTTCGGGTTCGGGTTCCGGGGGCGGGATGAGGGTGCCGGCCGCGAGCCGTTGGCGGATCTCGGCGACGCTTTGCGGGCGGCGCTGGGGGCTGATCTCCAGGCAGGCCCGGATGATTTGCGCGAGGGCGGGGTCGAGGTGGGGCGGGAGCGGCGGGGGCGGGAGGAGCCGGCCGCCGTCGCAGCGTTGCTGGGCGTTGGGTGGGGCCACGCCGGTCAGTGCGGTGTACAGGGTGGCGCCCAGGGTGTAGAAGTCGGTGGCGGGGCCGATGGCGCCGGGGTAGAGCCCCAGTTGTTCGGGGGCGGCGAAGCCGGGGTTGCCGACTTTGGCGGCGATGCTGGCGATGCTTTGGGTGCGCGTGCCCAGCCGGGCCAGCCCGAAGTCGAGCACTTTGAGCCGGTCGATCCGGCCGTCCACGAGAAAGAGGTTGTGCGGGGTGAGGTCGCGGTGGATGACCGGCGGGGCGTGGCCGTGCAGGATGTCCAGGGCCTCCAGGGCGGCGTGCAGCAGGGGGGCGGCTTGTTCCGGGGGGAGGGCGTGGCCGGCTGCGAGTTCTTCGCCCCGTTGTTCCAGCCCGCCCAGAGCGTCGCTCAGGGTCTGGCCTTCCAGCCGTTCCATGATCAGGTAGATGGTGTTGTGTTCTTCAAGGATGTCGTGGACCTGGACGATCCGGGGGTGGCTGAATTGGGCCAGCAGTTGCGCTTCGCGCAGGAATTGCTGTTTCCAGTCGGCGAATTCGGCTTGGTAGCGCGGCCGGGCGGTGACGGTGAGGCCTTGGCGCCGCGCCAGCGGGTTGTCGGTGGCGGGGAAGAATTCCTTGATGGCGACCGTGCGCTCCAGGCCGTGGACCCACCCGGCGTAGACCACCCCAAAACCGCCTTCGCCCAGTACCCGCCCGATCCGATATTTGCCTTCGGCCAGCGCCGCGAACAGCGGGAGAAGGTCGTTGCTTTCCCCGTCGTAAGTCGCGGCGTCAAACCCGCACTGAGCGCAACGCGCCGCCGGGGCCGGGGCTCGAAAACAGTTCGGACAGTGCGTGGCGCGGTCCATGGGAATGTCTCATCCGGTTGCATGAACATATCGAGGGTAACAAATAAATTATAGCGCAACCCTCGACTGGCAGCGTCACGGGAATGGGAGGGACAGGCGTTTCAGCAAATCCGCCACCACCGGGCCGCACACCGCGCCGCCGGTGCGGGCCGCGTGAGTGATCATACAGGCGAACGCCAGCCGCCGGGCCTCGCGCTGTTCGGGTTCGTGCCAGCCGATCAGCCAACCGGTATTGTAGGGCTCGATCCCGGGGGAAACGGACTTCCCGGTGGGAATGAGCTTGCCAACTTCGGCGGTGCCGGTCTTGGCGTAGGTGCGACAGCGAATCGCGGGCGGCGTGTTTCTGAAGGGCACCTTGGCGGTGCCGACTTCCGGAACCGCCTTCATCCCGGCGCGAATCCCGGTCAAATCCACCCCCAGCGGCGACGCCGCCTCGGGAACGACCGTCCGACCGTCCCAGGCCGCGTCCAGCCGGGGATGGATCATCGCGCCCCGCGACAGGCTGGCCGCCAGGACCGCCATGCGCAGGGGCGTCACCGCCACGCCCTGACCGATGGCGGCCTGGGCGACGACCCAGCGCAGCGGCGTCGGCTGCTCGCCGAGCACGTCCAGTCGATCCGCCGTCATTTCGGGGCGCTTGCCCGGATGCAGCCCAGCGGGCGGCTGGGCGAACAAGGGCCGCGCCGCGCCGAAGCCCATCTGACGCAAGGTTTTGATGAACCAGAGATCGGGAACGGTGCGCTGTTTTAACGGACGCGGGTCCGCGTCGAAGGCATCGATATCCGCTCCGTCCAGCCGCAACGCCAAGGCGATGAACCAACTGTTGAGGGAATCCCGCAGCGCGGGTACCAGCCCCAGCGTTTCGCTTTTGCCGGCATCGGCCGCGCACCGGAGATCGCGCAGCGGCTTGCCGAGCAGATAAGCCAGCGATTCCCCCTCCGAATTGCGGATCGGGTGCGGTTTCTCGCCGGCGGGCCGGCCGGCGACGCCCTGATAGGGATCGATCCACGTGCTGGTCAGATCGAGCCCGGTGTTGCGCGCGAACTGCCGAGGTGACCAGCCGGCCAGCATCTCGGCGATATCGGCGTTTCCCTGTTTGGCGGCGGCCAGCGCCGCCAGCGCCACCAGTGGCTTGATCGTGGAACCGGCGAGTTGATGGCGGTCGCCGCCCCCTTCCCAGGCGTACACCTGCAAGGGGTCTCGCAGCGGATAAACCCGGGAGAAGGCCAGAAAATCCCAGGGAATCACCTGCTCCAGCGGCGGGGGCTCGGGATAGGCGGCGGCGGCCAGAATTGCGCCGTCGGTGGCGTCCAGCACCACCAGCACCGCGCGGCGCTCGTCGGTGTAACGGTCGACGGGGAGGTTTTTCAGCAGCGCCTCCCGCGCCATCGCTTGAATCCGGGTGTCCACGGTCAGCGTGAGTTGTTTTACCCCGTGGCTGCGGCGGAGCAGGCCGCTCAGCGACGAAAAATCGCGGGGACCGAATCCCACCAAAGGCGCCAGCCCCAGCGTCCGGGCGGCGGCGGTCGGAGCGCCGGCGGCATCGACCAACAGCGGACCATCGGCGGCGCTGACGGTGGCGAGGGAAGCGCCGTCGGCGGCGCGCTCGGTCGGCGACTCGGGTTGCCACACGGCCCGACAGGTCTTGCCGTCGAAGGCGATGCGCAAGCCGGGATTTTTCAGGTCGGGGTTAACGGCCGGGGTCAGTCGCAGGCGCGCTTCCACTTCCCAGGCACCGTCGCTGGCCCGCCGCCAGGCGCTTTTGGGCAGCACGCCTTCCCCCACCTGGCCGTTGGGGATCGCCCCGAAACCGGGGCATTGCGGGACCGAAAACGGATGCGGGGGATCGTAAGCTTTCAAGGCGCCCAGGGCGGTGGGCGGTTGCAGCGGCGTGCCCAGATACAAGATGGATACAGCCATCGGCTGAGTGGTTCGGAAATACCCGCGAAACTCCACGCAGGATTGGTCGGTGCCGACGGCATGCCAGTCGCCGAACCCGGTTTTGATGCGCCCCTGATGGATATAGCCGAAGCGCTCGGGGACGGGAACCTCGCTGGACAGGAGCGCGCCATCCTCGCAGTCGTAGGCACGCCAATGGGCGTGTGTGACGGTGCCGCCGTGGTTGTCGCGCACCGCCGCGACCCGGCGACCGCGGTTCCATTGCAGGAATTGACCTTGCAAGGCTATTCCCGCCGCGCTGCCGTACAGATTGCGGAGCAACCGCGCCAGTTCCTCGTTCTCAGCCCCGCCGCGCTGCCAGGCCAGCTTCAGGGCATGGTCGGGTTCGGGCAAGGTCAAACGGCCATCCGCTTCCAAATGGATCAGCGCTTCCTGGTTTGAATCCTGGTGCTGCCGGAGTTCCTCGAACAGCGCCTGAACCTCGGTCGGCTTCTGGTCGGTCGGCGGGACCGGCGGGGTGATGGCCACCATGCGCCAACCTAAAAAACCCAAAGCGATCAGCAAAAGAATCGAACCAGATGTTTTCATGATGCTATCCATTCATCTCGGCGAAGACCACTAGCTATTGGCGATTAATCGTCGTTCTTACTAAAACATAAGATAAAGTTGCCTACAACAAGATAGTGATCCAAGTCCAGGAGTAGGGGGTCATCCGATTGACTTATCCCAATCTTCTTTTGATCGGCGTCCAAATGATAAATGGGATTATGGCGCTGTTCCATTTTTTTGACTTCCAATCGGTCGCCATGCACTCGGACTTGGGCATGGCGTCGTGATAAACCAAGGTTATTCAGGGTAATCCCCGGAGGAAAATCGTGGCCCAGAATAGAACCAGGTTGATCCAGTTGATCCAATGAAATTTCTGGAGAATCGTCGGTACCATTTGGGTCGGAGCGACCAATCGTTGCAAAATCTTCGCTGATTGAATAGTGATCTGGAACCGGCAAACGCAGCAAGCCAATGAAATGAGAGAGACCCTCAGGTGAAGGCAGAAGTGTCAGTTGAGTAGTGGGTGAAAGAGCGATCTCCCGTGGTTGATCGATGTTTTTTCCAAGAGATGTGGATACTCCAGATGCATCGGTAAAAATCAGGCCACCCTGGTTTAGGGATAAACTGGCCAATTGTCGTTGATCATGGATCATGTCGGGAGGAGCGATGCCGCCTTCTGGATCAAGCCATAGTGTCCATTGTCGCAATCCTCGGAATAAATTCGGCAAACCCACGGCTTCCAGTTTCAGGACATAAAGTGAGGCCGAATCGTCCAGATCGAAGATAATGGTTTTTCCAGCGCCATGCTGAGGTGTCGCTGCCGTGGCCCGCGAGGTAATTTCCAGGGTAAGAGTTTGGCCCTGATCGAGAGGAATGGTGAAATACCAGATTCCAGCAGATGTTTTTCTAGGCTCAAAATACTGGTTGATTCCTCCTAGAAAAGCAACCCACTGATCCTCACCGATTCGACGCAGCAATAGATAGGCTTTCCTGGATTCGTCACGCCACCCGGAAATGGCTATGAAGCCTTCGCCATCTTCCGGAGTCAGCAGTAGAAATTCTTGTTTGGCATGGAAGCTGATCGGTAGCTTATGGTTCTTTCCGTCGCGCCAATATTCCACATCGGGCAGTGTCACGGGCATTCCGTTTAAACTCAATACAATTTGAAAAGCCGGTTCTCCTGGATCTGGAATGTATATGGCGGGACCAAATAGAAACGCGATGTGATTCTTTTCCAACCGTTGATCGGGATTCACAAGGTAGCGCGGCTTCCGATTTTTGGGCAATGAAGCCTGGAAATCATTTTCATGATTCACCGTCAAGTTGTGGAGTAGGGCGTTTATATGGGTTTGTTCATGTGTGATGAGTGCGTTATGATAAACATCAGGGTGCGTGCATACGATAACGTCGGTGAAGGTTACTTTTTCCTTGACCAGTTTGCGTGATTGGGGGTGCTGCCGATTGATCCAGTGACAATGATCGGTGAGTGCTTGGCGTAGGCGACGCTGGGTATTGCCATGTTTTTCGGTGATCGTACCACCTCCCATATCTTTGGACCAAAAGGCGTCGGCATCCAGATTTGTTATGCTTGGAGTCTCTACAACCAGTTCGAGACGCCAGATGAGATTTTTATAAATCGAGGGCAGCCACTCGCTGGAATAATGTGGGGATGGATTGTCCCCTTTGATGTTTTTTCGGAGTTCCGTGAACATGTTTTTCTCTCTTTGAAGCCAAATAAATTGAACTTGCGCTCGCCCAATGAAGCTCTTCGATTATATCGCGCTTTTCTCCACGTTGTGGAAACGCCGTTTCGAACCACCGCGCGGCGAACCACCCCTTCTTATCCAAGGAGGAGAGGCACATTCACAACTGACAGGGGAATGCCATGCAAGCGCCGCCGGCGCTTTTGGGGCACCTTTTTAGCGTGATGCGTCCTGCATTGCCAACCAGACCGCCACGCTTTCCGCGAGACGTTGCTGTTCCTCCTCGCCGAGTCCAGCGGGATCGAAACGCCAGCGTTGATGTTGGCGGGCCATCTCGATCATGCCCGGCGCATCCCATGCGCCGGTGCGCCGCAACCATGTTTCCAGGGGTTCCCCTGGTGGGCGGGCGCCGGTGCGACCGGCCAGCGCGGCGATGACCTGATGGAACGGCGATTCCGCGCCGGGCCAAACATGTGCCGCCGTCTTCAGCCCGGTCGCCGGCCGGCGAATCCGGCGGCGGCGCACCAGACGCCAGAACAGGACTACGGCCAACAGTCCCGCCAGTCCCCACCAGCCACGGTTGTCGCCGTCGCCCGCCGTTGCTTCCCGCCAGCGCCAGCGGCTGAACCGGTGGTTCAACCAGCTCCAAAGATCGCCGAGACCCTGCCACCAGGGTGTTTGCGCGTCTTCGAAGCCCGTCCAGTCCGGTGGCGTGGCGTCGACATCCCGCCAACGTCCATCCAGCCAGGCCAGCGCCCAGGCGTGGGCATGGCGGCGGCGGGCGATATAGGCGCCTTCCAGCGGACTGTATTCCGACACCGAGAACCCGGTGGCGTAGCGGGCGGGAACTCCAGCGGCACGCAGCAGCAGTACGGCGGCACTGGCGAAATATTCGCAGTGGCCGGCATGCGTCCGCAGCAGAAAAGTTTCCAGCGCCGTCAGTCCTTCCGCCGGGGGGGATAAATCCAGACTGTAGCGAAACTGGTGGAGCAGGAACGCGCGTACCTTGGCGAGAGCGGCGGCGGGCGATGCGCCAACCAATCCCAGTTCCAGGGCCAATCGTTGCAGGGTTGCCCGTTCGCGGCGCGGCACCGCCAGATCCAGTTCGGCGGGCGGCGTGTCGCGAACGGCCGCCGGCGAGCGGGTTACTTGGTACTCCACCAGACCGGGGCCTTCACTGGCCTCAAGTGCCCCCAGGTTGTTGAGTTGCAGTTTGCCGACTGGTAGCCGGTCCAGGCGCCAGGCGCCTGCTGGCAACGGTAGCATCCCCGCGCCTCGCCGCAGTTCCATGGCGATGGCCAAGCGGTGGGATGTGCCGTTCGGTGCGAGGCTCAACAGCCACTCGCGCCCGCCGCCCGTTGGAGCCAAACGGTTGAAACGGGTATATTTGGCCTGCCACACGCCGTCGAAATAGCTATTGTAGCTGGCGTCGCGCAGCAACCACGGTCCCGAGTCGCCCGGCGCGGCCTTGAGGCGCAGCACCACCCGTCCGGACTGCTTGAGTTCGCCGATGTCGCCGAGCGCGGTGCGGCTGCGATACGGGTCCATCTCAATGAACCAGTCCTCGAACCACTCGGTCAGATGATCCTCCAGATTGAGTTGCAGGTGGTGCAGGCCGAGGCTGAGCGGGAAAGCGGCGAGACCGACGGCGATGGCCAGCGTCGCGGTCAGCGGCCAGCGATAGCGGCGGGGCCGCGTCGCCGCCAGCATCCACAGCAACAGCGGACTTGCGCCCGACAGGTAATTCGCCTGTGGGGTGACGCTGGCTGCCAGCAGACAGGCGATCAGGTAGGGTGTGTCCAGTTTGAGCGGCTGGCGCGCCAGATCGTGGTTGGAGCGGCGCAGCGAGTAAAACAGGTGGCCGACCTGGAAGGCGCCGGCGGTGGAGTAACGCTGGAGCGCCAGTGGTGGAAACAGCAGCAGCGGCACCCAGCCGACCAGGGTATAAAGATGCGTCGCCAGCGGCGGTTGGTTGAGATAGCGGGTGAAGAGCAGGATCAGTGCCCCGACCCAAAGCAGGGTGGACAGGTCGATGACCCGTGCCAGCTCCCGATCTTCCAGCGCCCAGCGCCAGCCGACGCGTGGCGCCAGTTCCAGAACCAGCGCCATGGGCAGGGCCAGCGGCCACAGGCCGATCCGCCAGCCCCAGAACAGCAGGGTGGCGGCCAACAGGCCGGGCGGCGGGGTCAGGGTCATGGCATCAAGCGTGCCAGTTCCGCGGCCAGCGTGTCCGCCGTGGCGACCCGGATACCCGGCTCCGGCGGCATGCTGGGCGGGCCGACGACCAGTGCTATCGTTTCCACACCCTGCCCGCGCAGCAGGTTCAGCAGTTGCCGCCGCTCGGCGTCCCAGTCCAGCAGAATGCAAACGCAGGCACTCAGACCGACGGCGTGGTCGGCCAGCAGCGCAAGCAGGGTTGAGAAGGTCTGGGTCCGATTGGGGGTAACGCAGGCCAGGGTTTCCAGCAGTTGCGCGGTTTGCCCCAAACCGCGTCCGGCGGTGAAGCAGTAGGCCCGCTCGCCGACGAACAGCAAGTCCAGCAGCGCCTCCGGGCCGCGTTCGGCGGCGGCGACGGAGGCGGCGGCGGAAACGGCGGTTTCAAACCGGAGCGCGTCCGCGCCGGTGGTGAAGCTGTCCAGCAGCAGGCCGTAACGTACGAAAAATTCATCCTGAAATTCCTTGACGACCGGTTCGCCACGCTTGGCGAAGCTGCGCCAGTGGATGTGGCGTGGCGGGTCGCCGGGCCGGTAGTCGCGCAAGCCGACGAATGCATCGGCCTCGCCCACCGATTGCGCTAGATTGACGCCGCCGCGCTGGTAACGCCGCCCGTCGTGAAAATGCAGGGGCGGGACCGGGTAGCGGCGCGGTAGCGCCAGCAGGCGGTCGGACAGCGGTTGGCGGAACTGACGGCGGAGCAACCCCAGCGGTTCGGGCCGGCCGAAACGCAGCGCGGCGAACTCCAGCCAGCCCCGCCGCAGTGGCGCGAGCGTCAGTTCCGCCTCGGTAACCGCGCCCGGCGGCAGGAGTGGCAGGGGCCGCGTCGCGCCGTTGGCCCCCCGCGTCCATGTTGCCCACCGCCGCCAGCGGCGGTAGCTGGGCAGGTATCCAAGCGGCGTGGCGGCGGTTGGGGGTTCGCGCAGTTCATCGAATACGCTCAGGTCGCGTTGCACCGTGGCGCCGTGATTGTGCAAGTGCAGCCGGTAGCGTAACGGTTGCCCAACAGTGGCGTAGCGCGGCAACACGCGGCTGGCGGTCACGGGCAGTCCGCCAAAACGGCTGGTGAGCAGGGCGACGGCAAACGCGACGGTCAGCAGCGCAAACAACTGATAGGTCATGCCGACTCGGGTATTGACGCCGAACGCGCCGGTCGCCACCCACGCGCCCAGCAGCCAGCCACCCAAGGGGGTCAAGCTTCGATGCAGGCCATGGCTGAGACGGTGGACTCCGCGATAAAGACGAAACAGCGGGCGCATGGCGCTAGACCGGCGCCGCCACCCGCCGCAGCACTTCGCCAATCACCATCTCGGCGCTCAGGCCGCCGAACCGCGCCTGGGGATCGAGCTTCAGCCGGTGGGCCAGCACCGGAACCGCCAGTTCCCGCACGTGGTCCGGGGTGACGAAATCGAACCCATCGAACAATGCCAGCGCCCGTGCCGTGCCCGCCAGCGCCAGTGATGCGCGCGGGCTGGCGCCCAGAGCCACGCCCGGCGCGGTCCGGGTGGCGGCGACCAGTTCCACCAGATAGCGGCGAACCTCGTCGCCAGTGCGAACCGCGGCAGCGGCGTGTCGTAGATCCTGTAACTCGGCACGCCCGGCGCGGGCGCACAGCGCATCCAGCGGATGCCGTTCGCGTTGGTCGGTCAGAACCCGCATTTCCCCCTCGATATCGGGATAGCCCAGCGCAAAACACAGCGCGAACCGATCCATCTGTGCTTCCGGCAACGGATAGGTGCCGTGAAATTCGATCGGGTTCTGGGTGGCGATCACGAAAAACCATTCGCCTAGATCGTGACGCTGGCCGTCGAGGCTGATTTGCCGCTCGCCCATTGCTTCCAGCAGCGCCGCCTGCGTGCGTGGCGAGGCGCGGTTAATTTCGTCGGCCAGCAGCACTTCGGTGAAGACCGGGCCGCGGTGCAGGCGGAATTCCTGACGTTGCGGATCGAGGATGGACACGCCCAGCAGGTCCGATGGCAATAGGTCGGGAGTGAACTGGATGCGCTGGAAATCCAGGGTCAGGGAGCGGGCAAAAGCTTTGGCCAGGGTGGTTTTACCGGTGCCAGGCAGGTCTTCCAGCAGGACATGGCCGCCCGCCGCGAAGGCGGCCAGCAGCCAGCGGATTGCCTGCCGCTGACCGACCATGACCGTTTCCAGGTTGGCCAGCAGGGTTTGATAGGTTTCGTGGCTCAAGGGTGAAAACGGGGTCGAACCGTGGTCTCACGGTGTGCGGTCCTCCAACACGATGGTGCTATACTCCACCGCTTTGCTGGAACCGGTCAGTCCGGACAA
>DAOTGT010000017.1:0-28934 GCA_035447285.1 Candidatus Competibacter sp.
GAGAAACTACCTTAAAATCGACTAAAAATTGTCTGGACAAGGGGTCCACTTCAACACGTGCAGATTCACTCCGAAGTGAACAACGCGCAACTCCTCACCGCTCGCATGAGCATGGCGGGTCTCAAACACCCACTTCTCCTTGTGCCCAACCGATCCCGTATTTTGGCCGCACGGTTTGCGAGCGTCGCATTCCACCCGGAGCTTTTCCATTTTTCCCTTGATATCCGGGATCTTGACGTAGCAAAACATGTAGCCTGATCGATCTCGCCCCGTCGAATATCGCTCTATAAGTTGCTGCATTCCCTGCTCGTGATACGCATAGCCCTTGTATATTTTGGCTTCGCCCAACCTCTGACGCGGTGTCGAAATGACCTTGATCGTAATATCCACATGTCCCTTGCTGTTCATCTCTCGATGAGCACCGATGACCTGTTTGATGCCGATGCGCCCAGCCAGCGTGGTCGACAGGCTATCCTCGCTGTCCTTGTGCAGCGAGTCAGCGTTGTTCTCCAACCAACGAACGGCATCCAAGATGTGGTTCTCAAGCGCCTCATCGAATTCCTCATCCGTCGAATTCGGGTCAAGCAGCGGCAGAAGTTGCTGAAGTCCTGGATATTGTGACAACCATGCTTGAAGCACATCTGGCGCCGGTTGCATGTCAAACGCCTTCAACCAGCACAGGCTTCCATCCAAGAACAGTCTGGTTAGCCATGTTTTGGGCGCGTTCTCCAAGCATTCCCCTTGCGGAAAGATTGGCGAGGCTCTGGCGAACTTCACCGATGGCAACTTCCCTGCCCTCGCCGGTTTCAACGTCCGTCTTCCTGAAAGTGGTGTCAAAAAACGGCGGTTCCGCGCTTGCAAGCACTTGAATCACTGTCGTAACGTCTTCGATCGCAACGCCCAGTTCGCTACTGATCTGCTTGATGTCCGTAAGCAGGATCGGAGCGTCGATCTGAAACTGAAAATGTCGCCAGAGCGCCTCTGTAATGTCATGCCATTTTTCATGAGACCCGAAAATTTTGTTGATGATCTGTCGGGCACGATCCAACCATTCGCGACCCAAACCGGCGACCTGTGGAGTATCTGGGCAATAGGTCAGATCGAAAATCGAGTCCGCCAGCCAGCGCTTGAAGCTCGGGTTGTCGCTGAACTGTTTGAACAGTTCGGTGTGATCGCCGAGCATTTCCAGAATCACCCGCTGCAATGCCTTGTCGTGTTCGACGCGAGCGTTTTGCCTGTCCGAGTTGCGGATGGCGTTTTGGTAAGCGCGGTCGGCGGCGACCTTGCGCGGCAACTCTTCCTCGATCATTTGGCGAATCTTGTCATCGTCGTTCCATTCGATGTTGCCGAACTGTTCGTTGAAGGTTTTGAGGATGTTCGACAGCTTTTCCAACTCCAGCTCGGGTTTGCCACCGCTGCTGCCACTTGGCTCGGGCGGCAACAATTCGGCGTTTTCATCCTTCAAGGCCAAGCTGATGGTGGCGCGGACTTCCGGCCGGTAGCTGTCCATGTCGATGGCCTCCAGAATCCCCTTGGACAGGTCTTCTTCTTTCGGCGCGGGCAATTTCGGAATCAGGAAATTCAGGAAGATCGACAGTTTCTCCCAAGCCAGATGGCCGTAGGGCAGGATCGACGACAAGAAACTATAGGAGCGGCAGAAGTTCTTGGCCTCGCCCTTGAATCGAACCTGCCCTTCTTCATCCAGGGTGTCGGTGTAGGGCACGACGCAGGCATCCAGAATCGGGTCCAGTTCGTCCCGTTCGGCGCCGGTGACGTAGCGAGCCGCCACCATCTCCACTTGCTCCCAGGTATAGATTTGTTGGCTGTCGAGGCTTGCTTTCAGGTCGTGCAGCTTGTCGGGATCAGTTTCCTTGGCAAGGACCGTGCTGCGGTAGTAATCCTGGAACGCTTCCACGATCACATCAAGGCTGTTGGCGAAGTCCAGCACGAAAGTATCGTGTTTTTGTGGGTGGGCGCGATTCAGGCGAGAAAGCGTCTGCACCGCCTTGATGCCCGCCAGTGGTTTGTCCACGTACATGGTGTGCAGCAGTGGCTCGTCGAAGCCGGTCAGGTATTTGTCGGCCACGATCAATAGCCGGTACGGGTCGGCCTTGAAGTTCTGCTCGATCTTGGCGGAGGGAAAACCGTTCAGCGTGGCTTCGGTCACTTTGCGGCCGTCGAATTCGTGTTCGCCGGAGAAAGCCACGATGGCTTGATACGGGCTTTTCAGTCCCGCCAGATAGGCGCTGATCGCCTTGAAGTATTCATAGGCGTGCTGGATACCGTTACAGACCACGATGCCACGCGCCTGTCCGCCGATCTTCCGATTGCCGATGACCTGCTCCAGAAAGTGATCGACCATGATCTCGGCCTTCTTGCGGACCGCCAGCGCGTGGCGTTCCGCGTAGTGACGCAGGCGCTTCATGGCCTTCTGTTTGTCGAAGGTCGGGTCTTCTTCGATGGCTTTCGCCAGCCGCCAGTAGCTTTCTATCGGGGTGTAATTCTGGAGCACGTCCATGATGAAGCCTTCCTGGATGGCTTGTTTCATGGTGTAGGTGTCGAAGGCAACGCGCTTGATCTCGTTGCCCATCCGCATCGGCGTGCCGAACAGTTCCAGGGTGCGGCCCTTGGGGGTAGCGGTGAAGCCGAAATAGCTGGCATTGTCGATCAGGCGCCGCTGCTGGATGATGCGGGCGATGATCTCGTCGGAGGTTTCGGTTTCCGCCGCTTCCACGCTGGATAACGCCATGCTCATCTGCGCCGCCGTGCGTCCGCCCTGACTGGAGTGCGCTTCGTCGATGATGATGGCGTAGCGCCGCTCGCGGTGGCTGTTGCCCAGTTCATCCAGCACGAACGGGAATTTTTGCAGCGTGGTGATGATGATCTTCTTGCCACTGTTGATGAAGTTGCGCAGTGCGGCGGAGTCTTCCGAGTGACCGATCAGCGAGGCGACATGATCGAACGCCTTGATGGTGTCCTTGATCTGTTTATCCAGCACCGTGCGGTCGTTGATGACGATGATCGAATCGAACAGCGGCGCGGTGGACGGTGCGCCGCTGGGGGATTTTTGCTTGATCCCCACCAGTTGATGCGCCAGCCAAGCAATGGTGTTGCTCTTGCCGCTGCCGGCGGAGTGCTGGATCAGGTATTTCTGTCCCACGCCCTGTTGCTCGGCATGAGCCAGCAATTTGCGCACGGCGCGCAGTTGATGATACCGGGGGAAAATCTGCTTGTGTTTTTTGCGGCCCCGCTCGTCCTTTTCTTCAACGACCTGGGCGTAGTTTTGGATGATATTCGCCAGCGAGTGGCGTTCCAGCACTTCGCGCCACAGGTAGGCGGTTTTGATGCCGGTTGGATTGGGTGGATTGCCCGCGCCGTCGTTGTAGCCCTGGTTGAAGGGCAGGAACCAGGAGGCTTTGCCTTGTAGATGGGTGCAGAAGCGCACCTCCTGATCGTCCACCGCGAAATGCACCATGCAGCGCCCGAACTGGAACAGCAATTCGCGCGGGTCGCGGTCGCGCTGGTATTGGGTGACGGCGTCGGCTACCGTTTGCTTGGTCAGGCGGTTTTTGAGTTCGAAGGTGGCGACCGGCAGGCCGTTGATGAACAGCGCCAGATCGAGCGAGCGCCGCGTTTCGTCCTGACTGAAACGCAATTGCCGGGTCACGCTGAAAAGATTCTGGGCGAACTTGCGGGCCGCGTCTTCGTTGCCGGGGCTGGGCAGGTAGTAGTAGAGGCGGATACCGCTGGCTGGCCCGTGGCTGA
This sequence comes from Candidatus Competibacter sp., assembly GCA_035447285.1. Taxonomy (GTDB): domain Bacteria; phylum Pseudomonadota; class Gammaproteobacteria; order Competibacterales; family Competibacteraceae; genus Competibacter. Next base: position 3,766 of record DAOTGT010000017.1, read on the forward strand.
AGCCGTGCCGCAGGATGTGAATGACGCCGTGCTTGGTGATTTCGCCTTGAAGTCGGTTGAGAAACTGCTGACGCTTGGGGCCATCCAGGGCGATGTCGAGTTGCTGGACGATTTCCGGCTGGGTGGCGTTCAGGAATTCGAATAGCTTGACCACATCCAGCGCGTGGTCGCGGTCGTAGTCCTCGGCCCGACCGGGGACGTAGCCCGCGCCACCCCAAACGGCCTCCTCGCGAACCACGTTTGGGTCATCGTCGCGCGTCGGCAGGCCGGTCAGGGCGGAGACGATCAGCGTTTCCAGCCCAGCTTCACGGGTGTTCGTCGTCGGCATCGTCCTCCCCGATTTCGCTGTCATCCTCATTATTGACCAATGTGTCGATGGATTCCTCATCTTCGGGGATTGGGTTCGCTGGCTGCCAGCCGCGCACGTCGATTTGGCCGGTCACCACATCCGAAATGAGGCGGTCGCGGTACTCGCGAATTAGAGCGATTTCGTGCTCAGTAGCGTTGATAGTAATGTCGAGACTAGCCGTTTCAGTTTCAAAGAACCGTACTATTGTGTCCTGCTCATCAATCGGTGGCACTGGTGCGCAAAGATTCTTTATGCGTTCTACCGCTAGACCAGGCTGGGCAGCGGATTGCGAATACTGATTCAAGTTCATCGCACGTAGTACTTCACCAAACCAACGCAGGTTATATTTTGTAAGCGGATTGGCAACAACCGCATGTTCTGACGCCCAAAACTTACCGTTTGCATAGTTGATATTCCCACATAGCGCACCCTGCCGACCGATTAATACGTATTCGCCTTGATGGGTATAGCTATTTGTATAGCCGCGCAATCCGTTTCCACCGTAGACTGGAAATTCACCCGACTCTTCTATTTGGAACGAAGTGATTGAATCACCGCTGCGTAGGCGGGCCAAGTTCTTCAAGCTTAATAAGCTCCAATGCGCCGGCACATCCCCAAGCCAATCAATGCCGGAAGGCTTGAGCGGAACGTCGAGATTCAGGCCGCGCGTAACGGCGCGATGAATGGTGGTTTGCTTTTGCTCGTTCAGCAATTCAATGAGTCGGCGCTTGCTTCGAATGAGCTTGGCGATTTGGCGGTCTTGGGCATGCAGGTAGCTGACAATTGAGTGCTGTTCCTCAAGTGGCGGTTGGAGAAGCGGAATGCGAAGAAACTTGTCAGGATAGAGCCGGAGCCGAGATGAGCGAATGCCGGTTGATTGGCAGATGTATTCAGAAATGTAAGCGCGTGTCCGCAGCAGGTAGTCGAGGTAACCCGGAGCGAATGTACCCTCGCGATGTAATCGATAAACCCCATATGCGGGACTCACGATGCCGGTATGGTGAGATTCACCGAGAGCGCCCATCCATGCCCACATGGTGTTAATCACGATGTCGCCGGGACGGCACAACTTATGCCCAGCGTAGCTCGCCGCCTTGAACATCGTGACGTTTTTCTGACTTCGTGGCGTCACGCCGGTCATGTGCGACACGGAAAGCAATTCTTCGTTACCTTCGGCTGATTTTTCATCAACCTCTCGGAAGCTGACTTTGGCTCGCTTTTCCAGCCAGTGCGACGGTATTTGGTCGAGCCAAGGATGCTTACCCTTCTGGTAACTCCCATAGCGATTTGATACCTCCATCATACTGCTGTCCATTACACACATCTTCTTGGATGACGACAAATCAATAAGTTACACAACATCATAAATTTCTGGGGCTTTTTCAGTAAACACATAGGATCAATGACTTATCAATATTTGTACTTTGCCCTGCTGAGAATGCTTAATTTGTAACCAATTGATTTTTATATTCTGCAAGACTTGTGTGTAATGGACAGCATCATACTGACGCTCCAAGAATCCGCTTCAACAAACCATCCGTTTGATTTTCCAATTCCGAAATTTCTTTCTTGATTTCTTCGAGCGTTCGGAGAGGCTGCGGCTTATAAAAATACCGCGCAAACGAAATCTCATAACCGACTTTGATACTGTCCGGGTCGATCCAGGCATCTTCGGCATAAGGCAGCACTTCGCGCTTGAAAAAGCCCTCAATGCCGCCGACCTCCAGCAACGGCACTTGCTCGGTGTCGCGCAATTCCGAATCCGGCTCGTATTCGACGACTTCGGGTTTGTCGTTTTCAATCAAGAATTGACCGTAGAGCCGTTCGCGGGCGTAATTCACCTCCTTTTTAGGCTTACCTGGCTTGCCGGCTAGCACCGGCGCGGCGGCTTCGTCGCGCTCGCTCACAGCGCGCTGGACCAGCTTGCGTTCCACGGCGCTCAGGTCCGACGCCACCTCCTTGGCCACGGCATCGAAGCGTTCGCGGAAAACGTTATGATCCATGAACGCCTCATCGCCGATGACCTGCCCAATCGCCTTGGCGGCCAACAACAAACGATGGTCGCGCCGCCAAGTCTCGGCATCGAGCAACTTCTTGCGGCGCTTCTCCGGCACAGCTTTCTTTCTGGAAGCGGCGTTCTCCTCGCCATCCTCTTCCCCCGCCTCGTCCTCGCCGAGCAACACCTGCTCCAGTTCGCCGCGAATTTGCCGAAAATCATCGTACAGGGCATTGCCAAAGCGGTTGAACAACTCCCGCCGCAGTGCGGCGTCGCCAGTGGCGAAACGCAACGCCTCGACGTTGGCACGGGTGAACTGGCTTCTCAGCCGCAATGGACGCTCGACCGTCATTTTCCAGTAACCGAAAGCCTCATTCTGGAAAATCTTGGAGTTCTCGGTTTCGGTGAACTCGACCAGCGTCCGCACGATGCGCGCGAGATCTTCCTCGCCCAGTTCGCAATTTTTCTTGCCGAGGTTCTTGCGCAGCGGCTTGAACCACTGCGTGGCATCGATCAATTGCACCTTGCCCTTGCGCGCCTCGGCCTTGCGATTGGTCAGCACCCAGACATAGGTCGCGATGCCGGTGTTGTAAAACATGTTCAGCGGCAACGCGATGATGGCTTCCAGCCAATCGTTTTCCAGAATCCAACGGCGAATGTTGCTCTCGCCCTGGCCGGCATCGCCGGTGAACAGCGCCGAACCGTTATGCACCAGCGCAATGCGACTGCCGAGCCGGGTATTGCGCTTCATCTTGGCCAGCTTGTTCACCAAAAACATCAACTGCCCGTCGGACGAGCGGGTCACCAGCTTGTATTCCGGGTCGCCGCCATGAGAGATGACGAAACGCGGGTCCTTCAAATCGGTCTTGCCGCCCATCCGTTCGAGATCGGTCTTCCAACTCTTGCCGTAGGGTGGGTTCGACAGCATGAAATCGAACTCGCGCGATGGAAACGCATCGTTGGACAACGTGGACTTGTCCGCCCCGCCGACGATGTTTTCGGCCTCCTGGCCCTCGCCCTTCAGCAACAGATCGGCCTTGCAGATAGCGTAGGTTTCGGGGTTGATCTCCTGCCCAAACAGGTGAATCGAGACTTCCTTGCCGTATTTGGCCGCCAGATCGAGCAATATCTCCTGAGCCACCGTGAGCATACCGCCCGTGCCGCACGCGCCGTCATAGAGCAAATAAGTGCCGGATTCGATTCGGTCGGCGACGGGCACAAACAACAATTGAGCCATCAGCCGCACCACCTCGCGCGGCGTGTAATGTTCGCCGGCTTCCTCGTTGTTCTCCTCGTTAAACTTGAGGATCAACGCCTCGAACACCGTGCCCATGGCGTGATTGTCCAGCGCCGGTAATACTTCGCGGCCATCGGCGTCCTTGACCGGAAACGGAGACAGATTGATGGATGGATCGAGAAATTTTTCGATGACGCTGCCGAGGATGTTGGCCTCGATCATCGTCGGAATCTGATTGCGAAACTTGAACTTGTCGATGATCTCCCGCACGTTCGGCGAAAAACCGTTCAGGTACGCCTCGAAATCCTGTCGCAATTGCTGGTTCTGCGCGACGGACTTCAAATCCCGCAGCAAGAACGGCGAGGCATTGTAAAACGCCTGTCCCGCCGCCTTGCACAACGCCTGCCGCTGATCGGTGACGCCCGCGCTGTCGAGCAATTTCTTCATATCGAGCACGGCTTGCTTGGTCGGCTCCAGCACCGCATCCAAACGGCGAATCACGGTCATCGGCAGGATGACATCGCGGTACTTGCCGCGCACGTAGACATCGCGAAGATGGTCGTCCGCGATGTTCCAAATAAAGTTGGCGATCCAATTGAGTTGAGAGGTGTCCATGACTCACGTTTATTTATGTTTTGGATTTAATCAATGGTGTACGGATCACGTTCGCCCGGGCTTGGCGACAGCGTGCAACGTCCCATCCCAATAAGACCACTGCCCTTCTTCCCGCACGAACCGGCTGGTTTCATGAAGTCGATGTGCCTTACCACCGATCTTGTAACGCGCCACGAACTCAACCACGCCCTGCGTATCGTCGGAGTCGCCGGCTTCCACGTGGACGATCTTCAAACCCAACCAGTTGAGCAGGCTCGCATCGCTCAGATCAAGCGTTCCGGGCCGGGTGGATTCGTGCCAGGTGCGCAGCAGATAGTCTTTCCGAGCGAGAACGTAGCCCACATAACGGGAACGCATCAGCGCCTCGGCCGTGGGCGGTCGCTGTTCGCCATCGAGATACGGGCCGCAACAAGCCGCGTAGGTTTTTCCCGAACCGCAAGGACAAGCGCTATCGGTGTTCACGCCGATACTTTCCTGAGCACCGCCCGCGCCGGCGCGCCTTCGGCACCGGCCAACTTGAGCGGCAGGCAAATCAACTCATAGGGTCCTGGTGCGACTTCGGTCAAATTCAAACCTTCCACGATCACGACTCCGGCTTGTAGCAGAGCGATGTGGGTTTGTGGATCGCCCTGGAAAATCTGCACCGACAGGTAATCGACCCCGATCAAACGAATGCCCCGCGCCACCACCCACTGAGCAGCCTCGACGGTCAGGGCCACGAAATCGGTGTGGAACTCGCGGTCACCCCGCTGCCAGATCGCGGAATTGCGGGTGCGCAACAACAAACGCCGGGTATCGGCGGGCAAATTCAGGGCTTCCAAGTCGTGAGCGGTGATAACTTTCAGATCGAATAATTCAGCCACGACTGCCGGACCGATCAGCGCATCCAGTGATAGATGGGTTACGTCCGCGCCGTCGGCCAGAAAATGCAGGGGTGCATCGACATGGGTGCCGGTATGCACGCCGCAGACCAGGGTGCTGTCGTTGACGGGATCGCCCCGATCCATGTCGCGGCGGCGGCTCAATTCAATGGCCGGGCTACCGGGCCAATGCGGCAGGTCCGGGGAAATCGTCAGCGAGATATCGAGGTAGTCGGTCACGATTACTTGCCATGGGATTCGACAACAATCACTCGGGGGCGAGCATGGTGGAAGCCGCCGCTTGGAAACCCTGGCTTGGCGAGGCTTATCCCGCGCCGATTTCTTCCAACAACCGCTCCACCGCCGCTGCCCGCGCCTCCGCGTCGGGGAGATCCTTAATGAAGCGTAGCTTGTCCTTTCCATCCAGCTTGTAAACCCGAGACTGCGATTGAATCAATCGCACCAGCTTGGCCGAATCCACCTTCGGTGCCGGCCCGAACACGATCCGCCCACCTTTCGGTCCCGCCTCGATTTTCTGCACCCCCACCGGCGTGGCTCGCAGTTTCAACCCGGTCACCCGGAACAAAGTTTTGACCGGCGCCGGCAGCAACCCGAAGCGGTCGATCATCTCCACCTGCAACTCGCGCAGCTCCTCCTCGTCGCGGGCGCTGGCGATCCGCTTGTACAGAATCAAGCGGCTGTGCACGTCGGGCAGATAATCGTCCGGGATCAGCGCCGGGCTTTGCAGCTCGATCTCGGGACCGTGATCCAGCGGCCGGTCCAGCTCCGGCACGCGTCCGGCCTTGAGCGCCTGTATCGCCCGTTCCAGCAAGTCCATGTACAGGGTGAAGCCCACCTCGTGAATCTGGCCGCTCTGCGCCTCGCCCAGCAACTCGCCGGCGCCGCGAATCTCCAGGTCGTGGCTGGCCAGCAGGAAGCCCGCGCCCAGATCCTCCAGCGACTCGATCGCCTCGATCCGCTTGACCGCGTCCGTGGTCATCGCCTTCCTGCTCGGGACGATGAGGTAGGCATAGGCGCGATGGTGCGAGCGCCCTACCCGCCCGCGCAACTGGTGCAACTGCGCCAGCCCCAGCTTGTCGGCGCGATTGATGACGATGGTATTGGCGCTGGGCACGTCGATGCCCGATTCGATGATGGTGGTGCACACCAGCAGGTTGCAGCGCCGATGATAGAAATCCAGCATCACCTGTTCCAGATCCCGCTCGCGCATCTGGCCGTGAGCGACGGCGATACGGGCGGTCGGCGCCAGTTCCGCCACCTGCGCGGCCATGCGCTGGATGGTCTCCACCTCGTTGTGCAGGAAGTAAATCTGCCCACCGCGCTTCAGTTCGCGCTGGCAGGCTTCCTGAATGGTCGCCTTGTTCCACTCGCTGACGAAGGTCTTGACCGCTAGCCGCCCGGCCGGCGGGGTGGCGATAATCGACAGTTCGCGCAAACCGGCCATCGCCATGTTCAGGGTGCGGGGAATCGGCGTGGCGGTCAGGGTCAGTATGTCCACCTCGGATCGCAGCGCCTTCAGCCGCTCCTTCTGCCGTACCCCGAAACGGTGCTCCTCGTCGATGACGACCAGCCCCAACTGTTTGAATTTCACGCTGCCCTGCAACAGCTTGTGGGTGCCGATCAGGATGTCCGCCCCGCCGTCGGCCAGCGCCTTCAGCGTCTCGGTCTGCTGCTTGGCCGAGCGGAAGCGGGACAGCAGTTCGATCCGCACCGGCCAATCGGCGAAGCGGTCGAGAAAATTCTGATAGTGCTGCTGGGCCAGCAGGGTCGTCGGGGCCAGCACCGCCACCTGTCGGCCGTCCTGCACCGCCACGAAGGCGGCGCGCATCGCCACCTCGGTCTTGCCGAAACCGACGTCGCCGCAGACCACCCGATCCATGGGCCGGCCCGAACGCAGGTCGGCGATCACCGCCTCGATGGCGACCTGCTGGTCGAGGGTTTCCTCGAACGGGAAGGCGGCGGCGAAGGCGGCGTAATCGGCTTCGGGCAGGGCAAAGGCATGGCCGGGCCGGGCCTCGCGGCGGGCATACAGATCCAACAGTTCCGCCGCCGCGTCGCTGACCTGTTCGGCGGCCTTGCGCCGGGCTTTTTCCCACTGGCCGCTGCCCAGTCTGTGCAGCGGTGCGTTTTCCGGCGCGGCGCCGGTGTAGCGGCTGAGCAGATGCAGGGATGCCACCGGTACGTACAGACGATCGCCGCCGGCGTATTCCACCACCACGAACTCGCCATCAATGCCGGCCACCTCCAACCGCTCCAGTCCGGCGTAGCGGCCGATCCCGTGCTCCTCGTGCACCACGGGCGCACCGAGATCGAGATCGGTGAGATTGCGGATGATGGTGTCGGGGTCGCGGCTCGGACCGTGCCGCCGCCGCTGGCGCACCCGCTCGCCGTACAACTGCGGTTCGGCGATCACCGCCAACGGCGGTTCGGTCAGCAACAATCCCTGCTCCAGCGACGCCACCGCCACGGCCAAGCGCAGATCCTCCCGCGCCAGGAATTCCGTCCATCCTTCGCACACCGTCGCTTGCAGGCCATGGCCGCGCAGCGTGTCCAGCAGCGCCTCGCGCCGACCGGCAGATTCGGCGGCCACCAGTACCCGCCCCGGAAACGTCGCCAGGAAGGTTTGCAACGCGGCGCCAGGTTGCGGGGCGCGCGGCTCGAAGGGTAGCGCCGGCGGCGGCTCGGTCGGGTAGTTGACCTCGGTAGCTTCCGTTGCCCGCAACTCGATCCGCAGGCGGCGTGCCAGCGCGCTTTCCACCTGGGCCGCGTCCAGGAACAGCAGCGGTGGCGGCAATAACGGTCGTTCCGCGTCGTGGCGACGCTGTTCGTAGCGCTCCATGAGTTGATCCTGGAACGCCGTCAGTGCCTGATCCGCGCCCTCCAGTCGGATCGCCAGGGTGTTTTCCGGTAGATAGTCGAACAGCGTGGCGGTCTGTTCGAAAAACAAGGGCAGGTAGTATTCGATCCCGCCGGGCGCGTGGCCAGCACTCACTTCGCGATAGATCGCGCTCCGCTGCGGGTCGCCCTCGAACTGGCGGCGGTACGCCTGACGGAAGCGGGTCACGGTCTCCTTGTCCAGGGGAAACTCCCGTGCCGGCAACAGCTCGGCGTGCTCGACCTTGGTCACGGACAGTTGGGTGTCCGGGTCGAAATCGCGGATGCTTTCCACCTCGTCGTCGAACAGTTCGATCCGGTAGGGTCGCTCGCCGCCCATCGGGAACAGATCGAGGATCGCGCCGCGCACCGCGAACTCGCCGCGTTCGACCACCTGCGACACGCAGACGTAGCCAGCCGCTTCCAACCGCTGGCGGAACGGCTCCAGATCCAAGCGCTCGCCGACCTTGAGCAGCAGCGCGTAGCCGTCCAGATAGCCGCGCGGGGCCAAGCGCTGCATCAGCGTCGCCACCGGCACCACCAGTACGCCGCGCCGCCGTTGCGGCAGCCGGTACAAGGTTGCCAACCGCTGCGACAGGATGTCCTGATGGGGCGAAAACAAATCGTAGGGCAGCGTCTCCCAGTCTGGAAACGCCAGAATGTCCAGATCCGGGCCGCCGAACACTCGCAGTTCCGTTTCCAATCGCAGCGCGGTTTGGCTATCCGGGGCAATGGCCAGCACCAGTCCGCGATAACGAGCGGCGGTGGCGGCGATCAGCAAGGCGGGGCTGGCGCCGTGCAATCGCCCCCAACTCAGAGGCCGGCGGACATCGGGCGGTAAAACCGGTTGCAACGGCGGAGAGATTTTGGGTGCTTGCACGGTGGCCGACATGGATTCGAGCAACAGGGATGGTGGATGGATGATGAAAATTTATCGTATTAAAAAAGTACGTATGTAATAACAATGAAATGCAGGCATAATGTATTGTTCATGCCGAGCCAACGAGCCGGCACCGTGAGGCGTGGCGCGATTGCCGCACGCCAGCATCCCGCCTCTGCCGGGACCCTACTTGTTCGTTCAAGGTATGACTGTGAAAGCGACCGATATACTGAAGGAAGAACACCAACTGATCAAACGGCTGCTGAAAGTGCTCGTCGCCGCCGTACAACGTTTGGAACAGGGCCAAAGGGTCCGTCCCGAGTTTTTTCTGGAAGTCGCCGATTTCAATCTGAATTTCACCGATCGCCGCCACCACCGCAAGGAGGAAGCGCTGTTTGCGTCGATGGTGGCGCACGGCTTGCCGGAACAAACCAGCGCGGTCGCGCTGATGCCGCAGGAGCACGGGCAGGGGCTGGCCCACAATGAGGATCTGCGCGGGATGGTACGGCGCTGGCAAGCGGGCGACGACACGGCGCAGGCCATGATCATCGCCACCGTGAACGAATACGCCGCGATGCAGCACCAGCACATCCACGAGGAAACCCATATCCTGTTCCCCATCGCCGAGCAGATCCTACCGCCGGAAGCCCAGGACGAACTGGCCGCGACGTTCGAACGCATCGACCGGGAAGACATCGCCTCCCACGCCAACCCGAATTACCGGGCGCTGATGGAAACGCTGGAGCACGAAGTCGGGCTGCGGTAACTGTCCGAATGTTCAGCTAGGCTTCAGGGTACTATTGTCTTGATGGCGACAGCCGTTCACTTCGGGCATTCACCTTCAAGAGCGCCGGGCCTTCGTGTTGCTCCGTCTCGGACTTGTCGTCGATGCTGCTGACCTTTTGCAAGGGCACCGTCGCGACTGGCGGCTTCCCGACGCTGGCGTGAGAACCCCATGCCCGCCACCAGCCAGATGTCTTGCGATGGCTTCTCCAATCACAACCCGAGAAAATCCATGCGTCATTTTCCCTTGTTTTCCGTGATCCTCATGTGCGGCGCCCTGAGCGCCGGCTGCGCCGGCACCTCCACCAGCGATACCGGACCCACGCACACCGGCTTTCTCAGCGACTACGCCAAACTGGAGCCCGACACGACGGATCCAGGCGCCCGCATTTATCTGAAAACCGGCGTGGACTGGAAAAAGTACGACAAGGTGATGCTGGATCGCATCCAGGTTTGGCTCAAGGACGATGCCGATTACAAGGGCATCGATCCCACCCAGTTGAAGGCGCTGACCGATTACTTCCAGCAGGCCATCGTCAAGGCGCTGGAGCCGGCTTATCCAGTCGTGACCCAACCCGGCCCCGACGTGCTACGGGTGCGGGTGGCCATCACCGACCTGATTCCCACCAAGCCGGAGATGAGCGTGGTGACTCTGGTGGTGCCCTACGCCACGGTGGCGGATCTGGCGGCGGGTGGTGGCACCGGCAGCACGCCTTATCTCGGCCAAACCGCCATCGAAGCCGAATTCCTCGACAGCCGGAGCAACCAGGTACTGGCGGCCTACGTGGACCGGGAGATCGGCAAGAAATACGACATCAATCTGAGCCAGGGCGTGGGTTCGGCGGTGGAGAAAGGCGTTTCGTCCTACACCAATGCCTACAGTACCTGGGCTTACGCCGAAGCCGCATTCGACGGCTGGGCTGGCCAATTGCGCAAGCGGCTCGACGAAGCGCACGGGCGGACAGCGCCGGCCAACTGAAAACGACCTGCTCATCCCTCCAGCCATGCCCGAGCTTTGGGATCTTGCGGCTGAAAGGTGTGTGCCTCCTGATGGCCACACGCCAGCATCGCCATGAGAACAAGCCGGCGCTGCTCATCGAAGCGAATGCAGCAGGCGGTTGGCTTCCTTGAAAAAGTCGGGTTGCGGTAGGAGTTCGCTGCTGGGGAATCGCACGAGCAGCGCCGCGAGCCGGCGGTCTTTTCCCAGCACGACTTCCTGGAAGGTCATCGTGTTGGCGATCCGAGGCGAGTCGGCGAGGACTTTGGTGTTGGCATGGTCCAGGGTCAGCGAGACCGGTTCCAGCTTCAGGTATTTTTCCGGTTCGCTCAGGGTGACGGCAACCTTGGCGAGGTGCTTGTCGAGCGTGGCCGAATCGGCGCGCAGTTGGCCCAGTTTGGTTTCGAGGTCCTGCAAGCGCCGTTCGAGGATGCGCAAATCGATGGGTTCCGCCGTGATAGGTTCCGCCAAGGATTCAAAACCGACCTGGGCTTTCTTCAGCAGACTGGCTTTTTGCTGGAGCAGCTTGCGTTGCCGTTGTTCCAGTTGGGTTTTTTGGACGCGGCTGGCGGTCAGGCGCTGCAAGGCGATTTCGATCAGATAATCGGCCGCGCGCTTCATGAGTTCCCGGCGAGTGTCCTGCTCGTTGTCGGTGAGGAAAACCAGCCGGTGATCGCGGAAGTCGACGACGGTTTGCGGCACGTCCCGCCGGAGGATTTCCCCCTCCATCTCGATCCCAAGCACGTTCCTTTCGACCCGCGCCGCGCCGAGTCCGGCATACAGTTCCGCCGGCAAGGGGACGGACGCCTGTTTGAGGTAGCCGCGGGTGCCGTCGCTGAAACTCAGGATCTCGCGCAAACGCTCGGGCGAGGCGAACAGGGCGCGCAAGCGAGGATCGGTCATATAGCCTTGCCGGTCGGCCATGATGGCGGGCGGCAGGGCGTTGACGAAATTCACCACGAAGTCGATGGCATGCTCCACCGCGCCCCACAGTTTGCGCCGATAGTGGCTCACCGCCCGCAGGCGGGGATCGGTGCCGTCCACCACTCGTTCGATGCCTCTCAGCATCAAGTCCTTGTCGAATTTGCTGGGCTGGCTGCTACCGGAAAAAATGGACTGCAGAAGACGAAACGCCATGGTCGTCCTCCTTCAAGAGCGGCTCGACGCGCATGACCATAGAAATATTTACGTTACACAGTGATCGCTCATGGCGAACATCGTAGCGCCTTCGAGCTATCAGCGGCGGTGCCAAACAGGGGCCGCCGGTCCATACTGGCGGCGAGGCGACCCCTGCCGGGGGCAGGGTTACTATTCCATGGTGACCTTGATGCCACTGGCCGATCCCACGTTCAACTGCAAACCCTGGGTTCGCGACTCCAGCCGCATGATCACGCCGTTCTCGTTCTTGAGCCGCAGGCCGCCGACGCCGCCGCCCAGCGCGATGCTGGCATCCAGCTTGGTGTAGGTGCCCGGGAATTTGGAGATATCCGTCAAATCGTACACCTCACCGGCGGCGCTCATCTTCGATACACCCACATTGACACCCACCGTCAGGCCACCAATCTTGAAGGGATATTCCTGGCCCTCGAACATCAACTTGCCGCCACCGACGCTACCACCCAGAATGAACGCGAACTGCGTTTCGTCGATCGCGACCGTCCCGGACGGCTTTTTGGTATCCGCGGCCAATGCCAGACTACCCATCAACAGCATGGTGGCCAACAGGACGGGGCCGGTTATTTTGCGAATATTCATCATCGAATTTTTCCTATTCAAGACTACTCAGAGTAATCCCAGTCGGGTCGAACCACCACGCGCTCGCCCGACTGGGCGGTTGCGGCATCAGAACGGGTTGACAAGTAATTACTTGTTCCAACCACCCCATCCACCCATGGCGCTCCACGATTCGGCGGGAGTTTCATCGGGCATCGCTTCCATTTCCGCTTTCTTGACGATCAGCTGCACCGACGAAGGACCTTTGATGGTCTTGCCAAGCCCCTCGACGGTCACTCCTTCGGGCACTTTCACCGAGACGACCGCGTAATCCTGCATTTTTTCCTCAGGAATGCCGACGTATTGCTTCTCGTTCATAAAGCTGGATTGAAATGCGGGGTCTTTCATGTGTTCCTTGACGTAAGCCGACTCCAGGATCGTGACATTGGAACCTGGCACCATGATGATTTGGCCGCCCTTGAACACTTCGCCTTTCTTGTTGGTGACGGTGACACCCTCCGGTACGAGCAAGTGGTACTGCAATTCCGGTTTGCCGGCACCCGGTGTAAAACTTTCATTCTGAAATCCTTGTGCGTGGGCGATCACGGTGCCCAACAACAAGACCAAAGCGGTACTGCACATACGGAAGAACTTCATTTTCATCACTCTCCTCGGTTGTACATTCAAAGTCATCTTTCGGATCGGTGGCAGAATTCCGTTGCCACTATCGGGAACAGTTGCATACCGTCGACCGGCGGTATTCCCGTTCCTGACGGGGGTGTTTTTCAGCCCCTATCAATAAGCATAGTACGATCACGATTCTGCGACAGGGCTCGTCCTTGGTGACGAAGCGACATACGGTTCAAGGACCCTGTACAGTCGGGGCCGGCATCAGTGCGTTGCAATGGACAATCAGCCGTTTGCCGGCGCATCGAATTATTTGCTGGCGCTTGCGGCAATGAAGCCCGGCGGTGCTTTCTGCCAGGGGTAGCCCTTGGCCGCCATGTCGTACCCCAAGGCATAAAGTTGGCGCATGAATTCGGTGTCGAACTCTTCCTGGTGTGGTGCGTTGAAGCTGGCCGGAATATAAGCCAGATTGAAATCGACGCCATCGCGTTGGGTCGTCAGATAAATCCGATAGAGATCGCCGAGACCCTGGGTTTGAATCAGCGAGGAAATCGCTCGTCCGGCAATGCTCATGGCTCTACGCTCCACTTGTGCCCAATCGGGATCCAGCCGGCTGTTGCGGATCACGTACGCCCGTCGCTCGCGCACCACGCCATTCTTGCGCAAACTGTCCTTGATGTTGAGCGACGGGGGATAGACGAACACTTGCGCCGTGGCGCCGCCATCGACATGCATCTCCTGATAAGGCTGGCCGTTGGCCTCGACATCGATCAGGATTGGTGGAAACGCGCCGGGGATCGCGGCGGACGCCACCAGCAGGGTTTGGAACAGTTCCAGCGCCCGAGGATCCTTGATGGTCGCAATCTTGGTCATGTTCCAGATGATACCCCGACGCGCATCGAGATCGGTGGTCCCCACCAGGAGAATGCGGCCCTTCGCGTACTCGGCGGCGATGGCGTCCAGCAATTTCCGATCGATGTATTTCCCGATCAGATTCCGCAAGGGTCTGTTGTCGGCCATGGCGTCATTGGTCAGCACCGCCAGGAACCCGCGCGGTTCCACGATGTCCTTGGCGGAAATCGTGGTGTAAACCTCCTTCAGCGTGGCGTCGTAATCGGACCCCAGGAAGGCGAACGGCGCGGTCAGGGCGCCGGTGCTGACGCCGGTGACCAGCTTGAAGATCGGCCGGTCGCCGGCGGCTGTCCAGCCGTTCAGCAGCCCGGCGCCGAACGCGCCGTTGTCGCCGCCGCCGGAGATGGCCAGATAGACGGCGGGCGGCAGCGGACCCTTATGGCCGCTGGCCTCCAGGTAGGCTTGTTCGCGCTTTACGGATTCCATGCCTTCGCGGGCCATCTTGGCCAGATCGTCGGCGTTGCCGATTCGGTAGCGAACATCTTCCAGTCCCGGAAGTTGTGCTTGGTTTTGCAAGTTCTCGGGCACCGCCGCCAAGCGCGTCGGGGTGGCACAGCCGGACGCGAGCAGCAGGGCGAGAAGTCCGGCCAGCATCAGGGTCCCCGCGCGCGCGGTCTTAAACAAGTCGCTCATGAGATTCTCCTTTCGTTCGTCTCGATAGGTCTGTCGATCTTGTTCATTGTTGCAATCTCTCAAGATCGCTTCATTTCATGCTGGCGCGCAGATCCACCAGCGCCTGATCGTAGGTATCGACTCGAATCAGACCCAAGCGCGGGTACTCGATGTCGATGATGACGTACACCGCCATCGCCATGACGGCGGCGAAACCGATGATGTGTAACCAGTTGCGCGACTTGCCGCCGGCCATGCCGTAGCCGGCCAGCAGCGCGCTGGCCAACGCTAGCCCGTAGAGCATCGCGAAGATGACTATTGGCGGGTGCAGTTGAGTCACCATGGTCCGGGTCGTGGTGATGTCGATCATCTGGTTCAGCGCCGGCAGCAACAACATCGTCGCTGGTGGCGGTGCGCCTTCCATCCGTCCGGCGGCCATCGCCTGGGTCCAGATTTCTCCCTGCAACTGGGTGGAGCGCATCAGCTCCGCCTTGACGGCTTCGATATCGGGCAGTTTCCGATAGGCCTCCATCCGGGAATCCACATAGCGTCGGAACAAATCCCGCAGCGCCGGTTGCGCATCGGTTGGCAGCAAATCGAGCCGCAGGTAAGCGGTACCGATAGCGTTGACTTCCTCGACCACCAGATTCCGACGCGTATCGAAACGCGAGGCCGCGCCCGAGAAAGTGAAGGCGACCAACAAGCCCAGCAGCGCGAACACCGCGCCCTCGATCGTGCCAGTACCGGTCCGTGCTCCATCAGCGTCACTCGCCAGTCGGCGGTTGCCAATCCGCCGGCCGACTTCCAAAAAGACCAGCATCCCAAAAAACAAGATCAGGGTGATCAATGCAGTCATCAGCATGTAGTCCATAAGGGTTTCCGACGGAAAGATAGAGTAGTTGAGGAAGATTGCCGGGCTGCTCGGGGCTCCTGGACGACGTTCGGCCTGGAATCACGGGCGGCGTTTCCCGAGGAACCGGCACGGGTCATCGTCAGAGGCGGCGAAACCAGCAGGGCGGATTATTAAGCATATCAAGCCCGTAACTCACTGTCTCTACAGACAAGATGGGCCATGCCAGACTAACCCGCCCACTGGGCTAACTGGCGGGAGCGCTCTCGGATTCGCTGACGCCGCCCGCGCTCCCATCACCCGTGCCGCCGCCCGCTCCACCAACCTCGCCGAACAGCGTTTCGATCCGCGCCAACCGCTCTGCGCGTTCGCTGCTCACTTCGCCGGCGGCGGACACGACCCGCCGGATCTTGTCGAGCACCTCCGCCCGAGGGGCCGCGTCGGTGGGTAGCATCTTGGGGATTGCGGCCAGCGCCTCGTCGCGGTCGAGCAGCAGGGCAAAGAACTGCTCGCGCAGCATTTGCTTGAACTCCGCCAGGGTCAGGCCGCCATGTTCGGCGCGCATCTGCCGTAGCGCCTCGAAGGCGCGCTCGTCGACACCGGATCCCGCCATGCCAATGTAGACCAGGCTGCGAATCGCCGCTTCGCGCAGGCCACCTTCGGCGATACGAGCCTTGAGTTCGGCGATGCGCTGCTGGATGAACGCGATGCGCTCCGGCTCGACCCCCGGTCGCCGGCGCGGCGGTTCGTCCGAAGCCCGCAACCCGACCAGCGCTTGCAACACCGGCGAGCTATAAATGCCGAGGAAGATTTGCTCCATGCTGCGATCACGCAGATCGCGATAGCCGTCAAGGGCGGCGATGATCCCGTCCGAGATCATCGCCTGCACATGAAGCAGGGGATTGTCGGGCGCGGTCGGCTGGCGCTGCTCGCGCACCTGCTCGGCCAGTTGGGCGATTTGCCGCATCAGCGGGTTGCGGTCCGAAAACAGCTCGAAGGGCAGTTCGGAAGGATTGAGTTTGTGCAGCCATTCAGCCGTTTGCGTGTTGGCGAAGGCTTGGACGAAAGGTTGGAACAGGGTGCGATACAGACCGAGGTTGATTTCCGAGACTCGCCGGGCGGCGGCGAAACGTCGCTCGTTTTCCAGGCTAGGCTGAACGATGGCCCGAATGTCGTCCAGAGTGCGCGGTTCGAAGCGCGCGATCCAGTCGCCGACGATCAAATCGGGGTTGGCGGCGTCGGCGGTCTTGGGGGTCAGCACCGCTTCGTACAGACCAGGCGGCAGCACGTCGATCAGGTCGATGTTGGAGGCGAACTCCTGATGTTCCTTCTTGGCCACCCCACCGGAGACGAAGATACCGAGATGGCCGATGCTTTCGTGGATGGCATAGACGATGGTTTGACCGCAGGCGCGCAGATCGTCGTCTTGCGCATAGAGATCGACAATCCAGCCTAGCGCTTGTTGGGGCGGGGTGATGTTGTCGCCCTTGGAACAGAAGCAGATGATCGGCGAACGGATATTGCGCAGATCGATGCGCACCCCGTCGCTGGTGACGATTTCGGCGGTGGCCAGTCGGTTGCCGACGAACAGTTGATCGACGATCCACTGCATTTCCTCGGCGTTGAGGTTGACGTGGCCTCCCCACCATTTCTCGAATTCCAGGAAGCGTGCCCCCTCGGTGTCGACTTTCGACCAGAGGTCGTAGTTCTTGGTCCAGAAGGTATTGGCGGGATTGAGATTCTCGAAGTTTTCGACCAGATAGGCGCCATCGAACTTGCCGCCGCCGATGTCGCTGGTCAGCGCGGTCAGCCAACTGCCACCCAGCAGACCGCCGGTGTAACGCATCGGGTTCTGGCCTTCCACCCCGGCCCAGTAGGACAGCGGCGAACCAGGCACGATGATCGGGCCAAACAATTCCGGCCGCACCGCAGCCAGCATCATCACCGCCCAGCCGGCTTGGCAGTTGCCGATCACGCAGGGTTTGCCTTCGGCTTCGGGGTGCAGTTCGATGACTTTTTCCAGAAACACCGCTTCCGCCCGCATGATGTCTTCGATGGTCTGGCCCGGCATCGGGTCGGGGGTGAAGCCGACGAAGTAACAGGGATGACCGGCGCGCATCGCCACGCCCAGTTCGCTGTCGGCCTTGAAGCCGCCGATCCCCGGACCGTGACCGGCGCGCGGATCGACCACCACGAACGGGCGCTTCTTCGGGTCGATGATCACGCCTTCCGGCGGCTGAACTCGCACCAACCCATAATTGACCGGCCGTTCGAAGGTCCGGCCGTCCAGCACCAGTTCGGCGTCGAAGCTCAATACATTGGGGACTGCCTTGGCTTTCTGCGCGTAATATTGGTCGCTGCGCTGGCGCAGCACGTCCCAG
Organism: Candidatus Competibacter sp.; assembly: GCA_035447285.1. Classification (GTDB taxonomy): domain Bacteria; phylum Pseudomonadota; class Gammaproteobacteria; order Competibacterales; family Competibacteraceae; genus Competibacter. Next base: position 21,473 of record DAOTGT010000017.1, read on the forward strand.
AACAGGATGGTGCGTTGCATCGAGTCGGCCACATACTCCCCCAGTGGTCCCCAGGCTTGCGTCAGCGCCTGCGTTGCGCTCTCGGTCGGCTGAAGCGGGTTGAGTGAGGTCAGGACGGGGATATTACGGGTATTGTCGACGGGATTATCGGTCATGATCGCGATCCTCGAAGGCTTTAAACTAAGATTGATCTCTCCATGTATACCCTAATTATAACAAGGGTTTTGCGCGGCGGCGTTTGCGGTTTGCGCCGGATACGGGAACAAGTCAACAAGTAGTAGGCACTGTCTTCGGCGACCACCCACACCCCGGACGGCATTTTTGCTGGTTCCACACCGTCTTGTGACCTTCGCCAGCCTGTCCGGCGGATAGCCGTACTGGCGTGGAGTGCGTTTCATGTAGACGCGGAGGGTCGAAAATCACTTGCACGGGACATTCGTTTGACTACCGTATGTCGTGTTCAGTTTGATCTGGAGGCCGCTATCGGTCAGTGAAGGCCCCGCCCCGTGATCGCGACGGCATGGAAGGCCGAACGCTGATGACTGCGGGAAACGGTATTCCGAAGATGTGCTATCCCAGCGATTGTTGGAGTTGACCGAACAAACCCCACAGCCGGGCGTGCGGCTGGTCGTGCGTCAGTGCCCACGGCAAGCGGCCTGATAGCGCGGCATTGAATAGCAAGATATTCGACTCTGACACAATCCAGGAGGATGTATGGCCACAACCACGCTTCACCCTCAGTATGTGATTGACGATGCCGGGCGGAAAGTCTCGGTGATATTGCCGGCGAACGAGTTCGATGAACTGTTGCAGGACCTGGAAGATTTAGCGGCGCTGGCGGAACGACGGGATGAACCCGCCATCGACCACGATGAGGTCGTGACCCGGCTGCAAGCCGATGGACTCCTATAGTCTGAAGTGGAAGCCATCGGCGGAACGGGAACTCCGCAAACTGCCCCGGCCCATCATTGCCCGGCTGGTGGCGATGGCTGAGGCACTGCGCGGCAATCCCTATCCACCTGGCGCAATCAAGATGGCCAACAACCCAACATGCGTGGCGAATTCGCGAAGGAGACTATCGGATGGTCTACGTCGTGCGGAATGCCATGCTGACCGTGGAAATCATCCGTGTTGGACACCGCCGCGAGGTGTACCGCTGAATCTCGTGGGACCTGACAACTACATCTTGTGGCTCCCACGAGAGACCTCATTGAGACTCGAACTGCACGAGAATGAGGTACGGCAACTGCCGACGCGCCCTCAAGGCAAGGATTCGCAACGACCGGGAGCGGGAACGGTTCCGGCAACGGCGGCAAGCGCTCGAACCGGATGGTTAGAGTAAATACCTATCAAAGCACTTCGATTGACTGAAAAATACAATCAGGGGAGCTATTCAGCACGCCACGATGGACACTCGCTCGGGTGCTTTTCCTTGTTGTGGACAAACGCGGTTGCTTGCGGGCGAGTGGACGATGGGGGAAATGGTGGGAACCCAGCGCATTTCTAACTTATCGTTTTATTGGTGCCGGGAGAGAGACTCGAACTCTCACGGTATCACTACCGGCGGATTTTGAGTCCGCTGCGTCTACCATTCCGCCACCCCGGCAGGGAGGGAAGGACGATTATAAGGGTTTTCCAGCGCCGGGCAAGCCGCGACCAAGCGACTCATGTCGAAACCATGCCGGTCGGGTATGATTCCACCCTTTCCAAGACCCGGAAGACGGCATGTTGAATCTCAAGAGTCTGAAGGCGGAGCTCCTTCTATTGCTAACGGCACTGATCTGGGGATTTGCCTTCGTCGCCCAACGGGTTGGCATGGATCATGTCGGTCCCTTCACCTACACCGGGGTGCGTTTTCTGCTGGGCGCATTGTCGCTCCTGCCCCTGCTGCTGATCGGCTCGCGCGCCAGCCGCTCGGCCCCGCCGAGAAACTGGCGGACGATCCTCGCCGGTAGCCTGTTGGCCGGGTTGTTCCTGTTCGCGGGCGCCACGCTGCAACAGCTTGGCCTGGTCCATACCACCGCCGGTAAAGCCGGTTTCATCACCGGTCTGTACGTGGTCATTGTGCCGTTACTGGGTTTGTTCTGGCACTCCACCCCGCCGAGCACTTGGGTCGGCGCGGGGTTGGCCGTGGTCGGCTTGTATCTGCTGACCATGACCGATGGCCTGACTCTGGCCGAAGGCGATGGCTTGGTACTGGCCGGGGCATTTTTCTGGGCCGGGCATGTGCTGGTGATCGGCTGGCTATCCGGGCGGATCGAGCCGGTATTGCTGGCCTGCCTGCAGATCACCGTCTGCGGCGTGCTAAGCCTGGGTGTGGCGCTGGCCATCGAGCCGATCTCCCTGCGCGGCCTCCAAGACGCGACGCTGCCGATCCTGTACGGCGGTCTGCTCTCGGTCGGCATCGCCTACACCCTGCAAGTGGTGGCTCAGCGCGACGCCCCACCCTCCCATGCCGCGATCATTCTCAGCCTGGAAACCGTGTTCGCGGCGCTGGGTGGCTGGTTGCTGCTGGACGAAGCCTTATCCGGCCGTGGGTTGCTGGGCTGCGGCCTGATGCTCGCCGGCATGTTGCTGTCGCAACTGGGGTTGGGCAAGGCCGCGCCCACGCCAACCGAGCCGGCGGCGCCAGCCGCAACGCTGGCGGCCGACGAGCGCCGTTAGTCGTTCTTACCCGCGTCGGTGTCGGATTCCCGCGAAGTTCCGGGTTCCTCCGGCGGTGACGATCCCGGTTCGCCATCCTTCGATGGATTGCCACCCAACCGCTCCTGATACCAACACTGGTAACAGAGCCGCAAACCATCCTGACTCAGAAAACCGGCCGGCGGCCCGAACCGCCCGCATAAATCGCAAACCAGATAACTGCTGACCATCGCCCGCTCCCGTTTGGTCCAGTATCCCAAACAGATAGCCGTCCTGCTTGCGTTTCTCCACTTGCCGCCGACGAGGCGCCAAAAACCGTCTGGCCATGGCGGCAACTGACACCCTGGACCGATCTCTTGCCCCGATGCGGGTGGCGATTGGCAAAGGACCTGTCTATTGAGTCCTATCGATCAGCTCCACAAGGCTCGCACGCCGAAATAGGCGATGTCCTTGAAGCGGCGGATCGTACCCTTGAGCAGCGACGCTTGCGGCCGGGTACAGAAGGTCATGCTGAGCATCACCCGCAGTTCATCCTCCTCCAAGCGGGTGACTTTATGGAACACTTTCGCCCCTTCGAACATGATCAAGGTATTGGGCGGCGTGGGCACCATCACTTCCCGGTCGTCCTGGCGGATGACCAATTGTGCCGACGACAGCCGGTCTTCATGGAGATGACGGTTAACCAATGGCAACAACACGGTGAAATGCCGACCGTTGTAAAAATTGTAATCGTAGTGCCAACCGATATGGTCGCGCGGCCGGTCGTAAAACAGCAGCGAACAGGAACTTTGATCGTTGAGCGGCGTGGGTACGACCGGCTCGCCGATCACCGCCGCGCACAAGCGGCGCAGGTAGTCCGACTGATAGAAAGCGACGATTTCCGGCGCGACTTGGTGCAGATCTTCATAGGCGATAGTGCCGCCCTTCTTGTGGGCGGGAAAATAGCTGCGTTCGGTACGGGCGTGACGGAGCGCGGCTTCCCGTAGCGTCTCGAACGTGCCCGCTGGCAACGGCTGGGGAACGACCGCGATCCGTCGCTGGAAATCGGGCAACGCGTCGGGTAGCTGTTCGGGTAAATTCAGATTGGCACCATAATGAGCAACCAGATCGCGCTGGCGGACTTGCAGTTGATGATACTGGCGCTGCTTACGCCATTTGAGGCCGGTGAAAGCCAAAGCCCCGGCGGCGGCGGGAACGAGCAGAATTTCCTGGAACATACGGCATCCGATAAAGTTGAGCGGAAAATGGGCGGCCCCGGCTCGAAGCTGGACTCGATCCGTCAACTTAATCGGGTGCCATGAAATTCTGATGAAAATGCTGCTCAGGCGAAGGCATCGGCGCGCGGATCGCCGTCTGGTTGGGGATTTTCTTGATCTACAATGACGATCTATCCGTCGCGCGCACTGGCCACCGCAATCATGTCTCCGCTTTTCCGCCTCGCTTTGCTCGGCTGTCTGCTCCACCCCGGCTGGCTGCCCGCCGAACCCGCCGTCCCGCCTCTGCCGTTACACGATTTCGAGCACACCGCCAGCCCCACCTCGGGCGTGACCATGAGCGGCTGGACCACCGCGCCGAATCGCCGCGCCGGCCAAATCGGCTACCGACTGGAACCGACGCAGCGGCCGGATTCTTCGGACAGCCGCCGGGCATTGCATCTCCGCTATCGCTTCGCTCCCGACGCCACGGACGACATCGGCTGGCAACTGACCCTGCCCGATCTGGACGCCTCAGCTTACGATCATCTGGAGTTGTGGATTCGTGGTGACGCTCGGGTCGGTTACGCTGATGCCTTGAAGCTCGAATTCAAGCAACCGCTGGCGGGAGCGCCGCCCGGTCTGCTGCGCCGGGGCAGCGCCGTGATCGACGGTATCACCGACCGCTGGCGGCGTTTCCAGATCCCCTTGCGGCGGATGAACGGCATCGCCGATTGGCGCCATCTGCGCCAATTCACCCTGGTATTGCAACCGCGCCGCTCGCCAGTCGCCGGCGCCTACTGGCTGGACGACATCGCTCTGATCAAAACCGGTCAACCCGGCCCCAGCATCCATGATCCGGTGATTCCACCCAACAAGACCGCCTGGGAAAACCGCCTCGGCGGCAAGGAGGCGGCCCAACCTTACATCCAAGCCCGACTGGCTGGCTGGCCGGAACGCCTGCTGGTGGACCCGATGGAATTACCGGCCGACGACCGGGCGTTCCTGGAGCGGCTGGCGCGCGATACCTGGCGCGGGCTGGCGGCCTTGAGTGACCGGGAGCATGGCCTACCGCTCGACACGGTGCGCTTCGCCGATTCCATCGATCCCGAACGGGCTTGGGTAGGCGACTACACCAACGTCACCAACATCGGCCTGTATCTGATCGACATTGTCGCCGCGCGGGAATTGGGCCTGATCGACCCGGACGAGGCGCGGGCGCGGCTGAGCCGGACGCTGAACACGCTGGAGCGACTGGAGACCTGGCAAGGGTTTTTCTTCAACTACTACGACACCACCAGTCTGGAACGCACCAGTCATTTCATTTCCTTCGTCGATTCGGCCTGGCTGAGTGCTGGGTTGATGGTGATTCGCAACAGCGTGCCCGAACTGGCGGAACGCTGTACCCGGTTGATCGCCCGCGAGGATTACGGCTTTTTCTACGATCCGGTCGAGCAATTGATGATGCACGGCTACTACGTCAACCTGCCCGGCCGCTCCGAATACAGCTATGGCCTGCTGTACACCGAATCGCGGCTGGGCAGCCTGATCGCCATCGGCAAGAGCGAGGCGCCGGCGGAGCACTGGTACCGGATGGCTCGCACCTTCCCGCGCGACTTCGACTGGCAGTCGCAATCGCCCAAGGGCCGTACCATCAAGACCGTGAACGGCCACACCTTCTTTGGCGGTTACTACGTCTGGAAAGGGCTGCGCTACGTGCCGTCCTGGGGTGGCAGTCTGTTCGAGGCGCTGATGCCGTTGCTGGTGCTGGACGAACCGCGCCTGGCGCCCGCCAGTCTGGGTCGCAACGCGTGGGTTCATACCCAGATCCAACGCCGCTTCGCCCTGGAGTATCTGAGCTATCCGGTTTGGGGCTTGTCGCCCAGCTCGAAGCCGGACGGTCGCGGTTATGGCGAATACGGGGTTCGCCTGCTGGGAGCGCGTGGCTATGCGGCTGGCGCGGTGACTCCGCACGCGGCAGCGCTGGCCCTGCTGACGGACCCGGAGGCGGCCGTCGTCAACCTGCGGCAACTGGCGGAACGCTATCCTCTGTACGGCGATTTCGGGTTTTACGATGCCGTGGACCCGCGTAGCGGTCAGGTCGCCTACCACTATCTGGCCCTGAACCAGAGCATGATCCTGATCGCTCTGGCCAACCATTTGCGGGACGGCGTCATCCAGCGCTATTTCGCCGCCGATCCGATCATCCAGCGGGTGCTGCCGCTGCTTGGTGCGGAACGGTTTTCCGATTGACGGAATCGCCATGGCCAGCGTTGATTTCGAACACATTGACAAAATTTATCCGGGCGGAACCCAAGCGGTCTTCGATTTCAATCTGACCGTTGCCGACGGGGAAGCGCTGGCGCTGGTCGGTCCCTCCGGCTGCGGCAAATCCACCCTGTTGCGGCTGCTGGCCGGTCTGGAAACCGCGACGCACGGTACCCTGCGCATCGGCGGGCAAGCGGTCAACGATCAACCGCCGCAACGGCGCAACGTGGCGATGGTGTTCCAGGACTATGCCCTTTATCCGCACATGTCGGTGCGGCGCAACCTGGAGTTTCCGCTGAAAATGCGCGACCTGCCCCGTGCCGAAATCGAACGGCAGGTGCGCTGGGCGGCGGAACTACTGGGTCTGGGCGAGCTGCTGGACCGTTTGCCCCGGCAATTGTCCGGCGGTCAGCGCCAGCGGGTGGCGATGGGCCGGGCGCTGGTGCGGCAACCGACTGTGTTCCTGATGGACGAACCGTTGTCCAATCTGGACGCCCGGTTGCGAGTGCAAATCCGCGCCGAACTGAGCGATCTGCTGGAGCGGTTGAGCGCGACCACCATCTACGTCACCCACGATCAGGCCGAGGCAATGACGCTGGGCGACCGGGTGGCGGTGCTGGATCATGGCCACCTGCAACAGGTGGCGCCACCTCAGGAATTGTACGAACGGCCCGCCAACACGTTCGTGGCCGGCTTTATCGGCAATCCGCCGATGAACCTGTTCCCGGCGCGACTGGTCGCCGACGCGGGAGGACTGCGGTTACGGGCGGGCGATCAGTCGGCGCCGCTGGCATTCGCCGCCACCGCGACCGAATGCTGGGGAGATTATCTGGAACAATCGCTGACCGCCGGTCTTCGTCCCGAACATTTGTCGCTCGCCGTCGAAGAGGAGACGGGATGGCGGGCGACGGTGCATGACGCCGAATATCTGGGTCACGAAACCCTGCTTTATCTGCGGCTCGCCGGCATGGCCGACCCGAATCCGATTCTGGTCGCGCGCCTGCCGGGTATTCGTCCCTTTCACAAGGGCGACGTGGTGAAACTGCGGCTGGATTGCGAGCGCTTGCATCTGTTCGGCCCGGACGGCGAGAGAAAATAAGGAACGGGTCACGATTCATTCCATGAACCCATACTCTCCAACTCCTCGGCAATATGTTCGACATTCGCGTCGGATAAGCGGTCTTCCCGTAAAGTCCCGATCATGCAAAGTGGCTGACTTCAACATCAGCCGTTACCTGTCGTTAAAGGGAAACGAGGTTTATCGGATATCGCCTTGCATCAGCCGCGGATTTGCCGCAGCGAAGGGCTTTGTTGCACAAATGGAATGAGGGGCAAAAGATCCCCAATGTGGTAAAGAG
>DAOTGT010000018.1:0-28763 GCA_035447285.1 Candidatus Competibacter sp.
GACATCTGGTGCTGTCCACCCTGCATACCAACGACGCCGTCTCGGCGGTGACCCGTCTGCTCGACCTGGGCGTGCCGTATTACCTGATCCAGAACGTACTGATCGGCGTCATGGCGCAGCGCTTGGTGCGCACGCTTTGCCCGTATTGCAAGACGAGCGGCCAGATCGAGGACGGGCTGTGGGAAGCGTTGGTCCGGCCCTGGCCGCTGCCGAAACCCGCCGCCGTCGGTGTGCCGCAAGGTTGCTCGGAATGCCGCAAGACCGGCTATCTGGGCCGTGTGGGTTTGTACGAACTGTTGGTGGTGACGCCGGAACTGCGCCGCTTGTTGCGGGCGGAAACGGACGAGGAGCTCGTGCGACGCGGTGCCTTCGAGCAAGGCATGCGCCCGCTACGGGTCAGCGCCGCTAGTCAGATCGCCGCCGGCCTGACCACTTTCGAGGAGGTCATGCAGATACTGCCTCCCCTGGAAGAGGGGTAGATACCTTGCTTTTCTTGATTGATACACCTCATTTTTTTTGACGAAAGTGTTGTGAATAGCACACAATAACCTTGCTGTAATACAGTTTTTTATTCGCCATTCACATACACCATCGACTCAATAACAATAGGAAACGCATCATGTCTTCGAAACTGGTTAAAAGCGCGGTGGCGGCGGCCCTGGTGGGCGCTTTTCTGGCGGGTGCGGCGGCGCGGGCTTACGAGGCAGGCGACTGGGTGGCCCGGGCCGGTATCTGGGGGGTGTTTCCCAAATCGGACAACCTGACCAATCTCCTGGGCCAGCCCGGCGTCGATATCAACGTGGACGATGGTTACAGTCTGGGTTTCAACTTCACCTACATGGTGAATCCCAACATCGGTATCGAACTGCTCCTCGCCCTACCGTTCAGGCACGACATCGAACTGACGGGCGCCGGCAAGGTCGCCGACACCTTACAGTTGCCCCCGACGCTCTTCGTGCAATATCACTTCATGCCGACCAGCAACATCCGCCCGTATGCCGGCATCGGTTTGAACTACACCTTTTTCTTCAACGAGGACACCACCGGCGCTTTATCTGGCACCAGCCTTTCACTGGATCCGTCCTGGGGTCTGGCGGGGGAATTGGGCGTCGATATCGACGTGGCGCCGAACTGGTTCGTCAACGGCGTCGTCAGCTATATGGACATCGACACCAAGGCCAAGCTGAACGGCGTCAGTCTCGGTACCGTGGAGATCGATCCCTGGGTGGTCGGCATCAACATCGGTACCCGTTTCTGATCGCGAGATCCTGATTTGCTGCGGCATGGAGGCCGCCTCGCTTCCCGCCGTTCCGTCCCTTCAAGCGGTTTTTTCGGGATACCCCAACGCTTGCAGCGCCGCGCGCAGCTCCGCGCCGATATCCCCTTCGGTTTCCACGCTCACCCGACCGGTTGGCACATCCACCGTGACTGCCTTGACGCGGGCATCCTGGCTCAAGCCGGTTTGAATCGCGCTAGCGCAACCGCCGCATTTTACATTCTGAACCAAAAGTTCGACTTTCATTTCGGCCAACCTCGTGGCGATGGTGTTCTTGATGGATGGGGGCACCTGGGGCATTTCGAGGGCAGGGATCTCCAAATGCCCAAGCGCCGGCCCTCCCGCTGAGTATTGCCGAAAAATGTACCACGAAGTGGGAGATGAGTTAGGGCGTCTCCCCGAAGTCCACTTTACATGAGACCTGGACTCCGGCGGATTAGGCTTCGTCAATCCATTCCGCGCTGACTTTACGTGAGTTTCTACAACTGTAGTATTAGAAAATACCGTACCGAGGTAACCCACCGTACCGAGGTACGCGCTAACCCGTCGTACCGAGGTACGTGGTTGGTTAGAAACCCACCACACCGAGGTCGTTATTCTTTGCAATTTTCTGAATTCTTCAGCTTTCTATTCCGCGCTTGCAGTGGCCGTGGCAGGCCACACGCCGACGGCATCTTGGGCTTCCTGGGGACCAGGCCACGGTGGCATCGTCGCGATAACGATGCACAGCGGTAGGGTGCCTGTATTGCGGAACTGAAAAGCCGTTCCTGGTGGAATCGTCAAGCAGGTTCCAGGCTGCACGCGGACGGTGACTTCAGCCTCGGCGTTTTTACGCCAGACTTCGCCCTGTCCCCCGATGATGTACCAGATTTCCTCGACTTGACGGTGTACCTTCGGCGAAGTGGTTTTGCCCGCCGGTAGGGTGCAGTGGGCAAGGCCGCCGCCTCTCATCGTTAGCAACAATCGGATCTCGGAACCGTCCGGTGCGAGGTAATCCTTGTCAGTTTTTAGTTCAGCCGTCTGCAAGATCGATCCAGTATTCGACATGGTGCTATTCCTTAGGGGGTTGGTAGAAGAAGCAAGAAACGGTCCCACGATCTTCGGATTAGGGGAACTTGCTGGAATCAGCGGGTTACGCTTCGCTAACCAGCACTTATCAGAAGAGATAGATTCAATCAAGTAGTTCGATAAAGACCCCCCCTTCTCCCCCCAGCCATTTAAGTTCTGACAGCCTCTCTTCAATTATCTTTTTAAAGGCCGGATGAGTAGTGTAAAAACGGATGCCTGGGAGGTTTGCCTCTTGGGCAACACGTCGCAATTTTCCCAACTGGGCGATAGCGTCACCGATTTTCCCCTCAGTCGGTTCGCTAATGATATGCTTTCCTTCATCAATCCAACCGTCGATGTCCAAATTGTCGATCTCGAAGTTGATATTCAGTTTCTTGCTATTTAACTCCGGCCATCTGCCTCCGAAGGTATAACCGCGCTGGTCGCCGATCGCTTTCTGAAATCGCGCCCACTCTTGAGGGTGTCGTGTGTTATCAATCGGGCGCAGCCTGAACTTTTTTAAGCCTGGTTTTATGTCTTCCTCCATCGACCAGATGAATCGGAAAACATCTTCCGGGTACTTATCCCTGACAGCTTTGCTGACGCGCTCCAGAATCTCCTTCGGGATTTTTTTGGCACGCGAAAGTTTCTTCTTATTGCCTAAATCCTTCAATTCTTCTGCTTCGCGTTTTAACATCTTGCGCTCCTGCGCGCTGAGCTGCCGTTTGACTTTCAAATCCTCGAATGTTTTCGCAACTTCTTCGATTAGATCGGATAATCCGTCATCGGCGAGATGAACAGCTTTGCTGTATAGTTCGCGCACGCCGAAGACGAGATCGTCGGTAAAGACGTTGAGTAAACGTGTCGCGCGCCCAGTCGATCCGTCGATGGCATACGCGTAGGCGAAGTCGGGTCCGAAACCGATATTGCCGAAACCGTCCAACGACAGCTCTTGAGAGAAAGGGATTTCCCCGTTAGCAAGCTTCTTCAGGTGCTCGAACAGACGTCGCGTGTTCTTTGGGGTCAGAAATCGCTTGACAGCGGACAGATCGACCCTGGCTAATAGGGTCAGAAGACGGCGGCCAACCGCCAACCCGGCGCGCAGCAGTCCGACGATGGCTGTTAGGATCAGCCCCGCGATGGGGCCGATCATCTTTCCCGCCTCAAAAAACTCAAAACGCTTGAGATGGTTCTTAAACCGGTTTGAGAACGAAGTGAGTTTCTCGCTGAGCAGGCCGATGGGATTCGCACGTAGTTCCTTAACGAGACTGGTCAGGGCTAAAAAGAACTCTCTGACTGCTTCAGCATAAAATTCGACTTTCCTCAGCAAAATTACTTTCGCTTCGCTGTTCTTGCCTGTCGCGAACAGTAGAATGCTTTCAAGCAGGTCTTTCTCTTCGCGTAAGCGAGATTTCGTGACGTCAAAGACAAACTGTATGGTTCCGACATAGTCTTCGAGAATTCCGAAGGCGACGCCGCCGAGGAATGCGCACACATCTTCGAAGGACGGTTTCCAATGCTCGGAAACGTAGCTGTAGAACCCTTCGCGCGCCGAGACAAAATCCCTCATCAACGAGACGTTCATCATGGATATGATCCGCTGCAGATAATCACTGCCGCTAGTGTCGTCGGTCTTTTTCAGATCAATCAGCAGGTTGACGATGTCATCGTCTTTGAGCTCGGCCAGGCGGCTGATGAGAACCTGGGCCGGGACGCTGGTGATGTTGCCGCCGAATCTGGCGAATCCTCTTGTAGTCCTGTCCAGGAAGAGCATAACCCACGACGCGTCGATGCACCCGCGCTGTGTGGTGGCATCCACTCTATCGCCAACGCCGCGATCGGCGGTTCCTCGGTCGGCCGCCGTAACGCCTGTACTTTCACCAGCCATTTCCGTTACCTAACAGGCATTATGGGTTGCCACCATTATTGTCGTTAGTAACAGAAGCGGTTATATCCGTTCCACCACGAATGATTCTGTAACTATCCTCTCCACGTTCTTTCCAGGGTCTATCCTCAATGCGGGCTTTGAGGTGCATGTTTTCAAGGCACGCGCGTTCGACATCGAGCATCCGATGAGCTGCCTTGAACCCTTCCAGGAGCGGGATTTGGCCCGGCATGGTCTCGACCACCAAGGCATCCTGAGCAATTTGAACTGTTCGACTGCTAAGCACGCTATTTCTGATTGCAGGATCCATAATAAAATTTTGATTTCCAATTTGTTCAATAAGATTATCTATCTCCTCCGCAGAATAATACCGGCAGAGCAGTTGGAAGAGCTCTGTCTGGCGAAGTTGTTCTTCTGGTAACGCCGCGAGATCAGATCCGGGCGTAAGCATTTTTAGCAAGGCATCGGCCAATCCCCACGAAGGCCCGGCGAAATCGAAAATTTCTTCGTTTCCGAAATAGCCTTGACGCTGTAGGCCGCGCGTCAGCAGGGGCAAGGGATGTCCGCCAAACGTTTCCGTGTGCAAAATTCGGTCGTAGTCTGTCGTTGGTGACGCTTGCCAGATAAATTGCATGTAATGACAACGGTTTTTGCGAACGTGCTCGATGACTCGGTCGAGGCGTACCCGGTTTTTCGAGTAAGCTTCGTCTGCGGCGATGAATGATTCTTGAGCATTACGGGCGGTTTCCTGAAGCCTGCTCAGGCGTTCATCTCGTTCCCGCGCTTGATCGGGATCAACGGGGCGCGTCGAGCGTAGCACCTCTTGGTAGGCGCTTTGATCTTGATTGAATCGCGTTCGTGCGTGGAGGACATTACGAGCCAACACTTCGATTTCGTTAACGGTATCCTGAAGATCGGTGGATAACTGTGCCGGCAGTACGTTAAGAAGAATGTGCGCGTGGTCGGCAAGGAATTTGTCGCCGATTGCAGATTCAGAGGGAACTTGGCGGGTACGCAAGAGCACCGGCCGCACATCATGCAGTGCAACGGTGACCACGTATTGTCGCAAGAGTTGATAATAAAAGTAGTTCGCAGTGATTTCCTGATTGGGATTATGTAGTTCAGTAACAGATTCAAACTCTTCTTGTGTTTCGATCTCTTCGCGAATCTTGACCTCGCGTTTCTCATTGTATGACATCGCGGACTTCATCGACGCTTCGGCAATCGATGACCGTGTTGATCGACTCATATTATTGAACCCGTATTCGGTGGTAGTATCGATATCAAGACTGCCAATCCCAATATCAAAGCCCCCTTTGGCCCCAATCGTCATATTAAACTTGTTGGCGCTCTCGTTGATGACCTCAGACGTTTCTTTTTGGTTACGGCTAAAATCCTGCTGGCGAGTGCGCGCGAATTCCTGGGTGCTTACCTGCTCCGAGACCGTCTTGACGAACGTGCGGCGCCGGATCTTCTCTCTTTGATCGGGAATGAGATTCTTATGACCTACCAATTTACCCTTGACATAGCCATCAGGTGTCCAGCACTGGCGAAAGACCACGAGTAGACCGAGTCTCATCGATCCTTCAGACCTTTCCTGGCTCCACAACGGTAATTGTGACGCGATATCATCGAGCAGTCGGGCAAGCACCCATGCCGTCTCATTGAGGATACCTGTTGCGAGCTTTTCGAAATCTTCCCGAATCGTCTCTACATTGCCTTGGAAGCCTGTAACAGCATCGCGCATCTTGGAGGCTGCCGACACCAACGTATCTAGGCGGTTTTTCAATTTATCCGCGATGAAGTAAAGGTAGAACGAAAGTTCCCTACGCTGCTGGTTTTCTTCGATAGCCATATTTCCTTGAAATTTAGTGATAGGCCCGGGCCAAAGCCATTTTGGCTCGGCCCTGCGATTATTTGCCGGATCACCTGGCCAATCGGGATCATAGATCTGGAGATAGTCTCTCTGTGGGCCATTGTCGACCTTATCATAACTAAACTGGTCATCCTTGTAAAAACGGGTCTTCGGAATATCATTGATCGCCGCACTAAGTTCGTCTATATATTTCTTAGGGTCATCTGTGGCGGGGATACGAGACAAGAGCAGACGTCGGCGCGCGGCATCACGCACAATAGTGGCCCACTCGGTGAAGCGATTTTTCGATTGTTGAATCTCAAATAGTGGCGTCGCTTTATCGACTGTTTCAAGGCCTTTAATTGCCTGACCCAAATCCTCTAGATCCAATCCAAGAGCGGACTCAAGCTGTAAACCTTTGAGAAAATCGATGACAGCCTGCGCCTCTTTGGCAATCGCTTGCACTGCGGTAATGGCACGCTCTTCGGTGCCTGTAATACGGTCCCCAAGTGAACCAACCTCTTCCACTGGAACGATCAGGCCGTAGTCATAGAAAATGTCTTCACGTTGCAAAAGTGTTACGGGAAAAGTGTATCGAGGTTGCTTCTCGGTGGGCGTCGAGAGTGGAGGTACTCCCGCCCGTGCGAGCAAGTCACTCGCACGACAATCCCCACAAGCGGCAACATTATGCTGTGTGCTATTCTCTAGCGCAGTCGCTGAAGGCTCGGCGTTTAAAGCGCATGCTTCACGCGACATAAGTTTGATGTCCCAACAAGGCTGGATTGGAACGGGTGCTTTTCGGCGTACCAAATCATCGATCCAGGGCATACTCCTGTCGAATGGACGTCGCGTGAGACGCTCCCAACGAGCGCTAAAGAGCTGAATGGCCTGCGCCCACTGCTGATCGAACTGTTGTCGCTGAGGCGCGGAGATGGTCAGATCACCGGACTTGAGAGCGTCGGATATGAGCTTGAAAGAACTGAGAGGCGGAATCTCTGGAACCTCATCAAAGATATGAGAAGGATCCACGAAACCGCGCTGTAACAAGGTTCGATAATGCCCGGCGAGCGATTCGGACATACGTTCGCGGCACTCGACCATTTCCCGCTCCGCAGCCAGCCAATCATCGAGCGCATAGCCGTGTTCGCGGCCCCGACTATCGAATATCTCATATGCACGCTGATGGAGGTCGTCATAGCAAGCTGATGCAACGGGTAAAGCGGCAATAGTGTCAGAGAGAGCCTGCAATTCAGGATCATCATCTGTGCTTGCTGCTAACCGAGAAACAACACTAGCCTGACGGCGCATTTCCGCCATCATCCGCAATTGGATTATTTGGGTGTCATGTCGTTGATAGACATATTTTGAAAAATCACTGTTATTCTTGAATATTCGCTCGACAGTGCTGGCGCGCATCACAATAGCCCGCAACAAACGATGGAGGCGGGTACTTTTGACGTCATTTTCGCTGCTTGGGCAAGTCAGGGCGGCGTTATCAAACAGCTCATCGATCCCTATCACTTTCTCAGCCATTTCGTTCTCCTTTAAGTTATCCGTCACAAGTTAAGGAATAGTATGATTGTCAAGGAAATATAAGTAAGCTCCGCCTAAGCATGGTTTTGATGCGCTTAGCCGCGCGTGCAGCTGGGGTTTCGCGCACTTCTCTTTGACTCCATCGTGGGCTTATGAATCGAACCGGCTACGGACTATGTGTGGTGCCAGATCGTTGGCGATGCCATCGGCTGGCTGTATTCGTGCTCCAGTGGCAGGGTAAGATCTTCTGAAGATAGCCACCCGCATCAGTGTGCTGGTAGCTGCTTTGGGTCGCGGCGACGATGAATGCAGCGAGAGGGGTTTTCCCATAATCCAGCTTGACAACACACTGAGGTTTCCCAGCCACCATAATTAGCATCGCTGCAATGCCGATGGGTTGCTCGCGGTCTGGCCGATCCAGATCGGATGCCACAATTTCCTGATCTGTAACCTCTGGTGGTTTCTAATGCGCATTCCTTGCATTCCCCTGGGGGCGCTTACAAATAAGCCGATCATGACTATTTTGAGCACAGGGGAACTTACAGATCGCTTACAGATTCGGAAATTGTCTATCCGAAAGGGCAAAATCTAGGGGAAGTTACAACTGAACGGTCTTCGATGTTAGGGTCCGCAGCTTGTCGAGCAACTCCGCGCGATTGTGGACTTCGAGCTTGGCATACAGGCGGCGCACGTAGGTGATCACGGTTTGGACGCTGATATTCAATCGCGCGGCGATGGCGGTCTGCGAGAGACCTTCGGCCAATGCCAGGCCGACTTCCTGTTCCCGAGGGGACAAGCGCCAGCCTTGCAGTTTGCGATGGAGTTGTAGCCGCAGTGGTTCCTGATGCTCGATCAGCACGCCCATCAAGCCGTCGTCACTGGGAGGATGGGCCCGCGCATCCAGCCCCAGGTGAATCGTGGGTGGTTGCAGCCAGTAGGCACGGAAGACGAACCGACCGCTACCGTTAGTGTGGGAAAAACTGGGCGGAGGCGCATCCAAGCCCTGAAAAATCCCATCGAGATTAGCGCAGAGTTGCCGTAATACCGGCGGCACCGTGACCGCCAGGCTGACATGTTCTTGTCCTACCGGGACCGCGCCATAAGTAGCCAGGAACAGCAAGTGTCGGGCCGAATCACTGAGATGAACAACCGAGCCGTTGCGCTTCAGGATCACTAACCCGGTTTGGCCACTGTCCACATAATCCACAACTGGTTCGTTGCGCGCCTGCAAGCTATGTTCCACATAAGGCAGCAGACGCCTAAGTTGCTGGATATCTTCAGCGTCAAACGGTTGCTGGTGCTGGGAGCGGGCCAGTGAGATGCCGCCGACCATGGCACCATTACTTTTGAGGATCATCTGTATCCTGTAGTGCTGGTTATAGGGTCGGAACACCACATGATAAAAATCGCTGCGGTAAAACCGTTCATCCAGAATACGCACGTCCGGCATCACGCGATGGTGGTTATACCAAGCAAGCGCTCGCGCGTGAAATGGCTTGACATAAAGCCGATGCCACTCGCTTTGGAGTGTTTCCACCACTTCTGGAATCACAAATTCTGGAATGACGAACGTCGGTAGCAAATGTTCGTCGAGCCCATTGAATACATTGTTTTCCGAAGGAATGAACATGTGCAAGGCGTGAAGCAATTCCGGAATCAGGATCTCCCGGCTCAGACCCAGGCAGCATAATTGACGTAGAGAGGCAAGGGCTTTGGCGCGTTTCATCGCCGACCTATTTAGTTACATTAGAATCATTAACATTGCATTATTATAAATGTCCCCTTAACAGGGGACAGCATTCCCATAATTTTATAGTTAGCTTTTCAATCAGGTGCTCAAATTTTTTGAGTAGTTGATTGATTAGGTGGGGTATCGCTGCCTACATTGCATCTGTCAAGGTGTCAGGTCGTGGAGTATCGAGAGGCAAACCGATTCATACCCTCCACCGCGTTGGCCAAACTGGACCAACCCTGGCTGCCACTGGTTTTCCCTCGTGGACGGTTGTTCGAGCGGCTGGACGCATTCGCCGATCGGCCCTGTGCCTGGATCGGCGCGCCGGGAGGTTACGGCAAGACCACGCTGGCGGCGAGTTACGTGGAGGCGCGTGGAATCCCCTGCTTGTGGTACCAGTTCGATGAAGACGATGCGGACCCAGCAACCTTCTTCTATTACCTTGGGATCGCGGTAACCGCGCAAGTCGCCAATGCAGCTTTACCGCTGCTTACCCCGGAGTATCAAGACAACTTACCCACCTTTACTCGCCGCTACGTGCAGGCGCTGGGTCAGTGGCTTCGTGCTCCCTTCATCCTGCTGTTCGACAACTATCACCGTCTTCCGGCAGCGTCACCGTTGCATGCGGTCTGGGCGGAAGTGTTGGATCATCTGCCCGCCGGGGTGCGCTGCTTGATCACCAGCCGAGGAGAACCCCCGCCGGCACTGACGCGAGCCCGCTTGCACGGTCAATTGACGATCATCACGGCCGAGGAATTGCGCCTTACTCAAGCGGAGGCCGAAGGAATTGCCGGGTTACACACCGAACACTGCTTGGTCGCGACCGAAGTGCGGTCGTTGAATGAGCAGGTGCAAGGCTGGGCGGCCGGCTTGAATCTGCTGCTGCGGCGTTCCCACTCAACCCGATCTCCGCCACCACTGGCGACGGTCGAATTGATCTTCGACTACTTCGCCGCTGAGGTGTGGAATCAACTCGATCTGGCACTACAAACCTTTCTCCTCAAGACCGCCCTGTTACCGAAGATGACCGCCGCCATGGCCAAGCAACTGACTGGTAACGATGGAGCGGAGACATTACTGGATACGCTCGTGCGGCGTCACTGTTTTACCTTTCGGGGTGAAACCATCGGGTCCGATGCGGCACCCCGCGTCACGACTTATCAGTATCACGACCTGTTTCGTGATTTCCTATTGAATCGTGGGCACGAAGCGTTCAGCGCCGCGGAACGCGCCCATGATCAGCGTCAGGCGGCGGTGCTTCTCGAAACAGCCGGCGAGATCAGCGCGGCGGTCGAACTCTGGCAGGCGCTGGGCGATTGGGAACAACTCAGCCGATTGGTGATGCAACAGGCCGAACCGCTGCTGCGGCAAGGTCGCGGCCAACTGTTGGAAGCTTGGCTGAGCCGGTTGCCATCGGCGATCCGGGACCGTTCGCCCTGGTTGCTGTTCTGGCGGGGCCAATGCCAATTGTCCCGCGACCCGGTCGCTGCCCGCACCACCTTGGTTCGAGCCTATCGTCGCTTCAAGCACGCTGGCGATGTCACTGGTCTGTGGCTGGCGTGGGCGGCCATCACCGATACCTATGGCTTGGCCTGGGATAATTTTCACGCCGCTGGCGGCTGGCTGGTGGAATTCGAACGATTGCGGACCCGCTACCCGAGTTTTCCCTCGACCGCCCTCGAAGCGCGGGTCACCTGCGGGGTTTTTAATCTGCTGGTCCACGCCCGCCCGGAGCACCCGGAATTCGCCGACTGGGAACGACGCATCACCCGGCTATTGCAAACCGATGGCCCACCGGATTTATATCTGGTCTCGCTCAATACGCTGTTGCTCCACTACATCTGGAACGTCGGCCAACACGGTAAGGCCGCTTGGGCGCTGAACATCCTGCGCGCCGCGAATGCGGATGCCACCCACGTCGAACCGGTGCTGCGCTGTGCCTGGCATTGGGGAGAATTTTGCTATCAATACTGGTACGAAGGCGATCTAGCCCGTTGTCTCGCCATCGCCGAGGCGGGATGGTCCATCGCCGCCGAATATGGAGTCAAAGTTTTCAACGGCATCCTGTTATCGGCTTTTATGCATGCCAACCTGAGTACCGGACGACTGGAGGCCAGCCGGGCGGCGCTGGAGCGGTACACGCAATTACAGAAGTCCTTCCGGCCTCTGGAACGTGTCCTCTACGATGTCCTGAGTGCTTGGGAAGCCTGGCAATCTGGACGCCTGCCCGAAGCCTTGGAGCGATTGGAACAAACCCTGCGAGTGGCTCGTCGCATATTTTACCATACCACCGCAGTCATCCACTTAGCCTTGGCGCAGGTACACGCCAGCTTGGGCCAGCGCTCGGACGCCTTGCGCCACTTAGCCGGCATGCGCTCCTGGAGCCGAGTGACGCACAGCCAAGTCGCCGCCTTCTTACACACTTTGGCCGCCGCGCAGTTCGCCTTGGCCTGGGGTCAGAAAGCCCGTTGCTTGCGACTGCTGCGCCAGGCGTTGGCACTGGGCCGAGCGGAAGGCTATATCTTTTTCACTTTCTTCAAACCGGATGATGTGGCTCGGCTTTGCGCGGCGGCACTGGATGCCGATATCGAAATCGAATACGTCCAAACCCTCATCCGCAAGCGCGGGTTACTGCCCGACCTGACTATGACACCGTCGGAACGCTGGCCCTGGCCGGTGAAGATTTATACCTTAGGGCGCTTTGGGCTGGTGGTGAACGACCAGCCCGTGACCTTTGGCCGTAAGGCGCAACGCAAGCCACTGGAGTTGCTGAAAATTCTGATTGCTTGGGGTGGACGTGACGTCAACCAGGCGCGCATCGCCGACGCGTTGTGGCCGGATGCCGACGGCGATACCGCTCAGCAAACCCTGGCCACCACGCTCCACCGGCTGCGCCGGTTGCTGAGTCACGAACACGCCTTGAGCGTGCGAGACGGTCGACTGTCCCTGGATTCGCGCTATTGTTGGGTCGATATATGGTGCTTGGAACGTCGAATCAGCCAGACTCTGACATGGGTTCGCGAGGCGAACGAGGGAAGTGCCGCATCGGGGGATTTGGCCACCGCGACCAACACACTCCTTCGCGCCTATCGTGGCCCGTTCCTGGGTCAAGACCCGGAATCCTGGGCACTCCAAGCCCGCGACCGCTTGCGTGACCGGTATCTGAAATGTTTAGAGGAACTGGGTGGTTACTGGGAACAGCAGCAGAACGAGGAAATGGCTCGTGCGTGTCACGAGCACTTGGGCCAACCTGCTCAGTTGCAAGGCTATTGATAGCGCCTGGGAGTCTTGGCAACGCGTTTGGGCGTTTCTCCTCCAGCACGTCACGGATATCTCCATCGCCACAACCCCGACCGGCGAAGTCGCGCGGAACGGCGCTTATACTTACAAGCGGTCACCCAACCCGTCGCTACCCGCGCGAACCGGCCGCCGCTCCGCGTGCTTGCCGGTTTTGCCGCCGGAGGCTCGCCGCATGAATACCGTCGATTCGTCCCCCGCCCTGTCCGAACCGGTGCGAACCGCCTTGCGGCTGGTGATCGTCGGTTCGCTGCTGCTCGCCGTGCTGTACATTCTGCGACCGTTTCTGCCCAGCCTGCTGTGGAGCGCGTTCATCGTGATTTCGGTATGGCCGGGGCTGGCTTGGTTGCGGCAGCGTTTTCGCTGGAACCGGCTGGCCTGCACGTTGCTGTTGGCATCGATGCTGATCGGGGTGCTGATCGGGCCGCTGCTGACCGGCATCACCGCGCTCGTCGCCCATGGCGAAACGCTGGTGACCGATATCAAGGCCGCCGTCGAAAAGATTCCCGACGAACCGCCGGCGATGCTGGCGGATTTGCCGCTGGTCGGTTCCGGGCTGGCGAAACAATGGCGGGAAGCCGTTGACGACACCCAAAGCCTGCGAGCACGGCTCGCGCCGAAACTACAGAAGGGCAACCACTGGCTACTTCAGCAAATCGGCTCGATAGGCGCGCTGTTTCTGCAATTGTTGCTGGTGGTGGTGTTCTCGCTGGTGTTCTATGTCAACGGGACCACTCTGGATGCGCTCACAGAACGGATCGCCCACCGCATCGGTGGAGCACAGGCGCTTCAGGCCCGCGACCAGGCGCGGCAGGCCATCCGCTCGGTGGCGCTCGGGGTGGTGCTGACCGCCATCATTCAGTCGGCCCTGGCGCTGCTGGGCTTGTTGCTGGTCGGTGTGCCACTGGCGGTGCTGATCACCTTCATTTGCTTTCTATTGGCCATCGCCCAGATCGGCGCGGCACTGCCATTGCTGGTGGTGGCGGGTTGGTTGTACTGGGGGCAGGGCGAAACCGGTTGGGCGTTGTTCATGGCCGGCTGGGGCTTGTTGGTGGTGGGTGGGCTGGACAATATTTTGCGTCCCCTACTCATCACGCGCGGCATTCGCATGCCGCTGACCCTCGTGTTTACCGGAGTGATCGGTGGCCTGCTGGCGTTTGGCCTGATCGGTGTATTTCTGGGGCCGACCCTGGTGGCGATCGCCCATACTCTGCTGCTGGCTTGGCTTCAGGAGCCTTCCAACCCGGAACCTCCCGTTCCAGCCACGCCCCAGTGAGCGCGCCCCATGCCGCTTGATCCGTTCAGAATCCTCGGCGCCGCGCTGCTGGCCACGCTGGCGATGACCTCGTTGCTGATCGGCGTGGTGATCGGGCTGTACGGCCGGCCGTCGCGGCGGACCAACGCCATCATCATGGCCTTCGGCACCGGCGCGCTGATCCAGGCGCTGGCGCTGGAACTGGCATTCGAGGGCGCGGAGCGCCTGATCGCAGAGGCTCACCTGAGCGGTCTGGTCAGTTGGTGCTGGGTCGCGGCCGGCTTCGTGCTGGGCGGCGTACTGTATTCCCTGGGCAACCACTGGCTGGACGATTACGGCGCCGCCCTGCGCCATCCGGCGCTGACCAAGCTGTACCTGCTGCGTCAGAAGCGGGAACGATCGGCCGATTTGCTGGGCCGGTTGGCGCGAGTGGATTTGCTGTGCTCGCTGCCGCCCGAGGAGATGGAAGAGGTGCTGCTGTGCGTCCAGCCGGTGCATGTCGCGGCCGGCGAGACCATCTTTCGACAGGGCGATACTGGCGATGCGTTGTATCTGATCGATCAGGGCGAGGTGGCGGTGCTGGTCAACGATTCGGCCTCCAGTACATCCACCGCGCCGAACGCGGTACCACTGGCACGGCTGGCGGCCGGCCAGTCGTTCGGGGAAACCGCGCTGCTGACCGGCGAACCGCGCACCGCCACCGTTACCGCCATCACCGACGTCGCGCTGCTGAAAATCGGCAAGGAGCATTTCGACGAACTGCTCGACGAATCGCCCCGCCTGCGCCAAGCGGTCGAAACCCTGAACTCGCAACGCCTGCTGCAAAACGTCGCCACCCTGCGCGAGCGACCCGACGCCGCAGCCTGGCAAAAAATCGCGCTGGCCAACGTGCAGCGTCTGAGCCGTAAGGAACAGGACCTGCTGCTGGCCAAACAGGCGGCTACCGGTTCGCCGCTGGCGCTGTTTCTCGGCGCTACGCTGGATGGCATCCCCGCATCGGTGGTCATCGGCGCCAATTTCGAAACGCTGGATGCTTTCCGCTTCACCTTCCTGGTGGCAATTTTCCTGTCGAGCGTGCCGGAAGCGATCGGCAGCACGCTGGGCATGCGGCAGGCCGGCTTCGGCACGCGACGGATTTTTACCCTCTGGAGCCTGCTGGTGCTGGCGGCGACGCTGGCGGGTGGGCTGAGCAGCGCCTTTCTCGCCGAGGCGTCGCCGGTACTGCTCACCGTGATCGGCGCCATCGCCGGCGGCGGCATTCTGGCCATGGTGTCGTCGGTGATGATGCCGGAAGCCTACGAGGACGGCGGTCCGGCCGTTGGGCTGGCGACCATCGCCGGCTTTCTCATCGCCTTCCTGTTCGCCTTCGTCTAGCGGCCGACCCATGACCTCCAGAATCCGTTTCGTGCACCGCCTGGGGCTGTGGCGCTCCGTGCTGATGTACCACGCCATTCCGCTGCGTCGGCGCCGACTGACCCGGTTCTACGCCCAGTTCATCCGGCCGGGCGATCTGTGCTTCGACATCGGCGCCCACGTCGGCAGCCGGCTACGGGCCTGGACGCCGCTGGGCGCTCGCATCCTCGCCGTGGAACCGCAACCGGAGTGCATGGCCCTGCTGCGCCGCTGGTACGGCGATTTGGCGCACATTACCCTGATCGAGCAGGCAGTCGGCGCCGCGCCCGGCGTTGCCGAGCTGCTGGTCAGCGCCCGGACGCCGACCGTGACCAGCCTGTCGCCGGCTTGGATCGCGGCAGTCCGGCGGGATCGCGGGTTTGCTGGCGTGCGCTGGGACGAGCGAGTTCCGGTCACGGTGACCACATTGGATCAACTGATCGCCGAGCACGGCCTGCCGGCGTTCTGCAAGATCGATGTCGAGGGGTATGAACTGGAGGTACTGAAGGGGCTGTCACAACCCATTCCGGCTCTTTCCTTCGAGTACATCCCGGCTTGTCTGGAGCTGGCGCGGGATTGCGTGACTTATCTGGCCCGACTCGGGCCGTACCGATTCAACGGGTCGGTCGGAGAGACGCAGCGCTTGCGGTCGGAAGAATGGCTGGACGCCGCGCCACTGCTCGAATGGCTCGCCGCCGTGGCCCGGACCGGCCGATCCGGGGATATTTACGCGCGCCTTGACCCGGTCGCGGGCAACGATATGGAGCCGGACAGCGCATGATCGCCCAACGGCAAGGCACCGAACATCCTCTCGGACCGGAACGAATGTGGCCGCTGTTGCTGGAACTGCGCCGCACGGTTCGGACACTGTCGACGGTTCCCGACCGCTTCGGTTTGGGGCTGGATGCTGGACAGCCGGCCATCTTGTCCGCCGACGATCCCGCCGCCTGGGTCACCGTGTACGCTGACGGTTCCTGGATCGCCAGGATACCGATAAGCGAAACCGGTGCGGAGTTACTGGATCTTTATCTGCCGATCGCCTTGGCGGGTCGGAGTCGACCACTGACGGTGGCGCATCTCGGACAAAGCCTGGACGGGCGCATCGCCACCACGAACGGCGTGTCCCGTCACATCAACGGCCCCGAGAACCTGACGCACCTGCACCGGATGCGCGCGCTGTGCGATGCGATCGTCGTTGGCGCCGGCACCGTGGAATGCGACGATCCACAACTGACCACTCGCCGGGTCGTCGGCCCACATCCGGTACGAGTGGTGCTTGATCCTCGCCGCCGTCTCGCCGCCGGATATGGCCTGTTCCAGGATCGAGCCGCCCCGACCTTGCTGGTCTGCGACGAAGCGCTGACTGATCGACCAGGACCGGATCATGTCGAGATAATCGGCGTGCCTCGCGATGGCCGCCACCTGGATCTCCCGAAAATCGTGCGGCGCTTGCATGCGCGTGGCTTATACGGAGTTTTCATCGAAGGCGGTGGCCTGACCGTGTCGGCCTTCTTGCAGGCGGGTTTGCTGGACCGCTTGCAGATTGCGGTGGCGCCGTTGATCATCGGTTCCGGCCGACCAGGCATCACCTTGCCGGCGATCGACGATTTATCCCAGGGATTGCGTCCTCGTCACCGCCGCTATGCGATGGGCGAGGACGTGTTGTTCGACTGCCGGTTACGCCCCTGACCCTCAATCCTGTTCTCACCAGGGCACGAGGGAAGCAAGATCGCGATCCACTCAGCGCGATTCCACCGGCACCCGGAAGTTGAAGCGTAGCAAGGCGCCGCGAGTCGTCGAATCCGCGCCTTGGGTGACCAGACCGGCCACGCTGCCCTCGACGCTGTCGGCACTGGCGAGCCGGATCTTCTGGTTCTGGATTTCGCCGCTCAGCACGACTCCCTGGCGCGGGGCACTGGCGGACCCGGTGACTTCGGAACCATCACCGGCCATCAGCTTGACCGGTTCGATCATGGAGCCCTCCGCCGAACCGTACACCACGAAGTGCGCGGCCACGAACTGCGGCGCGTCTTGCGCGCAGCTTTGAAAGCGCGCCACCACCACCAACTTAGCTCCGGCGGGTGAAATGGCCTCGTCGCCTGGTTCGTCGGGGAGATGCTGCCCCCACCCGGTGGAAGAAGGCTGGCGCATCGCAACCTTGGAGAACCCGCTGGTTGCGCCGTCCGGGCCGGCATCGAAAAAGGCGGCTACATCGCTCACCACCGGTTGTCCGCTGCAAAAAGGCGAGCTCATGCCCGGCGGACTGTCGATTTCGAGGCTGGCCACCCGCCCCGCCGATGTGGCCGACGGAACGAGGTTCAGGGTGATGCCGGTCACCGACCGCAAACGATCATCGGCTGCGGGACACACCACCGGATCGTCATGGCAACCGGCATCGGTTGCGACCGAATACAGCCGATCGAGGATTTGGCGACCGCGCTCCTCGCGCAGTGCGGCACACACTGCGGGACTGCTTTTGATCGTGTTGTCTTCGACATGCACCTGTAGGGCGACTGGCGCGTTCGGCGCCAGATCGGCCGGATAGGTGAATACCAAGGTACTGTCGCTTTCCACCCGCGCGGCAATCCGCAGATCCTGCTTCAACTCCCGCCCGTCCCTCACCACCACGACCGGGTCCCGATAGTTCCGCAGGCCGATGCCATGGACGACGACCTCCTGGCCTGGACGCACAAAGGTGGGTGCGGAACCGGCGTAGAGTGCCGGGCGGATGCCCATGCAGGCCGATGTATCCGCCGCCTGGGTCGGGACTGGCATCAATCCGACGCCCGCCAGCATCAAGCCGCCCAACAACGCCGGCAGGGTACGCCACCAGGATGGTGGCGAAAGAAAGCGATGGGGGATGTAGGCGGCGGTCATGGCGGTCATTCTCCCGGAGGTGATGCGCGGCAATACCGAATACTTCAGGAAGAATCATACCATCATGTCCATGTGATTGTTTTCACAAATTTAAAATGATTATCGCAACTGCTGGCCCGAACTGATCGGGTCACCATGGCCAGCTTTCTGGCGCCATTCTGGTCCGAAGTCAACCAACAAGGCTCAAAGTGAGCCGATCGGCACCCGGAGACGAAAAATAGTCGCACGACCGGACGAAAAAATTGTTTGCTGGATCTTTTTCAGGACGGCACCGAACAAAAAAACCCGGTGGGGCGTTGCGTCCCACCGGGGCTGTTGTAAAACCTACAAAATCGGCTGCTATATCAGCCCAGAATCTCTCGCAGGTGTTCGCGGCGGTGCAAAGCCACTTCGAATTCCTCCGCTTCCAGCGCCAAGGCGTCGCGAGCTGACACCATGCCCAACGGCCGGCCGTTCTCGGCCACCGGCACATGACGGAAACCGTTTTCGTACATCATATGCAGGGCATGTGCGAACGGTTTGTCCGGATGCACGGTCAATGGGTCGGAGGTCATCACCTCGGACAAGGGGGTGACGTCGGGGTTCAGCCCTTCGGCGAGAACCCGAAAGAGTGCGTCGCGCTCGGTGAAGATACCCACCAGGCGACCGTGCTCCACCACCAACAGGGCACCGACCCGGGTTTGTTTCATCACCTGGGCAGCTTCGCTGACGGTGGTTTTGGCCGGCGCGGCAGTCAGAATTTTCTGGTGCTCGACAATCTTACGAAGCGTGCGATAAGGCATGGTATTTCTCCTATTTCCAAATGAAACTCAATGGGTCTGTACTTCAAGAGTCATCGCATACACAAATTGCACCATGGAAAAATGACCATTCCAGGAACAAGTTATGTTGCGTTGGTTGTTATTGTTTTTCAGTTTCATGCATCAAAATGACGCATGCGGCAATCGGAATGCCTTGAATGCCGGCGCGAACGGTCCGTTGCTCGACGAGGTAGCGCGCCAGCCATAGGAACCACAGTGCGCGCAGCGCACCTCGGCGGCGGTTGGCCACTGGCTGTGCGCCAGCACGGATTCCCGGGTGCAACTCAGGCACTGAATGATGGGGGTCAGTTTCGACATGGCTCGTATCCTCAAAGGGTCGGTTGTGGGGGTTGGTGCGCACCATGCGCTTCCAACCGACTAGCCGATCCAACCGCAGTGTTCGGCGGGTTGAAAAAATCCCTGTGGAAGTGCGGAATTGCAGATTGCCGAACGCGTTTTGACCACGTGACGATCGCAGATCTGGCACCAACCGTAGGCCGTCGGTCCCTGATTGTCAGGATGCTCGGGCCTCAGTTCATAACGGCAATGAGGACAAACCAGGAATACGCGAGTACTCATATCACTTCTCCAAAATACCGCCTCTCCTCGAATTCACAGCCATCCTTGATGGCGAGATAGTTCTGCTCCTTATCTCCACTTTGGTGGAAAAAATCTTTATCATGGCCTCAAGAACCATTCAATTCTCACGCCATTAAGACCTGATGACTGAACGATGAAAAATTTGATTCTAGCCATCGCCTCATTTTTCGTGTGCGTTACTGACAATTTTTTGCCTTTCTTCGATGTATTAATTTGCTTTTAGTTCAACATGGCCAATCGATGCCGCTTGTTTGTGCCTATCATGTACATCGATCTTTACGGGTTTTATCTGAACGGCAGATGAACGGTGTCACTGCGATAATATGATCGACGATCATCACGATATTATATTTTTGCATTAATATGAAGCTGATTGATGGTTCAGGCGCACTCGATTAGAGCAATGGAAGCCAGCATCTTATTTTTATAACTGAAAATCGACACGCATTATTAAGAACTCGCGTCGAATAGCCTATTAAAAATCAAGGGTATTCCAAGACGGATCAAAACACTGTTCACGCCATAGCACCTGAATGGACGCGCAACAATCGCCATTCTCATAATTCGAAAAGCTTGCGAAAGCGCTGACCAAACTCGAATCGGGCAATGCACCGGCCTGCGGCGTCAAGGTGTTGACCGGATTGGCGGACGAGGACGGCGAAAAACAAGCGCGGCACGCATCGGCACGGTCCGTCCTGGTGGCGCTGGACAAGCTAAACTCATGACACTTGACAATTTTTGAGGTATCGTTATCCAATCGAAGACAGCAATGTGCCCCACAGCGTCATGATTGAACCATACTTGTGAGAGAACAGAACCGTCATCGGGAAAATACTCTTTCCGTCTTCCAAGCCGAATAACATGCCTCAAAACCCGCTAACCCATTGGCAAAGAACATTTTTAGTACATTATTAAATTGGATGAATCAGTGTGTGGTAATCGAATTTCGTTATGAATAACAAGCAATCCTCCGCTCAACGACAAAAAGATCGCGTCGACCCTTGTTGCGCACCCATCACCCATCTTTGACACTACAGATGTCTATTAATAGGGACAGCGAGCCGATGCCATGGAGTGCTCATAAGCCGTACAACTTGATCATCCCTACTTCCCTGCTTGTAAGAATTAATGCAACAACATGATTGGCATCATTTGTGCTTAAAACTCCGGCTCGATATGGATTTCGGACAGGTAAGACCGAGGGGTTCCGATCAAGGCGAACGAATACACTGAACAAGTCCAAACTGACGCAAAAGTCTGGCCCGACAATGCGCAACCGCCAGAACCAGTTGGATGACACCAAATAACACGAAACCATCCTTCGATTGCATTGCGCTGGCAGGGCTTGTTGCTCCCACCGCAGTGCGATGGCGATAGCTTCCATGTCACCGTTGCCGGGGACTTCCGGTCGCCACTGCGTTCCTGATTGCAACCCCACCGGGGATCTTCATCGGGAAAACCGCCATTTTTCAGGTCGCTTTCAGGCGGGTGTTAACACCCATATCCGTGGAATAGTCTTGCCTAGCCCTCTTTTGGAATTGCTGATCTCTAAGGTAGCCAATTGCTCGCAATTCATATTGGACTTTATTGGAATACAAAGCCGCTGCCTCATATATTAAAAATTGATATAAATCAATGACAATTTGAAAATCATAATTAATTATGATCAGTCAATTCATAGAGAATATACAAATAAATATGAAAAAATATTGCGGCTTTACGCTGGTAGAATTATTATTGGCGTTGCTGATAAGCAGTATTTTAGCGACTATCGCGGTAAACTCATACGGGGCATATATGGAGCGCTTAAAAATCGGACAAGCAAAAACTGATATTATACTTATTGAATCGGAGCTCGAACGTTTTTACACAATCCATTTAAGCTATCCCGAATCCCTTAGCGAACTGGCGGGACAAATTCCTCTATTGGATCCATGGGGAAATCCCTATCAATACCTGAATATTGCCACTACTAAAGGAAATGGCAAGGTCCGCAAAGATCACAACTTAGTTCCCTTGAATACCGATTATGATCTTTACAGCATGGGAAAAGATGGGAAAAGCGTATCTCCACTGACAGCTAAAGCAAGCCGAGACGATATTATTCGAGCCAATAATGGAGGCTTTATTGGATTGGCTTCTGAATATTGATAAATAAGATATCTCAACTTATCATGAAAATTGAAGTAGCTTTTCTTCGTAGCAAAGTAGCACGAAGAATATTTACGCTGTTCATTATTTCATCTTTGATTCCTGTTATATTATTAATGCTTTTAGCTTTTAGGCAAATAAATAATCTGATTTCTACACAGCAACATGAACAACTTAAGCAAACTAACAAGCAATACGGTATAACAGTGTTTGAGCGCTTGCTATTGCTAAAAAAACAAATAGATTGGATTGCTCAAAGTTTTAGCCAAGAGGATTTATCGACTCGCTTGACAGAAAACCATCAGTTTAACTTGAGAATGAGTCAGGGCTTTAAAAAAATGGGATTGATTGACAACGCCAATCAATCTACATTTCCATTGGGAGGCATCGCAAAAATAGCAACACTCATTCAAACAGAACAAGACTATCTCAAGGCAGGCAACAGTATCCTCACCAGTGATTATAAACCTCATTTCTCATCAAGGATTTTTTTATTTCGGATGCTTGATCCACGATACTCAAAGCAAGAGATATTGGTTGGAGAAATTGATCAGTCTTATTTATGGGGAAATGCTGATTCACTTGATCCAGAGATACAACTCTGTGTTTTTGATGAATTCAATAAAGCATTATTCTGTTCGCATCAAGAATATGAACCTAGCCCTGAAGAATTAATAAAATTAAAAACATCATCTTCAGAGCAATTCGCATGGTATAACTATAACAATGAGGAATTTTTGGTGAATTATTGGCTTCTATTTCTAGAGCCTAATTTTTTTGTACCAAAGTGGACGATAGTCAGCAGCCAGTCGAAGACCAATGTATTCTCACCCACAACTGATTTCAGAAATATTTTTTTATTTGTGATTATTTTAACGCTTGCCATCGTGGCATTGCTAAGCGTTTATCAAATTCGTAAGAGTCTAATTCCACTCGAGAAACTAATGGAAGGGGTTCACCATATCACCAATAAAAAATTTAACAAGCCTGTAGAGGTGAATAGTGGTGATGAATTTGAAGAACTAGCCGCTTCAGTGAACAATATGGCGATTCAAATAGACAAGCAATTTCATGTCTTGTCTACAATGGCAGATGTTGATCAACTTATTTTATCGACATTAAAAATCGAAGATATCATTAAAATCGTATTGAACCGTATGCGTGAGATTATTTCTTATGATTATATAAGCATGACGATTATTGATCATGATCATCATGAATCCTGTCGCACTTATACCCAGAGCAATCCAGTTAGAGAGCAAATAACCACAGAGACGCTGAAAATAACCTCAGCGGAATATCAAACACTCTTGGAAAACCAAAAATATTTAATTATAACCCATCAAAGAAATCCACCAGACTACCTTTTATCCTTACTCCAACTAGGCGCGCTTTCATTCTTGGTATTGCCTGTCATACTCAAGGAAAAAGTGTCTGCGATGATCTGTCTTGGATATCGAATGCTCTTCACTGTTAAGGAAGAAGAAATATTTCTAGCCTGCGATTTTACTAATCGCGTAGCCGTCGCACTATCCAATGCGCGCTGGGAAGAACAATTATATTATATGGCTCATTATGATGCTTTAAGCGGGCTACCTAACCGACTACTACTCAAGGATCGATTACAACAAGCACTAGCTAGGGCTGAACGACAAAAAACTTTTGTGGCTATTTTGTTCATCGATTTGGATCGTTTTAAATATGTCAATGATTCTCTTGGGCATATGGTAGGCGATTTATTATTATGCGAGGTAGCTCAACGACTAAGCAGAAACTTACGAAGTGAAGATACGATCTCCAGAATTGGAGGCGATGAATTTATTATCGTAATTTCGTACTTTGAAAACAGCAAAGAATCATTATCGGTAACGACAGCTATCGCTAAAAAAATCATGGCTGATCTGTCAGTGCCATTCAATATTAATGGCCATGAAGTTTATTCAACAGCCAGTGTTGGTATTTCTTGTTACCCAACTGACGGGCAAACAATCAATGAGCTTTTGAAAAATGCGGATTCAGCCATGTATCATGCAAAATCCATTGGAAAAAACAATTATCAGTTTTATTCCAAGGCATTGAATGCTGCGGCTTTCGAAAGCTTGGATATGGAAAATAGTCTTCGCCACGCATTAGAGCGGCGCGAGTTTGAATTATATTATCAGCCAAAAATAGAAGTCAAAAATAGAAAAATTTGTGGGGCCGAAGCTCTCTTACGTTGGAATCACCCAAAAAAAGGGCGAGTCTCACCGGCGCAGTTTATTCCTCTCTGTGAAGAGATTGGATTAATCATCACGATTGGAGAATGGATAATTCATACTGCTTGTATGCAGGCTAAGAGCTGGCAGGATCAAGGTCTTCCAGCATTACGTGTCGCCGTCAATCTTTCTCCCTTACAATTCCGGCAACCTGATTTAATCAAACAAATCAGGAATGCTCTATATATAACAGAGCTTAATCCTAACAAACTGGAGCTCGAAATTACAGAAAGTGCCACCATGGAAGATATTGATAAAGCCATTGCAAGCTTAGGCACATTCAATAATATGGGGCTCCATCTCAGCATCGATGATTTTGGGACAGGTTACTCTTCACTGAATTATTTGAAGCGCTTTCCGATTCACACTCTCAAGATTGACCAATCATTCATTCGTAACCTTGATGCCAGTTTTGAAGATGCAGCCATTGTCAAATCAATTATAACTTTAGCACATAGCTTGAGATTAAGCGTCGTTGCCGAAGGCGTTGAGACAAAAGAACAATTTGATTATCTTGATAATCTTGGTTGCGATGAGATTCAAGGCTACTTATTTAGCCCCCCCATCTCGGCAGATGAGTTTAGCAAAATACTAAGCTCACCAACTATTTTTTGTGTCGAATGATGCATTTATTTACCTAATGTTGCTCCGATCGATCATGCTGGAGAAAACCGCTGATGTTTAAAACAGAACGAGCAAATCGATATTCTATAGATTTTATCGCGACAGCTTTTTCGCCATGACGAGGCAATAATTTCAAGAGTGGTTACCCATCGAATTCTGATTGAACCAACACGGGCAGTTTTTGAGGTGGCAATTCGAATGCAGTCTGGCGAGATTCTCGCGCAAGCGACCTTGGTTCTGGAGGCAGGGCGGGACAGGGATGAGTGCGGTCTTAAGCACCACACAAGGACGGCGATGGTGGATTGAACGCCGGGATTGGCGCTCCCTAGGGGTTTCGAACCCCTGTTCCCGCCGTGAGAGGGCGGTGTCCTAGGCCACTAGACGAAGGGAGCTGAATGACTGGCGTCTTGGAAGGAAAGTAGTATTATACGAATGTTATAAATACTTACAAGAGTTTGCGAACGTTCCTTGGAAGCAAGAAGCTCGAAATCCCAACCTGTCGTCATTCCCCGCCCCGCCCATAACGTTTCGCGGGCCGATATCAGCCCCAACGCGGTCAAGGTGTTGTACCGGCTGCGCGACGCCGGCCATCGAGCCTGTCTGGTCGGCGGCGGGGTGCGCGATCTGCTGCTCGGCCGCGAGCCCAAGGATTTCGATATCGCCACCGACGCCCGGCCCGAGCAGGTTCATGCCCTCTTTCGCAATTGCCGGCTGATCGGCCGCCGTTTTCGGTTGGCTCACGTTCAATTTGGCCAGGAAATCATCGAAGTTGCCACTTTTCGTGCCTGCGGCGAAATCGGCGACGAGGGCGACGGTCCCGCCGTGGAACGAGCCAAAGACGGCCGTATCCTCAGCGACAACGTCTACGGCAGCATTGAGGACGATGCCTGGCGGCGGGATTTCACCATCAACGCCCTGTATTACGACATCGCCGATTTCGCGGTGCTCGATTACGTGGGCGGCATGACCGATCTCGAAGCGGGTCTGATCCGGCTGATCGGCGATCCGGGCGAACGTTACCACGAGGACCCCGTGCGGATGCTGCGGGCTGTGCGGTTCGCCGCCAAGCTCGGATTTCGGCTCGATCCCGCCACGGAAGCACCGCTACAGCGCTTGGGCCATCTGCTGGAGCAGATTCCGCCAGCTCGTCTGTTCGACGAGATCCTCAAGTTGTTCATGAGCGGCAGCGCCATCCAGACCTTCGAGCTGCTGCGCCATTATCGCCTGTTCGGCTGGTTGTTCCCGGCGACCGAGCGTTGCCTGAACCGTCAGCAGCATCATTACCCCAAAACCCTGCTGGTGCACGCGCTGGCCAACACCGATCAACGCTTGGTCGAAGGCAAACCAGTCCATCCAGCCTTCCTGTTCGCCGCCCTGCTATGGGAGCCTTTTCGGGAACGGTTGCAACATCTCGAAGCGGAAGGGCTGGACGTGCACGAAGCTCAACAGGCTGCCGCCGAAGCGGTGGTCCAGGCGCAAATCCGCCATACTTCCCTGCCACGTCGCTACAGTCTGCCGATGCGGGAAATCTGGGAGATGCAGCAACGCTTGGCTTGCATCACCGGCAAGCGCCCGCTGCGACTATTGATCCATCCCCGGTTTCGCGCCGCCTACGATTTTCTGCTGCTGCGGGGCGAGGCCGACGAATCCGCGAGGGAACTGGCCGACTGGTGGACCCGGTTGCTGGCACAGGATGAAAACGGACGGAACCGGATGACCCAAACGGCGACCCCAGCGAAAAAAGGCAAATCCCGCCGCCGGCGCAAGCCCCGCTCCGCCCGTAAGGACGCATCGGCCGCGCCGCCGGCGCCAGAAGCCTGATCCCTGGCGGCGAACACATGCGGCCGGCACGAGCTTATATCGGCATCGGCGGCAACCTGGATGATCCGCTCCTCCAGATGCGCCGCGCGTTTCGGGCCTTGCGCGAACTCCCCGCCAGCCGCTGCGTGGCCTGTTCGCCGCTGTACCGCAGTGCGGCGGTCGGCGGTCCGTCGGGTCAGCCCGATTACCTCAACGCCGCCGCCGCCCTGGACACCACGCTCGCGCCGGACGAACTGCTGACGGCACTGCAGGCGATCGAAACCGCGCAGGGACGAACTCGGACCGTGCGTTGGGGACCGCGTACCCTGGACCTGGATCTGTTGCTGTACGATCAACTCGTGCTTGACGAGCCACGCTTGACGCTGCCGCATCCCCGCTTGCACGAACGGGCGTTCGTACTGTATCCCCTGTACGATATTGCGCCGGATCTGGAAATCCCCGGCCACGGATTGTTGACCGAATTGCTCACAAAATTCCCGCAAACAGCGCTTGTCCGTCTGGACAGCGCCGAATAAGCGATTACGATACTCCCGCCGGTTTCCTCCGACAGACTCTTCTCCTTCGAATTCGCCGCTGCCGTTGCCGTTCGCAAAGTGGCGCGGCCCCAGTCAGAGCACGCCATGTACAAAGACGCACCGACCCGAAAGCCGATCACGGTTGCCACCTTGGCGAAGATGAAGCGCGACCGGGAGAAATTCACGGTTTTGACTGCTTATGACGCCAGCTTCTCGACGCTACTGGAAACAGCGGGCGTGGAAGTCTTGCTGGTCGGCGATTCGCTGGGCATGGTCGTCCAGGGCCAGCACACCACCGTGCCAGTCACGCTGGACGACATGATCTATCACACCCGTCTGGTGGCGCGTGGCCGCCATACCGCCCTGCTGATGGCGGATATGCCGTTCGCCAGCTACGCCACGGTCGAACAAGCGCTCCGTAACGCTGCCAGCCTGATGCAAGAAGGCGGCGCTCAAATGGTGAAGCTGGAAGGTGGCGGCTGGTTGGCGGAAACGGTGCGCCAGCTCAGCCGCAACGGCATTCCGGTCTGCGCTCACCTGGGCCTGTTGCCGCAATCGATCCACAAGCTGGGCGGTTATCGAGTACAAGGTCGAGAGGAAGCCGCCGCCCGCCAGATCATCGACGAGGCATTGGCCTTGCAGGACGCCGGGGCCGACGTGGCGCTGGTGGAGTGCATCCCGGCCGAACTGGGGGCACGATTGGCCGAGGCGCTGGCGATTCCAGTGATCGGCATCGGCGCCGGACCGGGCTGCGATGCCCAGGTTCTGGTCAGCTACGACATGTTGGGCATCACGCCCGGCCGCCGGCCGAAGTTTTCCAAGGACTTCCTGACCGGTCGCGACAGTCTGCAAGCGGCGGTGGAAGCCTACGTACAGGCTGTCAAGAGCAGCGAATTCCCCGGCCCCGAGCACTGCCTCGCCTGATTTTTCCCAAGAGCGCGCGCCATGCAAAAAACCGTACACACCATTGCCGAGCTGCGTGCCCGGATCGCGGCTTGGAAACAGGCTGGCGAGCGGGTGGCGTTCGTGCCGACCATGGGCAACCTGCACCGTGGCCATATCCATCTGGTCGAGCGCGCCCGCGAATTGGTGCCACGCACCGTCGCCAGCATTTTCGTCAACCCGATGCAATTCGGCGCCAACGAAGACTATGCCGGTTACCCCCGCACCCTGGAGGACGACAGCCGCCAGTTGGAAGCGGTCGGATTGGATCTACTGTTCGCGCCCAAGCTGACGGAAGTCTACCCGCGCCCGCTGGCGGACATGGCCCAGGTGACGGTGCCGGAACTGTCCGCGGTCCTGTGCGGGGTCAGCCGACCGATTCATTTCAGTGGCGTCACCACGATCGTGGCCAAGCTGTTCAACATGGTTCAGCCGGATGTGGCGGTGTTCGGCGAGAAGGACTGGCAGCAACTGGTCGTCATCCGCCGGATGGTGACCGACCTCGACTTTCCGGTCGAAATCGTCGGCGTGCCGACCGTACGCGAACCCGACGGACTGGCGCTGAGTTCGCGCAACGGTTATTTGTCGGCCGAGGAACGGGCGACGGCTCCAGCGCTGTACGCCACCTTGCGGGCGACGGCGGAGCACCTGCGGGCGGGTGAACGGGATTGCGCGATGCTGGAGGTGGCGGCGAAGACACATCTGGAAGCGGCGGGTTTCCGCCCAGACTACTTCGAGATCCGCTGCTCCGACACCTTGCAGAGACCGACTCCGGCGGATGTCGATTTGCGGATCTTCGCGGCGGCTTGGCTGGGCCGGGCTCGGCTGATCGACAATCTGGCAGTAGTGCTGGATTATAGTCATTCCGTATAATTTCCATAACACTTAATGATTTCGGCAAGAGCG
>DAOTGT010000019.1:0-28388 GCA_035447285.1 Candidatus Competibacter sp.
ATACCATGACGCAGCTCGGTATGCCCGATACCGTCGTGGCTTGCTAAACCCAAACCCCATCAGACAAACCTCGTCCCTCATCCGACTTATGCAACAAAGCCGTTTGGCTATTGATAATCCCTGCACTCGGATGCTCATTTCGACCCATTTCTTTTCGGAGTTGCTGATGAATCTCGGTATTGATTTTCTCGATAGTGTTGTTGTCAACCCATTTATGATAATAGTAACTGATTAAGGTATGCTGGGGAAAATCCTTATAGTCTCGCTAATTGATATCCAGATATTATTTTATAATATTGACTCTGGTATTGCTGCATATTGGGTATCAGGAAGCTGAAAAAATGACCGAATATTTTCGGTTTTTTGCCGCAAGGATTTCAGTGCGGAGTGGAGCAGTTTCTTTAAGTCGGATTTGTTTTTGATCGGTTGCTTACCGAGTTATCGATGCTTGATTTCGTTCCAGACCTGTTCATCTGGATTAAGTGCTGGCGCGTAGGTTGGCAAAAAGAACATCCGGATTTTTTTTGCGATTACCTAGTACAAACTCACGCACTTCCAGTGCCTTATGAAAAGAGACGTTATCCGCAATCACAATGAGCGGGCGTGTTCGGTCCCGTAAGAGATTTTCGAGAAATTCTATATACCGCTTTCCATCGATACTTTTTTCTTCCAACGCGTAATGCAGTTTACCGTTGGCCGTGATCGTCGACAACACGTTGTAGCCGCCTCGTCGACCGGTGATCGCGACCTTCGGGGCCTGCCCCACCGCGCCCCAGGTGTGGCCCGACCGATTCATGATCCCCACCCCGGCCTCATCCTCAAACGCGATATCGGCCCCGATCTTCTCGGCAAGCTGTTGCATGATCGGGAATTTAACCTCCAGAAAATACGCGACCTCCTCGGGATTCCGTTCCTGGGCTCGATAGCACGGTGTCTGAGAAACTGTATAAAAACTGCTCTCGCAAAATCAAAGTCTTGCTGAGGCAGGAATCCGTTTGCGGGCGATTTTACCGATTATCACTGGTAAACAGGCCGCCATATCAATAAGTTAGTTTTTGTGCAGGCTCTGACAGCTCAGATGCATCCGGTGCAAATCCAGACCCACCGTGCATGCCGCTACCTCAATCCCGTGGTGCTTTTTGAGTCAATCCGCCAGAAGCGCTCGCGTCCACAAGACGGTATCGTAACCATGGTCCACCGGCGTCGACCGCAAGACGATTTCCCGGAGCCAGTGATCCATGCCGGGGGTGATAACCGGTGACGCACCCAGCGCCGACTGCGTATCCAGCGCCGCTTCTCCATCCTCACGATACCCTCGTAACCAGTCGTAAATGCTGCTGCGACTGATGCCGATAATCTCGGCGATCAATTCCGGACTCCAGTGCTTTTCTCCAACCGCTCGAACCGTAATACGCCGTATATAATTCATGACTTCATCAGGGATTTTTCGTGCGTCGGATAACCATTTTGCGTTCATGATCGTGCCTACCCACTGAGTCTTCCAGCCCATGTTATGGATAACAAATTAGACAATCGTCATAACAAAATAGTCTATTCAAAGTATATGGATTATTATTAACGAGACTATAGGCAAATATCGCCATTGACAGCCCGTCTTATTCAGGTAAGAAATGGCATTTATCCCTTCGCGGAGATCGACTTTACGTGGCCGGCCTGTCGTATAAGGATCGGCTTTTTTAAAATCGGCTTCAAGATTTCCTATTCTTCATCCGTCAAATTGCTGGGGTACCTCTTACCAGGAATTTCTTTTGGCCAAGCCATAAGCACCTCGAATCGAATCTCTGAAATTAAAATAATCGCCGGATTTTGGCTTATTTATCAAAAATATGATAACAATATCAATTCGTTAGTTTTTGTACGGCTTCTAAGTGATTGATGATACAATACCCAGATTTAGGACACTACCAACCAGCGTGCGACGAACTCGTCGTCTGGCAACGGCCGGCCGAAATAATAGCCCTGACCGTGGGTACAGCCCTCACGCAGCAGGAAATCTACCTGCGTTTCGGTCTCGACACCCTCTGCGATCACCGACAGTCCCAGGTTTTTGGCCAGCATGATAATGGCGCGGATGATGGCTTCGTTGTTGGCGTCACGGCCGATGTCCGCCACGAAGGATTGGTCGATTTTGAGTCGTTGAATCGGTAGACGCTTCAGGTACATCAGCGAGGAATAGCCGGTACCGAAATCGTCCACCGCCAGATGGACACCGAGCGTGCGGAGATCCTCAAGAAAACGGAACGCATCATCGGCCTTGATAATGAATGATTCGGTAATTTCCACTTCCAGACATTCGGGAGATAATCCGTTTTCGGCGAGGACCGCCTCGATCAGGCCGATCATATTGCCGCACTCGAATTGCCTGATCGAAAAGTTGACGGAAATTTCGCCGATACGGTATCCGGCCGCGCGCCACGCTTGCAGTTTCGCGCAGGACTCCCGTAGCACCCACTCTCCCAGCGTGACGATGAAGCCAGTCTCCTCGGCGAGGGGGATGAACTGCTCGGGTGGGATCAAGCCCAGTTCGGGATGGTTCCAGCGGACCAGCGCTTCGGTACCGATCAGCGCGCCGTTGGCCATGTCCACCTGCGGTTGAAAATGGACGAGCAACTCGTCGTTCTTCACCGAACGCCGCAGCATCGCTTCCAGACGCAAGCGGTCGAGAGCGTGGGCGGTCATTTCCTTGGCGTACCGGTGGTAATTATTGCGGCCCTTGGCCTTGGCCTGATACATGGCGGCGTCGGCGTTTTTCACCAGCTCGCCGCAATCCTGGCCGTCGGCCGGGTAATAGCTGATCCCGATGCTGGCGGATATGTGGATGTCGTGTTTCGCGAGTAAAAACGGTTTTTCGAAGATGGCCAGCAGTTTGCCAGCCACCATGGTGGCATCCTGATTGCGACCGATATCTTCGATCAGCAAGATGAACTCGTCGCCGCCCAACCGCGCCAGCGTGTCGCAGGCACGAATCGTCTTACGCAGTTCCTCGGCCACCATTTGCAGCAGTTGATCGCCAAGCTGATGGCCCAAGGTGTCGTTGACATCCTTGAAGTGGTCCAGATCGATGAACAGCACGGCCAAGCGGGTGTTGTCGCGAGCCGCGTGCAGAATGCCCTGGGTCAGGCGATCGTTGAACAGAACCCGGTTCGGTAGTTCGGTCAACGGATCGTGATGGGCGAGGAAGATGAGTTGTCGCTCGAAGTCCTTGATCGCCGCGATGTCGGTGAAAACGCCGACATAGTGGGTGATGCAACCGGCCTGGTCCTTCACCGTGCTGACGGAGAGCAGTTCCGGATAAATCTCGCCGTTCTTGCGGCGGTTCCAGATCTCGCCGCGCCATTTGCCATCCTGTTCGAGCGCCCGCCACATCTGTTGAAAAAACGCTGCATCGTGCCGGCCGGACTGGATGAGATTGGGTTTCCGACCGAGCACTTCCTCGGCGGAATAACCGGTGATCTCGCTAAACGCCGGATTGATCGCCAGAATGACTTGATCGGGATCGGTGATTATGATGCCCTCGGCGGCACTTTCGAACACGCTCGTCACCAGCCGCAGTCGCTCGTGCCCCTGCTTTTGCGCGGTCAGATCGTTGTAGATCCAGACGCTTCCTTCCTGGGGCCGGTCCGAATCCATGGCCCGGCCGCTCAGACCGCCCCAGAACAGGTTACCGTCTTTACGCTTTAGCCACAGTTCCTCCACATAGGTCTCGCCATTCGCCAGGGCGCTGTAGGCGCGTTCGCCGGTCGCCTGAAAATCCTCCTTGCTCGGATGCAGGATTTGAGTCGAATGGCCGAGCATCTCGCCTTCTCCATAGCCGAATAGCTCCTCGAAACGGCGGTTGCACAGGATGATCTCGCGCTGTCTGATCAGCACGATGCCGACCAGTGCGTTATCGAGAATGGCTTCCTGCTGCGCCAGCAGGGACTTGAGGCGCGCTTCATCCTGCTTGCGCTGGGTAATATCACGGACGACCGATAGCACCACCCGCCCTTCGGCCAGCATGATGCTGCTCGACATTACCTCGACCTCGACCGGGGAACCATCCATCCGCAAATAGCGTTGCTCCATGACGGGCAATGCGATCGGTCGCTCGGAGTCCCACACCGACCGCAGGCGTTGCGCCACCACTTCGTGAGAATCGGGGTGAATCCACTCCGTCCACGGCAGGCCCAGCGGCCGTTGTTCGCCTTCGGCGCCTAACAGGCGCAGCGCGGAGCGGTTGAGCATCGTCATGATGCCGTCGCGATGCACGAAAATGGCGTCCGGCGATAAATCCAGCAGGGTACGGTAACGCTTTTCACTTTCCAGCAGGGACTGCACGGCCATCTTGCGGTCGTCGATATCACGCACCACCACCACCAGACACCGCACATTGCCAATATGGGCGGCACGAACGCTAGCCTCGACCCAGAACCGGCGACCGCTGGCGTCCTTGGCGCGGCACTCGAAGCACTGCGGCTCATTGTGTTCGAAAGCACGCGCCAGTTGGCTTAGTGCCTGACACTGGTTCGGTTCGTCGTCCGCACAGAGTGTGTCCAAGGTCAGACGCGAGAAAGTGCCCCGGCTATAGCCGAACATTTCGCTCGCCCGATTGTTGGTGTACAAGAACTCTCCACTTTGGCCGTCCTGGAGAAACACAGCGTCGTTAAGCGAATCGACGATGGCCTCGAACCGTTCCTCGTTCTCGTAGAGCGCCAGTTCCGCCGACTTGAATTCGGTGATATCCCAGACAATAGCGAGGACGCCGATTCCGGTATCTTGCGGAAACGCCTGCCCGCGCACCATGCGCCACGCCGTGCCGTCGTCCGAGTCGGGGCTGCGAAACTCGGCCAGAAACCGTCCACGCACTGCACACGCCTGCCTGATAATCCCCACCACGCGCTTGTTATCCTCCCGACACATCAGTGCTAGCAGATCAGCGGCAACCGGTTCCTCTTCCGTGGCCGACCACTCGAAGAACCGCATCCGGGCGGCGTCCAGTGCTGTTTGCAGGTGAGCATGATGTTCGCGCAATAAACCCTCGTGGGTGCGAACCCGCGCCTGAAGCTGGTTGAAACTGTCGATGAGCTGGCCGATTTCGTCGCACGTCCGCACCGGCAGCGGTTCCAGGGGGCGTTCGCCACGAGTCATCTCGCCCAGCGCGGCGGTGGCGTCCCGCAGCGGTTTCAGCCATCGGCCGGTTACCCACACGGCCAGCAGCGGCACGACCAGGGACAGGATCAGCGCCGCGCCCAGGATGGTGTGTTGAATGGTCCGCACCGATGCGAACGCTTCGGCGGTCGGCAGCACTCCCACGGCCAACCAGCCGGTCGTGGGAATGCGGCGACTGGAGGACAGTTCCTCGACACCCCGGGAGCTGACCGCGATGCCGGAATCTTCATGGCCCGCCATGTGGCGGTCGTGCATCCGGTTGATGCCGGGCGGGGGGATCGGTTGGAGAACGCGGGTCGGGTCGGTCGCCGCCACGAATCGCCCGCTTCTGGGATCGATGACCAGAACGCTACCGTGCTTACCGCCGTAGATCCCGATAATCCGGCTGATGAAGCTGGCGATGTCGAGGTTGGTGATGCCCATCAATATCCCCACTGTTCGCCCGGAGGTTGCCACAACCGGCGCGGCAATGGTGACCGACGGACGCACGGACGATGCATCCGCCAGCAGCGTGCTGACGACCGGTTTGCCCTGTGTCAGCACGGTGGTGACATCGTCGCGACCGGCGAGATTCCAGCTAATTCGATCGGGCACGGCCGGAGCTCCGGCCAACACGGCACCACTGGCATCGAGTGCGAGCAGACCTCCATTGAACAGCGCGGCGATAGCTGGATGATCTTGCAGAAAGACGTTCAGTTGATCCGGCGAGCTATAGAGATCCCGTTTGCCAGCCATTTGCGCCAGCTCGTCGATCGACTGAACGCGAAGGCGGATTTCCTGATCGAGGCTTTCCCCGATCACCGAAACGGCTGCGAGCTGATGGGCGGCCAGCAGGCGTTCCAGGTGATGTTTAAGGGAAAGATCGGTGAAGAGGGCCAACCCCCAGATGACCGCGAGCGACAACGCCAGCACGAACAACGGGAATTTGAAGGCGAGGCTCAGGCGATGCGATGTGAGCGTCCGACTCCGACCGAGAGGACCTGCTTGAGTCCCATATCGCATACAGATTCCGTATCAATCTGGAAATGGATGTAGCGTATTTTAATCCATTTCGGCATGGTTTTCAGGCTTGATGGTTAGTTATTCAGCGGGGTTTCGCCCAGACGCGAAATGCCCGTCGCTGCTTGAGAAACTCCCAAATCGCCGCCACGCCGATCAGCGCCAGCAACCCGAGCAACCCGAGCGATAGCAGCAGCTCCCGCCACGCCGCTACCAACAGCGGTTCGCACGCCTCGGCGCGGCCGGGTTCCAGCACGCTGCGGGTCGGATTGGCTGGATCGTAACGGACCTCGACCCGCGCCCCGGTCGGATATTGGGTCAGCCGCGCTTCCACTGCTTGCTTTTCCAGGCCGGGCGGCTGACAGAAACTCAGGTGGTCACCGCGATAGGCGGTTCCCGCCACCACGTACTCGAACTCGATCCGCGCCCGATAGCCGGTCACCGAAGTCTTCCCTCGGGAAATCCGCAGGGTGACCACCGAAGCATCGCGTACCGTACCCGTTGTTGGAGGCCAGTTTTCGCTGGCCACGGCGAATCGCCGGGCTTGGTCGAGTCGTTGATATTCCCGATAGTCGCCGGCCGCCAGCACCGCCAGCACCACCATTCCGAGTACGATCAGGCCCAGCGCCGCCGCTGTCATCCATGTCGTCTGGCGGCGGTAGCTGTTCAGAGCGACCAGCTTGCCCAGCAAGGCGTTGCCGTTGTCTCGAAGCGCGACCAGTTCCTGACCAGGCTCCAACTGGGCGCAATACAACTGGACCGTCAGCTCGGGCCGCGACGCGCGATCCCAACGCTGGGCCGGGTCGAGCAGCGCAAAAACCGCTTCGGCCGACGGTGGCCCGGTTCGTGTTTCTGGCCGCACCGCCACCAGCGTCCCGATGCGGGTGGCCAGGCCGGTTGGCGTCAGATGGGCATTCAGCGGCGTGCTCTCCCTCAGTATTTGATTGGCCGTGCCCAAACGCCGCGCCTGCCGGCGCTCCAGATGCCACAGCAAACCGCCCACCAGCGCCATTCCCGGCAACATCACCAGACCCGCAACCGCGAAAATCAACAGGTTGAGCATATCGCGGTAGGTCAGGGCGAAGCTCATCATGAACACCAGAACGCCGGCCATGACCATAAAGAACAACAAACCCAGCAGACGCAGGTGGCGGCGGTTCGCGGCGGCCAGTTTTTGCAAGCTGGGATGCAGGGGGATTGCACTCACGAGGGTCGTGACTCCGAGGGGTGATGGAGCGGGCGATCAATGGCGCGGCGTATCGCCGGTCCGCGCGGAAATCGAGAAGATGCCGGTATCCAGCCAGTAGCCGTATTCGTCCTTAAGGGTTTGCAGCTTCAACAGCACCACGCCGCTCGGTTGCTGGTTGCCGGCGGCGTCGCTCACGTCGAGCACCTTGAAATCCAGATCGACGTTCTCGTCGGTGGAGCGTTCCAGCGTCACCTTGAGCGGCAGCGCCTTGGAGCGGGCATCCTGCGGGTGGGCGAAGGTGATCCGATACAGGGGAGAAGCCGGCCAGCGCTCGACGTTCAGTTGCCGAAACCCCAGGAATACCGGCGCGTAGAAATCGAAGGTCGCTTCCGGTAGCCGAGTCTTGCGATCCTCCAACTCCAGATTGGCGAACAGCACGTTCTCTTGCTTGAGCCGGCCGGTCTGCTCCAGCACGCCGATGAAGCGGGCGGTGGACTTCATGCCCAGATCGCGGCTGCGCAGATTGAACTTGTACAACTGTCCTTCCGACAGCGCGCACACCATGGCCCCGACCGCCGCCGTGGTCTTGGGGTCGGTCAGTCGACCGCCGACCGAGCGGAACGGATACCAGTCGCCGACCCGGTAGGCGTGCAGGCTGACGATGCGGTCCGGCGGCGCCGGCAGCTTAGCCAGAATCGCCGCCCGCACCGCCGGCAATCGGCAGGGTCGCCCGGAAATCAGCAGGTAGTCGCAATCGTACAGATGGACCACCTCACACAGATCGCTGAGCACTTGGCCGAGAATGCGGCGTACCGTGGTGTCCAACGCCAGCATGGTGGTGGCGATCGGCACCTCGGCCAATTGGAAGTTTTGACCGCCGGCGGCGCGCACCGCTTCCTCCAGAAACGCCACTACTTGTTCGTGCGGTCCGCCGCCCGGCGGGTAGACGTCGGCCAGTTTCAGGGTCAGCGCTTCGTTGCTGGTGCTGAGATCGGTATTTTCGTAGCGGTGCAGCAGTTCCAGCGCCAAGGGCAACGCGACCTGATTGGCGAACTGCCGGCGCAGGGTGCGGTCACGCTCGGCCTGATCGCCGCGATTGGCGCCCAGCAGCCGCGCCAGCAGTTCCTCGGGGTTGGCCGCGCCGCTGTGGCGAATCGCCTCCAGCAGCGCCGGCAGCACGTTGCGCTCGATCAGTCCGCACAATACGTCGTCGCCGGCGATGTTGAAGCCCTCGCGAAATTCCTGGGTGGGTTTGACCGCCGTGCCGCCTTCCAACTGATAAGTGGTGATGATGAGGTCGGTGGTGCCGCCGCCGATGTCGATGCTGGCCAGCCGCAGGCAGGGTGCCTCGCCGTAGCTTTCCCGTACTCGCCCG
The DNA here is from genome assembly GCA_035447285.1 of Candidatus Competibacter sp. GTDB lineage: Bacteria > Pseudomonadota > Gammaproteobacteria > Competibacterales > Competibacteraceae > Competibacter. Next base: position 8,733 of record DAOTGT010000019.1, read on the forward strand.
AACACCTGGAAGAACAGCGCGGCGTCGCCCTGGAAGTTGTGCTTGATCTCGTTGTAGAGGAACACGATCTGGGTGCCGGTTGCCTCGTCCCATTGCAGGAACGGTTCCGGCGCCTGATCTTCCTCCAGCCCCAGTGCTCGCCAGGTCAAGCGGATCGCCGTATTGACCCGGCGGGCGAACAGCTTGCGTTCGGCCAGCGGCATGGCGGTGGGCAGGGTCAGAATCGCCCGTCGCAGACGGCGCGGGGCGTCGGAATAGGCCCGTTCGTAGCGGCGGCCGGGCGAGTTGATCTGCACGAAGGCTTGCAGCAGCACCTCGGCCACGAAAAAGCTCATCAGCGCGCCGCGCGAGAATAGGGCGGTCACCGCCGGTGGCTCGCCGGGCGTCAGTTCCTCGCCGTCCTCGCGCAATTGGCCGACGAACGGGCCGGTGGTGACCGGGCCGCTGTCGCCGCCGACTCCGTCCGGTCCGGGGTTGAAGCGCCAGGCGTGATGGCGGGGGTCGGTGTCCCACAGATAGCGTTTGGGGCTGGATAGGCCGGTATTGCCCTCGGTGCCGTGGCTGAAATAGGACAGCGCCTGCGCCTCGAAGCCGATCCGGGTCACCGTCGGCCACAGGAAGGCGCTGCGCCCGCTACGCCGCGACAGCTTTTCGTCGCCGAACCCGCCGCGCACGAATTCGACCCGGCTGGGGAACGGTTCGTCGTAGACCCGCTCCGGCTGGCTCAGATCGCGCAATTCCAGCCGGTAGCTGTCGTTCATGTCCACCGGATCGTCGCCGCTGCTTTCCATCAGCATGCCGCAGGTGCGGGAATTGCCGATATCCAGCACCAGATCCACGTCCACCGGCCGATTGAGCCGGGCGGTCGGTTCGCTGTCCACGAAGGTGAAGCGCAGCCGTGGCGGCCGCACCGCTCGTTGCAGCAAGGTCAGTACGGTGAGCCAGGCGGCCGGCGCGTCCGGGCTGGCGCGCAACTCGGTTTCGTCCACCCGGCGCGGGGCGCGGCGGCGCCGTTCGTAGGCATAAAACCGTTGGTGCAACCACTCGCGCACCCATTCCTGTTCCAGAAACCAGTCGGTGTCGGCCTCGGCGTCGCTCAGGGCGAATTCCTCGCCGGACTGCATGTCCAGCGGACTGGGAGCGAGATAGGGCCGGCCTTCGCGGGTCGGCAGTAACTGGGTATCGAACGCCAGGGTGACGCGATGGGTATTGCCGTCGGCGTCGGGGGTCGGCAGCTCCAGCAGCCGCGCCCGCGCCCAGTTGACCGGTCCCTTGTCGAACAGATGGTGACCGTCGGGGTGGGGCTCGCGGATGCGCGGGAACGGCAGCGGCAGCCAGACGCCGTCGAACAGCGCGGCGGCCTTGGCGGCGTTGAAGGAAAAGACTTGTTCCGGTTGGGCGGTCCGGCCGTCTTGGGTGACGAACTGGCCGCTGGCATCGTCGGCATACAATGCGGTCAGCAGCGGGCGACCGTCGGCGCCGGCTTCGGTCAGAAACGCCCGAGACACCCGGGTTTCGTTGAGATTGAAGCCGAAATCCAGAAATTGGATGGCGGTGTTGGGTATCAGATTGATCAGCGGGCCGTAATTCTTGAGCTTCGCCAGCATGGTTCCCACCTTCGCGCTGCGTTTTCCGTCGGGATCGGTTGCCGCCATTTTAGCTGCATTTTCGCGTTCTCCCCGGAAAAGGTGGGCGGAGGAGGCCATCGGCACTGCTGGTCGGTGGATCGAGTTGACCCGACAGGCGACATCGTTGAAGAGCGATCGCCATCGTGCCAGGCGCCAACAACGCCTGACCGCTTCGGTGTCGTTCGGGACACTCGCATGGATTCCTAACGATTTGTTACGCGCGGTTGAAGCCACTGAAACCGACCAGAACACGCGATGGACGTATACTGCCCTCGTAGTCCCATGCCCGAGATTGTGAGGTCTCGGGCATGGGACCAATGTGTGGGCCAGCCCGACGGTAGGGGAGGGGAAAGCAGACTGCATAAGATACGGCCTTGATTCGATCGAGTATGGCGCGGCGCTGCCCACGATCACGGTGGACTGGCATCGTCAGCGTGCGGTTGAGGAAGCCGAGGTGAACTGAAAGAGCGAAACCGGAAGTTAAGGGGAATCATTATGAAAATCCTGGGTATCGACGTGGGCGGGGCGGGGATCAAGGGCGCCGTGATCGAGACCACGACCGGGGAATTGCTGAGCGAGCGTATTCGTATCGAGTCGCCCCGTCCGGCGACCCCCGAAGCTGTTGGCATCACAGTCCAAGCGCTCATCGATCAACATCATTGGTCTGGACCCATCGGCATCGGATTTCCAGCCGCCATCCAGCACGGTGTTGTCCGTACCGCGGCTAACATCGACCCCGCCTTTATCGGATTGTCGGTGGCCGATTACTTTTCGAAGCAAACCGGCTGCCCGGTCCAAGTCGCAAACGATGCCGACGTTGCCGGGTTGGCCGAGATGCGGTTCGGCGCTGCCAAGGATGCGGCCGGGGTAGTGCTGGTTGTCACGATTGGTACCGGTCTTGGAACAGCGCTGTTCAGCGACGGCCATCTGCTGCCGAATACCGAGTTGGGTCATATCATGCTTGATGACGGCTTGGTGGCCGAACGCTATGCTTCGGAAGCCGTGCGCGACACCCAGCAGCTCAAATGGAAAGACTGGGGCGATCGACTCAACCGTTACTTGGTGACCATGGAAAAATTGTTCTGGCCGGACCTGATCGTGCTCGGTGGCGGCGCCAGTAAAAAGCTGCATAAGTTTGCCCCGAGGATTACTGTGCAGGCTCCTGTCGTACCTGCCCAATTTCTCAATCTGGCCGGCATGATCGGTGCGGCGCTGTTCGCCGAGGAAAAACTGGGAGTCACGAGATAACTTCGTGCCTGATGAGGTGTCACTTGCGCCGTGGCGCCCCTCACGCCGAAGGCATGACGGCCGTGTCAACCTCAAGATGAAGTGATTCGACTGCTACACGCTTTGCTGGCGGTAGTTCTGATAAACCCGCCAGGTTTCAAAGTGGGTTGCCGTTTCGTCGACAAAGCCGCCGTGGTGAGGTTGCCCACTCAGCCGCCGCACTGCCTTACGGGCATCCACGTGGCGCAAAAGCTTCAAGCTTCAGCCGCGTCGCTTGACGGCGCGCATCGCCAGTTCGATGCGGTTGCGCGCGTGCAGCTTATCCATGATTCGGCTCACATAATTTTTGACCGTACCCTCGGCCAAGAACACCGTGGCGGCAATTTGCTTGTTGCTGTTACCGTGAGCGAGTAAATCGAGAATGCGCTCTTCCTTGTCGGTCAACGGCTCGTCGAACAAATTCGAGGCTGTCGATTTCGGCGCGGGCGGCGTCACGGGTGGCGAAGAATGGGCACCCATGTCTTCCTTGGGGCTGGCGATGGGCGTGGGATGAGTGTCAGCTTGCGAAGCGCGGCGGGCACAAGCTCGAAATTGCTCCAATACCTTGCCGGCGATGGCCGGCGACAGGCGCGATTCGCCGCGCTGAACCGCTCGCAGCGTCTCCAACACATCCGCCTCGGACGCATCCTTCAGCAAATAAGCCTGCGCGCCCGCGCATATGGCCTCGAACACCAACTCGTCGTAATCGTAAGTGGTTAGCACCACCACTCGGGTTCCAGGAAACTTCGCCGTAATCTCGCGGGTGGCCACGATCCCGCTGACGCGGGGCATCTGTAAATCCATCACCACGACATCCGGCCGAGTGGCCAAGGCTTGTTCGATGGCTTCGAAACCATCGGCCGCCTGACCCACGATTTCGATGTCGGGTTCGGTCGCGAGCATCATCGCCAACCCGCGGCGAATCAGCGGCTGATCGTCCACGATCAGCAGCCGTAGAAGAGCAGGATCGGCGTTGTTTGTGGTCACGGTCATTCGTCTTACCCCGGTGGCGATGAAATGACGGATCGCCGAGACAAGCCGGCGTCTTCCAAGCCAGCACGCAATTCGCCGGCCAGGGGCGACGGCCTGTGGGCGGTGCAAAAGCGCGGCGCGGCCGTAACCGCCGACACCGCTTGCTCCGGCGGCGGACTCGCGGCGCAAGCCATCGTCTGAATCAGTTCGTCTATCATGGTCGAACGCCTGTCATGACCCGAATCGTCGAGTTTTCAGGGCACAATCGGAACAGGGAAAATGACCATGATGGCGATCTTAGCCAATGTCCCCTTAACCCTCACAGTAACGAAAGGCATATCCGTGGTCACGATTTCACCCGACCCGGATCGATGGACGCCGAGGAGACACTCGTGAGCATCCTACAGCGGTTCGACCCGAGATTGCGGCTCGCCGCCGCCATCGGCTGGTCAGTATTCGCCATCATCCTATTGGCGGCGCTGGTGGGAGCGAATCTGGCCGCCAAAAAAGCCGAACACCGCGCCCGCGCCGATGCCGAACGCTTGCTGACCCAGTTCGCCACCCAAATCCGCCATGCGCTCGACATGGGCCTGGAAACGCGGCGATCCATCCTCCAGGCGACCGCCGCTCAGATCGCCGCTTCTGGCGATCGGGGGACCGATGCGCTCCGCCACCATATCGAAGCCGTGCAGGCGCAATTTCCCGAGTTCACCTGGCTCGGAGTGGCGGATGAGCACGGTCGCGTGGTGGCCGCCACCGGTGGCGGCCACCACGGCGAGAATGTTGCCGTGCAACCCTGGTTTCAGGAAGGACGACGGCATTCGTTCGTTGGCGATGCCCGTCACATTCCCTTGGTTGAGGGTGAGGGTTCGCCGTCTTCCACCCCAACCAGCCAGACTCCGGGATTCGTGCTCGCCGTGCCGATTTCGCAACCTTCGGGGCGCCTGGTCGGCGTCCTCGGCGCGCGCCTTTCCTGGACTTGGGTCGAACGCCACCAGGATGGCTTGTTGCGCGGGCTGGAAACCGACCGCCCGCTGGAGCTGTTGCTGACCGTCGAGGATAACCTGGTGTTGATTGGCCCGCGCAACTGGCTCGGTCGCACGCTGGCGGCGAGTGCCGATCTCAGCGAAAACGGGGCTTACATGGTCGGTCGGCATGTCGCGCCCGCCGAAAAGCAAGAGGGAGTGGATTGGACCGTGATCCTGCGCCAGGATGCCGACACCGCGCTGGCACACGCCCGAACGACTCGCCAAGCGGTATTTCTGGTGGTGTTTTTGGCGGGTCTGGCTTCGGCGATCGCCGCTGTCTTCGTCACTCGCGCGTTGACTCTCCGTCTGACCATGCTGGCCGATCAGGCGCAAGGGGTTCGCCAGGGCCTGCGAAAAAACCTATCGGTTCCCGTCGGAGCCGACGAAATCGGCCGTATCGGGGTCACCCTCTCCGATTTGGTGGGACACCTCCAGCAAGAAAAGCAGACGCTGGCGACCCTGAACGCCGAGCTGGACGCCCGCGTGGCCGAGCGGACCGCGCGTATCGAACGAATGGCCAAGGAAGCGCGCCATGCCGCGATCACGCGTGAACGGCTGCGTTTGGCGCGCACGCTCCATGATACGTTGGCGCATTCGCTGATGGCTTTGCTGACGCAGATTCGGCTGATTCGCAAGCTCCGCAACCGCCTCGATCCCGCCGAATTGGACGCGGAACTGGCGCGAGCCGAGGAGGTGGCCGCCACCGGTTTGGCCGAGGCGCGTGCCGCGATCACCCAAATGCGCCATAACGATGTCTGCGATGCGGGTCTCGGCGCGGCCTTGCAGGAGCTGCTGAGCCGTTTCGAGGAGCGCTCGGGCGTCGATGCCGTGCTGGACGCCGATACCCAAGCCGCCGGCATGGCCGACGAACGAGCGGAAACGGTATTCCGCATCGTTGAGGAGGCGTTGAACAACGTCGAACGGCACGCCAACGCCCAAACGGTGCGCGTTGCCTTACGGTGGACCGAATCCCAATCCGCCGAATCGCCGCGCTGGAGTCCCGACGATTCGGCCCGCGTGCGCATCGAAGTCGCCGACGACGGCGTCGGCTTCGATCCGGCGACGCCATGTCCGGGCCACTACGGCCTGCGCGGCATTCGCGAGCAGGCGGAGCTGATCCGGGCGCGCTTCGAACCGCGTAGCCGACCCGGAGCCGGCACCTGCCTCGTTCTGGAGTTCGAGGCATAAGGCGGAGCGGAGTCCTTTCGCACGCTCGAAAAATCGTGACGAATGACCTGTCCCATGCGTGACCGGCGGCACTGGGGAGGGTGGGGAGGCTCTCCTACAGTGTCGGTCGGCGGGTTGCGCGGATCGTGGAGTCAGCGAGGCTCCGCGCGGCGATCTACCATCCATCGAACCGCACGGGAGAAACGACATGAGATTGATGCGCGCTCCCCGTCGGGCGTTGCTCGGCGGTCTGTCTAGCGTGGCCTTGCTGGCCATGGCAAGTCTTCCGGTTCAGGCTCAGGATGAGTTAATCATCGTTGAACCGGCGCTGGCCACGATGTATCTCAACGGCGGCGTCGGTGAAAGCAGTGAGCAATACATGCGCAAGATTGCCAAGGACTGGCCGTTGCGCATGATTTTCTCCGAACGCAAGGACAACGAATTCGTGGCCGATATCAGGCTGCTGGTCACCGACACGCATGGCGTGCCCTACTTGCAACTCAGCGATGCCGGTCCAATGACCTATGCCATGTTGCCAGTTGGCAAGTACCGGATCACGGCTCAGTTCAGGGGTCGATCCGAAACACGGGGAGTCACGCTGGACGGCGACACCGGTCGCGATGTGTATTTCCACTGGAAGGGCGACGCTTAATAAACGCCCGCGACGATGAAATCCCAGCGGATGGTGCTGACCCGTTCGGTGGAGACATCCCGCGCGCCGCGCGGCGCCGGTGGTGGTCAACGGGTTTCTGAATCGTTGTGATCTCTCGTGCTGCCTTACGAGATGTCCGGCGCGTATTGTTCGCGCTGGATAGTCCTTGGCGCAATCTCCTGGTCGCCATGGGAGTGGGTGTGTTGGGCGCGCTGGCCGTGGAAGCGTTTCGCACGGTCCTGTTCGCGCTGGAAATGGGCTTGGTCGGCGCGCATGACGGGCATCTGGTGCCAGCCGCCCGCGAACTGGAACCCGAGATTCGCTTGCTGGTGCCAGTGATCGGTGGGCCGGCCGTGGGGATGTTGATGTGGTTTGCCGAGGGCGCGCACTCGACCAAGCCCTCCCGCTTCAGAGGCGATTACATCGAAGCGGTCGCCATTGGCAACGGCCGGCTCGACCTGCGCGGCGGCCTGCTCAAGATCCTGGCTTCGCTGGTGGTGGTTAGCACCGGCGGCGCCGTGGGTCGCGAGGGCGCCATGATTCTGCTTTCCGCCATGGCCGCATCCTGGATCGGCCGACTGGCCGGCGAGACATTGGAACTGCGGCTGATGGTGAGTTGCGGGGCGGCGGCGGGACTGGCGGCGGCTTATCACACGCCGCTGGCCGGGGCCGTTTTCGTCGCCGAAATCTTGCTGGGATCGCTGGTATTGGCGCAGCTCGGTCCGGTCGTGGTGGCGGCGGTGGTGTCGCATGGCATCACCATCGCGTTGGTTGGTCCCGGTATCCGATTTCCCATGGCAGCCGTTCCCACGCTTGGAGCGTCGCAAGCCATGGTCATGCTGGCGTTCGCGCCGATCAGCGGAATCGCGGGCGCCGCCTTGCTGTATTGGCTGGAACTGGCGCGTCAGTCGTTTACCAAGCTCGCCTTGCCTTTACCCTTGCCGTTGGTGCTGGGCGGTCTGGTGATCGGGGTGCTGTCGTTATGGCGACCGGAAGTCTGGGGCAATGGCGATAGCGGCGTCCGCCAGCAGATCGACGGGTTGTGGCCTTGGCAAACCGTGGCGCTGGTGCTGGTCTTCAAGCTGCTGGCGGTGGCGGCGACCACCGGATCGGGAGCGCCGGGCGGTGTGTTCACGCCGACGCTGTTCGTCGGCGCCGCTTTCGGCGCGCTGCTCTCGGCCGCGCTGGCCGCGCTCGGTTACACCGGGGCGGCCGAGCCGGTGTATGCGGTGCTGGGGATGGCCACCTTACTGGCCGGCACCACGCACGCACCGGTGATGGCCGCGTTGATGGTGGCCGAAATGACCGGCCAATACGGCTTGCTGGCCGTATTCCTGCCGGCTTGTGTGGTGACGACCTTGGTGTCCCAGCGTCTGCATCCACGCTCGATTTACGGTCTGCGCGCACCGACCGAAGAACCCGAGTCGTGACCGGAATCACCAGCGGGTGTGACCGTCGGCACTGGTCGGGTGCTGGAATCGGACGGGAACGGCAACCCCGAACATGCCATGGCGGTTTTCGCGTGGTTCATATGGTCTTCGAGTCCTGGAAGGCGGGTCTGCCGGGCATGAACTCGATGCGGGCTCGGGGCTTATGGTGACGATCCGCACTCTGAAGTCATCGCCTTGTTTTGAATGATCTTCGTCACTGTAGGGAGCGGGGCATGGCATGACCACGTCGTGACCGTCGCCACTGTTGGAAACCGCGATGCTCTCCTAAAGTGCGCTCAACGACGGTCGCTATAGGAACCGTCGTCAATCACCGCAACTGACCAAGGAGCGCTTCCAAGTTTCTGGTGATCGTCCACGGCGGAGCTGACACCGTTCAACAAGCCCGTGACGTACTGGAAACCGTCGGCAGCGCCGATGCGCGGACCCATCCCGGAACTCTCCGACGCATCGAGTCATTCCGACTCTTGATCATTCATCCTCAACGACGGAGGCCATGATGAACATTCGCAAGACATTGCTCACCGTTACAGGCGTTGCCTTTGTGTCTTTATCGCTCACCGCGCTGGCCGTGGAACATAGTACCAACGAGCGCGCGTTCATGCGGTTGTCGGAAGATGGTTCCAAGGCCGCCCGTACCATCTCGCTGGCGCGCGTGGCCATTTTCGACGGGCAAACCCAGGAAGCGAAGACCCTGGTGGAACAGGCGAAAACCGCGCTGGGCGCCGCCGCCAAGGACGCCGATAAACTGGCGATCAAAGCGCCGAAGCACGACGATCTAGGGCCGATGGTTCCCATTGATGCTCGGCTGACGATGGCGGACGTCTATACCCTGACGCCCGAAAAGAAGGCTGAAATCGATAAGGTGAACGAGCATCTGAAAAAGGGTGAAACCAAGAAAGCCCTTGAAGTGCTGCGTCCGATTGATGTGCAGTTGACTCTGACCTCTTTGTTCATGCCGCTCGACCCGACCGCCAAGGCGGTGGATCAGGCCGGAAAGCTGTTGGCCGACAACAAATATTACGAAGCTAACCTGGCGCTCAAGAAAGCCGAGGATAGTTGGGTGACCGACTCCCAGAGCTTTGTGGATTATCTGGAAAAATTACCGGAATCCGGTAAGGGAACGGCCCATGCCGCGCCCGTCAATCCACCGGAAACCGCATCGAAAAAATCGGAAAAGTAACCGGGCGACCAGCGTTGCTTTTCTCGAACCCCTCCCGCCGGGAGGGGTACAACTCCAATATTTCCAGACGCATTTCATGCGTTGGCCTTGGAGATCTCCACCGGTTCAGTCATCGTTGCCTCCCGCTCCGCCAGTTCCGCCGCTTCCTCCGCGGTGTGGTGGGTCTTGCGCACCAGCAGCGTATAAGCCACCGGCACCACCGACAAGGTCAGCAGCGTCCCCAGCAGCAAGCCACCGACGATCACCCAACCGATCTGCTGACGGCTTTCCGCCCCCGCGCCCACCGCCAACGCCAAGGGAATGGCACCCAGCACCGTCGCCAGCGTGGTCATCAAGATCGGGCGTAGCCGCAGGGTCGCCGCTTCCAGTACCGCCGCCTGTCGATCCAATCCGGTCAGTCGCAATTGGTTGGCGAATTCCACGATCAGGATGCCGTTCTTGGTGATCAGTCCGACCAGCATGACCAGACCGATCTGACTGTAGACGTTCAGAGTGCCGCCGGTCAGGAACAGTGCCAGCAAAGCGCCGGTCATCGCCAGCGGTACGGTCAGCATGATCACGAAGGGTGAGATGAAACTCTCGAACTGGGCCGACAGCACCAAATAGATGAAGATCAGGGCCAACACGAAAGTCACATACAGCGTCGCACCGGACTCGCGGAATTCGCGCGACTGGCCGTCCAGCTCGGTCCGGGCGTGTTCCCCCAACACGTCCTTGGCCGTCTGATCCATGAAGTCCAAGGCTTCACCCAGGGTATAGCCAGGGGTGATGTTGGCGGAGATCACCGCCGCGCGCTGTCGATTGAAATGGTTCAGCTCCTTGGGCGCGACGGTTTCCCGTACTTCGACCAGATTCGAAAGTTGCACCAAACGTCCATCCTTGCCACGCACGAAGATCGCGGTCAGATCGGTCGGCTGCTCGCGGTCCTGGTCCTTGAGCTTCACCATCACGTCGTATTGCTGACCTTCGCGTTTGAAACGGGTCACCTGTCGACCACCGAGCAAGGTTTCCAGGGTGCGGCCGATTTCCTCCACGTCCGCGCCGACGGCGGCGATCTTGTCGCGCTTGAGCACGACCGATAGCTGCGGTTTGTTCAAGCGCAGGTCGGTATCCGGATTGATCATGCCGGGATAGGCGCGGACCTTGTTCATCATCGCGTCCACCAGTTTCTGCAATTCGGCGTAGCTGGTGGCCTGGATCACGAACTGCACCGCCGGATTGCGGAAGCTTTGTCCCAATGAAGGCGGATTGATCGGAAACGCCAAGACTCCCGGTAGCCCGCCGAACATCTTCGGCGCCAGTTCCTTGGTAATGTCCTGTTGCTTGCGTTGGCGTTCTTCCCAAGGTTTCAGGCGCACGAACGACAAGGCGCTGGTGACCGGATTCGGTTTCTCCAGCCCTGGCGCGACGAAGGAGAAGTAGGAAACCACCTCGGGAATGTTCTTGTAGAATTGTTCCAGTTGCCGGGCATAGCTGTCGGTATATTCCAGGGTCGAGCCTTCCGGGGCGACGATCACGCCAATGAACACCCCGCGATCTTCTAGCGGCGAGAGCTCCGACTTGAGGTGCAGGAACAGCCAGCCGGCCCCCACGCCGGTGGCGAAGAACACCAGCACGATCACCCAGCGCATCCTGAGGGCCTGGATCAACGCGTAGCGGTACCCACTGTTCATCGCCTCGAAAAAGCGTTCGCTCAATCTGAACAGCCAGTTGTGCCGGTTTTCGTGATGCAGCAGCTTCGAACACATCATCGGCGTCAGAGTCAGCGCGGTGAAGCCGGAAACGATGACCGCCGCCGCCACGGTGAAGGCGAACTCGGTGAACAACCGCCCGGTGTTGCCGGTCATGAACGCCAGCGGCGCGAACACCGCCGCCAGGGTCAGGGTCATGGCGACGATGGCGAAGGCAATTTCCTTGGCGCCTTGCAGGGCCGCCTTGAAGGGATGCAGACCGTTCTCGACGTGACGGTGAATGTTTTCCAGCATCACGATGGCATCGTCCACCACCAAACCGATGGCCAGCACCAATCCCAGCAGGGTCAGGGTGTTGATGGTGAAGCCCAAGGCATAGAGGAATACGAAGGAGCCGATCAGCGAGACCGGGATGGTCACGAAGGGGATCAGGGTCGCCCGCCAATTGCGCAGGAACAGGAAGATCACCGCCACCACCAGCACCAGCGCCTCGGCCATGGTGTGATAAACCGCTTCGATGGATTTTTCGATGAAGATCGATCCGTCGTAAGCGATCCTAATCTTCATGCCTTCCGGCAGGTTGGCGGTAATGTCCGGCAGCAGTTCCCGCACCGACCGCGCCACGCTGAGCGTATTGGCGGTGGACTGCTTGACCACGCCCAACCCGACCGAGGGATTACCATTGACCCGCACCGCGTTGCGGTCGTCCGCCGCGCCGATTTCCGCGTAACCGATATCGCGCAAGCGGATCGGATAGCCTTTGGATTCCTTGAGAATCAGGTCATTGAACTGCTCCGGGGTGCGCAAGTCCGATTCGGTCAGCACCGAGAATTCACGCTGATGCGATTCGATGCGGCCGGAGGGTAGTTCGACGTTCTGTTGCTTCAGGGCGTCTTCCACATCCTGCGGGGTGAGTCCGTAGGCGGCCATGCGGTCGCGATCCAGCCACAGGCGCATGGCATAGCGCCGTTCGCCGGCGATGATGACGCTGGCCACACCCGGCAAGGCCTGCAAACGATCGACGATGGTGCGGTCGGCGTAATCGGTGATTTCCAGGGCGCTGTGTCGGTCGCTGGAAAAGGCCAGCCACATGATGGCCTGGGCATCGGCTTCGATCTTGGCCACCACCGGATCATCGGTTTCGTCCGGCAATTGGCCGCGCACTCGCGCTACTCGGTCGCGCACGTCGTTGGCTGCGGCGTCCACGTCCCGCTCCAGCAGGAATTCGATCGTGATCTGGCTGACTTCCTCGCGGCTCACCGACTTGATGGTGCGGATGCCCTCGATGCCGGCCAGCGAATCCTCCAGTGGCTGGGTGACCTGACTTTCCATGATCTCGGCGCTGGCACCCGAATACACGGTGCGCACCGACACCACCGGCGCGTCGATATTAGGGTATTCGCGCACCGGTAGCCGTTGAAAGGAAATCACGCCGATCAGCACGATGGCCAGGCTCATCACCGTGGCCAGCACCGGGCGCTTGATGCAAAGTTCGGGAAGGAACATGGCGAACTAGCCCTTTGTGGCAGGCGCGGGTTGAGTCTCCGTTGGCGGTAGTACCTGTACCGCCGCGCCGTCGCGGATCTTCAATTGCCCATCGGTCACCACCAGATCGCCAGCGCTTAGACCTTCCAGGATTTCCACCAAGCCGGGCCGGCGCAGCCCCAGTTTGACGGGCGTCATGACCGCCTTGCCGTCCGCCACCCGGTAAACGAAAGTGGTCTGGCCCACCGGCACGATGGCTTGTTCCGGTACGACCAGGGTGTTTTCCCGCCGCTCCAGAATCAGGCTGACTCGGGCGAACAGGCCCGGTCGCAGCTTATTGTCTGGGTTGGGCAACCGTGCCCGCAGCAGCACGGTGCGGGTTTCCTCGTCCAGGGCCGGTTCGATGGCGTAAATGGTGCCTTCGAATCTTTGCTCGGGATAGGCATCCACCCGCGCCGCCAGCCGCTGGTCAACCGCCAGCCGTGCCAGGTAGGTTTCGGGTACCCGGAAATCCAGCTTCATCGCGCCGAGACTTTCCAGCGCGACGATATCGTCGCCCGGCTTGACGTAGGCGCCGGGGCTGATCTTGCGCAGACCGATCATGCCATCGAACGGTGCCCGAATCACGGTCTTGCTCAGGCGCACCCGATTGAGTTCCTGCTGAGCGCGCGCCGTATCCAGTTTGGCCTTGGCTTCATCGAGATTCTGCTGACTGGCGAGTTGCTGGCGATCCATGTCCTGCAAACGTCGGTAACTGCTTTGCTCCAAGGCGAGTTGCGCGGCGCTACTGGCCAGTTGTGCCTGGTATTCCTCCTGGTCCAGCGTCACCAGCGGTTCGCCTTGGCGTATTTTCTGGCCTTCCCGGAAATGGATGGTTTCCACCCGACCTGCGATCTCCGGGCGAACCATCACGGTTTCGTCGGCGCGTAGGGTGCCGACCGCCGTGACTTCGACATTCAGCGTGGCATGGGTTGCCGGCGCGGCCTTGACCGGCAACGGAGGCATGGCCTTCGTCTGGGCCAAGACTGCAAGAGGGCTCATCGAAACAATAACGAAGGCGGTGCCTAACACCGCCCGTTTCAGCCTAATGTGCATGACGGTTTTTCGCCTTGGAGGCCTGTGAGAGTGGATGCGGCGCGAAGTCTAGGGAAACAACAACGCGCCAACGATGGCATATAGCAACGCTGGCAGCAGGTTGCCCACATGAATCCGGCCGATTTCCAACAGATTGATGCCAATGCCGAGAATCAGCAGCCCGCCGGTGGCGTTGACGGCGTCCAGCACCGCCGGTTGCGACAGGAACGTCAGCTGCGCCGCCAACAGGGTGATGCCGCCCTGTACCAGGAGCACCGGCAAGGCGGAGAACATCACCCCGACCCCCAACGACGAAGCCAGCGCCACCGAGGCGACGCCATCCAGCAAGGACTTGACCAGCAGCACGCTGGGGTCGCCGATGGTGCCGTCCTGAATCGAGCCGACGATGGTCATGGCGCCGGTCAGATACAGCAGGGTGGCGGTGACGAAGCCTTCGACGAAGCGGCTGGAGTTGGAACGCAAGGTCCGGCTCAGGGTTTCGGCCAGGTTATCCAGCCGCTGTTCGATGCGCAGCAGTTCGCCGGTGACGCCGCCCAACAGCAGACAACCGATCGCCAGCAGGGTGTGTTGAGCCTCCAGCGCCATGCGCAGGCCGATGGCGACCACGGCCAGCCCCAGCGCCTGCATCAACACGATCTTGATGCGTTCCGGCAGTCGCGTTCCGGCCGCCAAGCCGATGGCACTGCCCGCCACCACCGCGCCGGTGTTCACCAGGGTGCCAATCATCATCTGTTCTCCCAGGTTGCCCGCGAGTGTTTGAGCACCGCCTTCAACCCAGCAGCATCTTGACACCCACCAGCGTCAGAAACGCGGCGAACACCTTCTTTAGCATTTCGGTGGGCAGGGTATGGGCCAGCTTCGCGCCCAGCGGCGCCGACAACATGCTGGTCAGCGTGATCCCGACCAGCGCCGGGCCGTAGACGTAACCCAGGCTCCAATCGGGCCGGCCGGCGGCGTTCAGCCCGGTGACGACGAAGCCCAGCGCGCCGGCCAGCGCGATCGGCAGACCGCAGGCGGAAGAGGTGGCCACCGCCTGGCGGATCGCGGTATTGCACCAGGTCAGGAAGGGCACGGTCAGCGAGCCACCGCCGATGCCGACGATGGCCGAAACCGCGCCGATCACGCCGCCGGCGGTCAGCATGCCGGCCGTGCCGGGCAGCTCGCGATGCGGCGCCGGCTTGGCGCCGAAACCCATCTGCGCCGCCACCGTCAACACGAACACGGCGAATACCTTGCTCAACACCGCGCTGGGCAGGGCGTCGGCGATGGCCGCGCCCAGCCAGGCGCCCACGACGATGCCCGGTGTCAGTCGCCAGAAGATCGGCCACAGCACCGCGCCCCGTCGGTGGTGGGCGCGCACCGAGGAAATCGAGGTGACGACGATGGTCGCCAGCGAAGTACCGATGGCTAGATGCATGACGATGGCGTCGTCGACCTGCTGGTGATGGAAAATCCAGGCCAGGGCCGGCACGATGATCAATCCGCCGCCCACGCCGAGCAGGCCGGCCATGACGCCGGCGAACAGGCCCAGCGTCAGATAGAACAACAGCGTCGACAGGATCGCTTCCAAGATCGGGTTATCCTTGTTGCATCAATATTGCCGAGGAGGAGCGCGTCGCCGATCTATGCTAAATTTTGCCTCGAATCGGCCGCCGAACCCACATTAATGCGCGGCGCTATTGTAAGGGCGAATCATCGGGCATGTCCCCGCCCCGACAACGATCATTCCGTGGCGCCGGTCCGCCGCGGCGGCATAAGAACAGCGAGGAGCAGGCACAGACATGAAAGTTCAAAAAATCTGCGTGTTGGGTGGCACGGGCTTCGTCGGCCGGCATCTGGTCGCACGGTTGGCCAATCGAGGGTATCCGGTCAAGGTCCTGACGCGCTATCCGCATCGGCATCGGGAAATCGGGGTGTTGCCCGGCACGGAACTGGTCGAGGCGGACGTACATGATCCCACGGTACTCCAACAACACTTCGCCGGCTGTAACATCGTCATCAACCTGGTCGGCGTCCTGCACGAATACTCGCGGCAAAGCTTCCGCGCCGTTCATGTCGAACTGCCCGGCAAAGTGGCGGAAGCCTGCCATGCGGCCGGGGTCAAGCGCCTGCTGCACATGAGCGCGCTGGGTGCCGACGCCGCCAAGGGACCGAGTCAGTATCTGTTCAGCAAGGGCGAGGGCGAACAGAAAGTCATGCAGGCCAAGGATCTGGCCGTGACCGTTTTCAAGCCCTCGATCATCTTCGGGCCGGACGACAATTTCTTCAACCAGTTCGCCAACATGCTCAAGCTGGCCCGCATACTGCCCTTGGCCTGTCCAAACTCCCGCTTTGCCCCGGTCTATGTCGGCGACGTGGCGCAAGCGTTCGAAACGGCGTTGGAAAACGATGCGACCATCGGCCAGAGTTACGAGTTGTGCGGACCGCGCGTCTATACCTTCAAGGAACTGGTCGAGGATATCGCCCGGATGCTGGAACTGAAGCGGCGGGTCGTCGGCCTGCCGGATTCGCTGGCCCGGTTGCAGGGCAGGATTCTCGGCCTGCTGCCGGTGAAAATCTTTACCACCGACAATTTCCTTTCCCTGCAGGTGGACAGCGTCTGCTCCCGCAACGGGATGGAAGCGATCGGCATCGTCCCTCGTTCGGTCGAGAGCATCATGCCGATGTATTTTGCGCAGCAAACCCAGCGTCGCCGCTACGATGCTTTTCGTAGGACCGCTCGGCGCGGATAGAGCCGGGTGGCGGCGGTATTGACCCATCCCCGTCCTATTGGGACGGGGTATCCTGAGTCTCGACGAGCTCGGATTCCCGCCTCGATGAATTGAACGTAACCAGATAGTGCGGGATAGCCGTGCCGAGGTAGAAAGGCGTAGTGGGCGCCTTGCCCGGTTGGTCCGGGTGAAGGCAAGGGGTTAGATCTGTCGGCGCGCTTGCCGGAGTTGACCGGATTCGTGGCGGCCACAGTAGGTGATGGCCTGTCGGCGTACGAACTGGAGCGTGGTTTGTGACTGCGTCTGTTTGTCGCTGGGTCACGATCTGTAAGCGGCGTATTTTTGCCTTGGCGGACGATGAGGATTGCGGCGAAACCCTGACGTTGACCGACGAGCGAGTGATCAAACACTGGTCTGATCCCCATGGTTGACCCTGTCCATCATCAATATTTTGGCGACTTCACCCTGACACGGGTGACCTACGAGACGTGGGAAGACCAGCGGATCGAGGCGGTACCGCTGGATGCCTAGCTGAGATTACCCGAGGACCAGTGTTCTCAGCCGTCGCCACCCACGACCACACTCGGGAACCGAAGCCGGATTACAGACACGCAGCTACGCTATCATCAACTATCGGCTTGGGACGATACAGGACGGAGATCATGGTCGCGATCGTGATTAATGTCGTGTGGGGATCGATAAGCGCCGCGCTCATGCCGAGCTACTCTACGTTTGCTCCTTGGTGGCGGAGGCGGGCGCCTGTCGGAATCAAGAGTGCGACCATCGTAAGGTTCATCATGATGATTGCGCTGTTGGTTGCACCCACGACAGTATCCGCGCAGGCACGGGACAGCGAAAGCGCATCGCATCGCGTCGTCATCCTGAACACAGCCGACCCCTATCTGCCGGCATTCCTCGCGCTGGATCGCGGCTTGCGTGAGGCCATCACCCGCGCAGAGCACGGAGTGCCCACCGAGCTCTATGCCGAAACGCTCGATATGTTCCGTTTTCCGCGGACGTTGCTCGCGGAAGATGTAGTTGCGCTGCTACGCAAAAAATATCATGACCTGAAGGTGGACGTGATCGTCGCGGCCGGGTCGATCGCGTTCGATTTCGCCCAGCGCTACCGCGCGGAAATCTGGCCGGGCGCGGCAATCGTTTTTCACAGCGTGCCGGCCGCCTCACTGGAAAAACGTGGCCTCGATCCGCACATGATCGGTGTTCCGAGCCGACTTGAGTTCGGACAGACGCTCGATCTCGCATTACGTTTACGGCCCACGACGCGACGAGTTGTCGTTGTCGCCGGCATTGCCGAACCGGACAGCACGCACTTGTCACTCATGCGGACATTGCTTGAGCATTACGCGGGAAAACTGGAGATTCAGTACCTCACCGGTCTCACGCTCGCCGAGACGATCGCGGCGGTGGGTATGCTTCCTTCGGACGCAATAGTGCTCTATTTAACGATGTTTCGCGATGGCGACGGCGTACCGCTGGTACCACGCGACGTGCTGACGCAGGTCGCGGCGGTTTCGCGAGCTCCCGTCTTTGGCGTGCACGAAACCTATCTCGGCCATGGAATCGCCGCTGGCTCGATCGCGAGCTACGCGGCACAGGGTCGGCGCGCGGGCGAGCTGGTCGCCCGGGTGCTGAATGGCGCGGACCCTTCCGCAATCGGTGCCCAGGCGCCGGTGGAGTCTGGCTGTATCGCCGACTGGCGGCAGCTGCGCCACTGGGGCATCGACGAGGCTCTGTTGCCTGCGGACTGCGAGGTCCGGTTCAAGGAGGTCACGACTTGGGATCGTTATTATGGGCAGATCCTCGCCGCACTGGCTGTGATCCTGGTACAGACGTCGTTGATCGCGGCGTTGCTGCTGCATCGTCGGAGGCTGCGTCGAGCCCAAACCACCTTGGCGGACGAGTATGCCCGACGCACGCGAGCGGAAGGGCTTGCGGCCCGATTACGCGAAAGGCTGGCACGATTCGGCAAGGAGCGCAGTTTGGGTACCATGGCCACCTTGATCTCCCACGAGATCAATCAGCCTCTGATCGCGATCCAGAACTATGCGCAGGCAGCCAAGCGGCGCCTCCAGAACAATGTCGACGACAAACCAAAACTCATCGAACTTTTCGCGAAGATCGAGGAACAGGCGGAGCGGGCGGGGACCATCACCCAGCGTGTTCGGTCGCTGGTCGGCACGAGCGATGTGCGGTTGCTGGTAGTGTCTCTTCATCCCTTGGTCGAAGAGGTCATCCGGATGATGGAACCGGAGATCGAACACCGGGAGTGTCGTATCGCATACGAGCCTGCGAGCGATCTCCCCACGATTCTTGCCGACTCTTTGCAAGTTCAGCTCGTCTTGGTCAATCTTTTGCGAAATGCGATGCGAAGTATTTGCTCGAACGAGCGATATGACAAACGGATATCCATCGACGCGGACGCGATTAATGATCGAGAAGTACAGGTCAGCGTGATGGATTGGGGGCACGGGGTTCCACCGGACCGGGTCGCGGACATCTTCGAGCCCCTCTATTCCGGCACCAGCGGCGGCATGGGCATGGGGCTTGCGATTTCCCAAGCGATCATTGAAGCCCATGGAGGGCGGCTCTGGTACGAACCGAACCCGACTGGTGGCGCCATTTTCCGATTCACCTTGCGAGGGTCCGGTTCATGAGGAACGCACGGGAGCAAATGGTATTCATCGTCGATGACGATGCCGCGGTGCGTGATTCGGTCCAGGAATTGGTCGAATCCATTGGTCTGCGGGCGGAGGGTTACGCCTCGGCGTTCGCGTTTCTGGATAGCTTCCAGCCGCGGCACTCGGGTTGTCTGGTGCTCGACGTGCGGATGGCCGCAATGAGTGGTCTGGCCCTGCAAGAGAGGCTGAACGAGTTGGGGTTCAAAATTCCGGTCATCATGCTGACCGGTCACGGTGACGTCCCGATGGCGGTTCAGGCGATGAAGGCTGGCGCCGTCGATTTCATTCAGAAGCCCTACCGGGATCAAGCCTTGTTGGATAGCATCAACGCCGCCTTGGTTTTGGATGCGGACGCCAGACACTCGTCCAACGCGGCGGAGTCTCTCGAACACCAGCTTGCCACCTTGACGGAACGAGAACGAGAGGTGCTCAATCAGACTCTTACGGGCTCGACCAGCAAGGAGATTGCCCGCGAGTTGAGTGTCAGCCCACGGACCGTGGAGGCGCACCGTCAGAACCTCTTACGTAAGCTGAGAATCGGTACCGTTAAGGAGCTGATGCTTTATTTGATTCCTTAGAGCCTGTTCATGATCTTTTGAGGAGAAGAACGAGGAAGGCCAAGACAACCATG
>DAOTGT010000020.1:0-27712 GCA_035447285.1 Candidatus Competibacter sp.
GGTCGGCCGTGCCGTGTATGTGAGGGATGGATGAATTATGGGTAATCGGATGCTTGTGGATGGTGGTGGGGCCGCTGTCGGCACAGCAAGCCCCGTTTTTTTCGCCAGCGCCCGAAGTGGCCGCGCGCTCGGCGGTGCTGATGAACGCCATGAGCGGTGAAATTTTATTTGCCAAGGAGCCGAACTTGCGTCTGCCACCAGCCAGCACCACCAAGGTGTTGACCGCGCTGGTGGCCTTGGATCGGCTCGATCCAAATGCGCGATTGCCTGTCAGCGCACAGGCCGCCAGCGTCGCGCCGAGTCGCATTGGCCTGCGGGCTGGCGAGATGGTCACAATGCAGGATCTGATGTATGGGTTGTTGCTGAAATCGGGCAATGACGCCGCTGAGACCTTGGCGGAGGCTGCGGGCGGTTCGATCTACTTGTTTGCCGAGTTGATGAACGCCAAGGCTTGGCAAATCGGGGCGCGCAACAGTCATTTCACAAACCCGCATGGTTTACCCGACGACGATCATTACTCCACCGCCTATGATTTGGCGTTGGTTTTTCGCTGGGCGATGCACTATCCGCTGTTTTCGGACATCGTGCGTACCCGCACCGCCGCTTTGCGTATTGAATCGGGGCCCGGTCCGTACGATGACTGGCGGATGGTGCCGGTACACAGTACCAATCGCTTGCTGGCGTCTTACGAGGGTATGCGCGGCGGTAAGACCGGCTTCACCTTCAAAGCCCGGCATTGTTTTGTCGGCGAGGTGGATCGAGGTGGCATCCCATTGATCGTGGCTATTTTCAATAGCCCCAGCCGAGGCACGTTGTGGCAGGATGCCCGTAATCTGCTCGATTACGGATTTGCTCGATATGGTTTGGCACCGCCGCCCGTGCGGGTGGAGCCGGAACCGGTCATGGTCCGACATACACCGGTGATCATGCCGAGGACGGCTCGCGTGGCTGCGGTTCGGCCGGCGCTGGCGGCGGGCAAACGAGGGCGTGCGGTCACCAGTAGCGGGATGGCGGCATCCGCCAAAACCACTACCGCCCGACAGCAAGCCGTCCGGAAGAAACCGGTCGCGAAGGCGACGGTGGCCAAACCGTCCAGTAAGGCGGTACGGGGGAGGAATCCGAGCAAAAAACCGGCGACCGCTGTCGCGGTCAAATCGGTCAAGCCGGGAACCAAGATCGCCACCGTTCCCGCCGAATCCAACAGCAAGCGGCGGAAGAATACCAAGCAGCGAATCTGAGGCGGATCTCGTACCGCTGACCGGTAGGGGCGAGCTGGTCAATAAAAAAGGCGATATGGAAATCGCCTTTTTTGATCCCGAATCGCGAGAGGCTGGCTTATTTACGCTCTTGCAACGGTACCACGTCGCGGCGTGTTTCGCCGACATACAATTGCCGCGGTCGGCCGATCTTCTGATCCTTTTCGGTGATCATTTCCATCCAATGGGTAATCCAACCGGCGGTGCGGGCGATGGCAAACATCACCGTGAACATTTCGACCGGAATCTTCAATGCACTGTAAATGATGCCGGAATAGAAATCGACGTTCGGGTACAGTTTGCGTTGGACGAAATAATCGTCGTTAAGGGCGATCTCTTCCAGCCGCATCGCCAGATCCAAGCGCGGGTCGTGGCCGTAGGATTCCAGGATCTGATGGCAGATTTCCTTGATGATCTTGGCGCGTGGATCGAAGTTCTTATAAACGCGATGGCCGAAGCCCATCAATCGCACGCTGGAATTCTTGTCCTTGACTTTGGCCATAAAGCTGTCGACGTTCTTGACATCCCCGATCTGATCCAACATCCGGAGCACGGCTTCGTTGGCACCTCCGTGCGCCGGTCCCCACAGACAGGTGATGCCGGCGGCGATCGCCGCGTAGGGGTTGGTGCCCGAAGATCCGGCTAGCCGTACGGTCGAGGTGGAGGCGTTCTGCTCGTGATCGGCGTGCAGAGTGAACAGGATGTCCAGCGCCCGCTCGGCGATGGGATCCACTTCGTAACGTTTGCCGGGCAGGCTGAACATCATGTACAGCAAGTTACCGGTATAGCTCAGGTCGTCGCGAGGATAAATCGTGGGATCACCGATGCTGTGCTTGTAACAAGCGGCGGCGATGGTCGGCATTTTGGCGATCAACCGGCGGGCGGTGACCATACGATGCTCGTAATCGCGGATGTCGAGCCGGTCGTGGAAGAAAGCCGACAGCGAGCTGACCACCGCCGCCATCATTGCCATCGGGTGGGCGTCGTGGTTGAAGCCGTGAAGGAACCGCCGCAGGTTTTCGCGAATCCGGTTGTGCCGGGCGATGCTGGTTTCGAAAATCTGCTTCTTTTCGGCGCTGGGCAGCTCTCCGTACAGCAGCAGGTAGCAGACTTCCAGGAAGTTGCACTGTTCGGCCAGTTGTTCGATGGGAAAGCCACGATAGAGTAGCTCACCCTTGTCGCCGTCCAGATAAGTAATCGCGCTTTGGCAACTGGCGGTGGACATAAATCCAGGGTCGTAAGTAAAGCAACCGAATTCCTTGGCCAGCTTGCCGATATCCACCACGGGATTACCGTAGGTCGGCTCCAGTATTGGCATTTGCACTGCCTTTCCAGTGACATCATCCTTAAAAGTGATCGTTGCCATTCATAACCTCCAGAGTGGGTTGATAGGCCGAAACCGGCTGGCCATCCGCTGTCGCATTTTGGGTTGGTTCGGCGGCAATCCGACAGTGATTCAGCGTCTTACGCGCCTTTTCCGCAGCGGCGGCAATGATAACCCAAGCCGTGCCGCTTTGCTGAAAATTCCTCTCGACCGAAGGATGGCCCGGCAGCGGACAAAATAAAAGGCATCTTGAGATGCCTTGCACGGGTTGCGCCAGAGCCTTTAGGACGACAAACCATACTTGCGGCGGAAGCGATCCACCCTGCCGGCGGTATCCACGATCTTCTGCTTACCAGTATAGAAAGGGTGCGATTGGCTGGAGACCTCCACCTTCACCAGAGGATATTCCTTACCGTCGGTCCACTGGATGGTGTCCTTAGCGGTGATGGTGGAGCGGGTGAGAAAGGCGAAATCGGTGGAGATGTCCTGGAAAACCACGTCACGGTACTGGGGATGAATATCTTTTTTCATGGCTGCTGAAACCTTAGGGATGCTATTGGCCGATCCAAGACGCACCATCGCCGACACGCGGGTAGCGATGCTCCAATGGATTATTAAAGCTTCACAATATAGCTATTTTCCAGCTTGACTCGCAAGAGCGCATCGCTTCAAATTCCCAGGTTTCCGGCCGGTGGCCCGACGCCACCGTTCCATTTCGGACCCACCCGCATGCATGATCCCATGAGCCGTCCTCCCCAAATCGGTTTTGTCAGCCTCGGTTGTCCCAAGGCGCTGGTGGATTCCGAGCAAATCCTGACCCGTTTGCGAGCCGAGGGTTACGATCTGGTACCCACGTATCAAGCGGCGGATCTGGTGGTGGTGAATACCTGTGGTTTTATCGACGCGGCGGTAGCGGAATCGCTGGAGGCCATCGGCGAGGCGCTGGCTGAAAACGGCCGGGTGATCGTGACCGGCTGTCTGGGTGCGAAGGGCAACGTAGTGCGCGACCTGCATCCGAGCGTGCTGGCGGTGACCGGACCGCACGCCTGCGAGGACGTCATGACGGCGGTCCACACCCATCTCCCTCGGCCGCACGATCCGTTCGTGGATTTGGTGCCGCCGCAGGGTATCAAACTGACCCCTCGACATTACGCGTACCTGAAGATTTCCGAAGGCTGCAACCATCGCTGCACCTTTTGCATCATTCCCCAACTGCGGGGCGATCTGGTCAGCCGACCGATTGGCGGAGTGCTACGGGAGGCGGAGAATCTGGTTCGGGCCGGGGTCAAGGAACTGCTGATCGTGTCTCAGGACACCAGCGCCTATGGAGTGGACATCCGTTACCGCACGGATTTTTGGAACGGCCGGCCGCTCAAGACCCATTTGACCAGCCTAGCGGCGGCATTGGGCGAATTGGGCATCTGGGTGCGACTACATTATGTCTACCCGTATCCGCATGTCGATGAGGTGGTGCCACTGATGGCGGAAGGCAAGGTATTGCCCTATCTGGACGTGCCGTTGCAGCACGCCAGTCCGCGCGTGCTCAAGGCCATGAGGCGGCCGGCCAACACCGGGGACACCTTGGGGCGAATTCGCCGCTGGCGGGACATTTGTCCGGATCTGACCCTGCGCAGCACCTTCATCGTCGGGTTTCCCGGCGAGACCGAGGATGATTTCGAGCGTTTGCTGGAGTTTTTGGCGGAGGCGGAGCTGGATCGGGTGGGCTGTTTTAGCTACTCGCCGGTGGAAGGCGCCACCGCCAACCAGTTGCCGAATCCGGTGCCGGAGGAGGTTAAACAGGAGCGACTGTCCCGGTTGATGGAGTTGCAGGCAACGGTCAGCGCCGATCGGTTGCGGTGCAAGATCGATCGCACCATGACCGTTCTGGTGGATACCATCGACGACGAAGGAACGGCCATCGCCCGCTCCAGCGCCGATGCACCGGAGATTGATGGGGTTGTCTGTATCGAAGGCGGCGAGGAACTGCCGATCGGCGAGTTTGCCTCGGTGCGGATCGTGGATTCCGACGAACACGATTTGTTTGGAGAACGTTTAAACTGCTGACGACACGGCGGTGGAATTTTCTGTCGCTACGGGAGATGGCCATGACCTTGACCCTCAATTCGCCCGACTTCGTTCACAATGGCCCGATGCCAGCCCGCTTAACCTGCGATGATCGAGATCTCTCGCCCCAGTTTCATTGGTCGGGCGTGCCGGCCGGGGCCCAAAGCTTGGCCTTGATCGTGGACGATCCAGACGCGCCCGACCCGGCGGCGCCCCGTATGACCTGGGTCCATTGGGTGCTGTATAACATGCCGCCCACGGCAACAGGATTGCCGGAAGGCGTGGTGGCCCACGCCTTGCCGCCGGGAACCCGGGAAGGCGTAAACGACTGGGGTCGGACCGGTTATGGTGGTCCCTGCCCGCCGATTGGCCGGCACCGTTATTTCCACAAGCTCTACGCCCTGGATACGGTACTCCCGGATTTGGGCAAACCGACCAAGGCGGCGTTGGAACAGGCCATGGCGGGACATGTGCTGGCGAGCACCGAATTGGTGGGTACTTACCAAAAATCGCGTTGAGCACTATTGAACTTTCTCGAATTGTCCCCATCTCAGGAAGTAAGCGTAAGCCCTTACGCCTGTCCGCTTCCCTCCCTGAGCGGGCTATGTCCGGTTAGCTAAACCGGATATCGATTCGCCCCGGTTCCATTCCCCCTTGTAACCGGGGCTTCTTTTTTTGCGGTGGTTGGGGCAGGCGTCTTCCCCCTGCCGTATCCCGGATATCGTGTACAATCTCGCACACAATCGAGAGGCATTGGCATGGAATCATTGCATGGCACCACGGTGTTGGCCGTGCGCCGCGACGGTCGGGTCGTGATCGGCGGCGACGGCCAGGTGACATTGGGTAACACTGTGATGAAGGGTAACGCCCGCAAGGTGCGGCGTTTATACCAGGACAAGGTGATCGCGGGGTTCGCGGGTGGCACCGCGGATGCTTTTACGCTGTTCGAGCGCTTCGAAGGCAAGCTGGAAAAGCATGGCGGCAATCTGACCCGCGCCGCCGTGGAGCTGGCCAAGGACTGGCGCACCGATCGCTTGTTGCGGCGTCTGGAGGCGTTGCTGATCGTCGCCGATCCTCAGACTACCTTGATTCTTTCCGGTAACGGCGACGTCATCGAGCCGGAAAACGATTTGGCGGCAATCGGTTCCGGAGGCGCTTACGCCCAGGCCGCCGCCCAAGCTTTGCTCGGGCATACCGAACTGGACGCGCGGACCATCGTCGAACAGGCCTTGAAAATCGCCGCCGGCATCTGCATATACACCAACGAGAATCTGACCCTCGAAGAACTGGTGACTGCGTGATGCACGGTTTGGGATCGATGCGCCCACCGGTTTGTCTTTACCCCACACGTCCAAACGGTAGCCCAGCATGTCGGAGATGACCCCCCGAGAAATCGCCCAGGAACTGGATAAACACATTATCGGGCAGGATGCCGCCAAGCGGGCGGTGGCCATCGCCCTGCGCAATCGCTGGCGACGGATGCGGGTCGAGCCAGTGCTGGGTAACGAAATCACCCCGAAAAATATTCTGATGATCGGCCCGACCGGAGTGGGCAAGACCGAAATCGCCCGGCGGTTGGCCAAACTGGCCAACGCGCCCTTCATCAAGGTCGAGGCCACCAAGTTCACCGAGGTCGGCTACGTGGGCCGGGACGTGGAGTCCATCATCCGTGATCTGATGGATGGAGCGGTCAAGATGGTGCGCGAAGAGGAGATGCACAAGGTCCGTCACCGCGCCGAGGAAGCCGCCTACGAACGGGTGTTGGACACGTTATTGCCAAAGCCGCGCAGCGTCGGTTTCGCCAACGAACCGCAGCAGGCGGATCATTCCACGACTCGGCAAAAGATGCGCGAGCGCCTGCTTAAGGGCGATCTGGACGACCGCGAAATCGAAATCGAGATTGCGGCCCGGCCGGTGGGCGTGGAGATCATGGCGCCGCCTGGCATGGAAGAAATGACCAGCCAGTTGCAAAGCTTGTTTCAGAATCTGAGCAGCGGTCGCACTCGCACCCGCAAGCTCAAGGTGCAGGATGCCCTCAAGCTGTTGCAGGAAGAGGAAGCGGCCAAGATGATCAACGAGGATGAACTCAAGCTCAGGGCGCTGGCGGCGGTGGAGCAGAACGGTATCGTCTTCATCGACGAGCTCGACAAGGTCGCCAAGCGCGGTGAGTACGGCGGCCCGGATGTTTCGCGCGAGGGCGTACAGCGCGATCTGCTGCCGTTGGTGGAAGGTTGTACCGTCTCCACCAAGTACGGCATGGTGCGTACCGATCACATTCTCTTCATCGCTTCCGGGGCGTTTCATCTGGCCAAGCCGTCCGATTTGATTCCCGAATTGCAGGGCCGTTTGCCGATCCGGGTGGAACTCAGTGCCTTGAGCACGGAGGATTTCGTGCGGATTCTGACCGAACCGGATGCTTCCCTTACCGAGCAGTACACGGCGCTGCTGAACACCGAGGGTGTTGAGCTGCAATTTGCGGCGGATGGGGTGCGCCGCCTGGCCGAAGTCGCCTGCCAGGTCAACGAACGCACCGAAAATATCGGCGCCCGTCGGCTGCACACCGTCATGGAGCGGCTGTTGGAAACGATTTCCTTCGAGGCACCCGATCGTTCCGGTCAGACGGTGATCGTCGATCTGGCCTATGTCGACGCCCATTTGGGCGAACTGATCAAGCACGAAGATCTGACCCGTTACATTCTGTGAAACTCGACCACCATGAATACGCATCCCACTGAAATCAAACTGCATCAGGCATCCCGCGTTCTGGAGGTTGCCTTCGATGACGGCGCACATTTCCAGTTGCCCTGCGAGTACCTGCGGGTGTTTTCGCCCTCGGCAGAGGTTCGTGGCCACGGACCCGACAGCGCCACTCTGGTGACCGGCAAGGAAACGGTCAACATCAGTGCCATCGAACCGGTGGGCCACTACGCGGTCAAGCTGGTGTTCGACGATGGCCACTCGACCGGTCTGTATTCCTGGAGCATTCTGTACGATCTGGGCGCGAATCAGGAGCGCAACTGGCAGGATTATCTGCGGCGGCTGGCCGAAGCCGGCCACCAACGCCCGATCTGATCCGGTATTTGTCCCCAAGGAACCCACGAGCATGGAACACCCCGAAACCACGCATTTCGGCTATCAGAAAGTGGCCACCGCCGACAAGGCCCGCAAGGTGGCGGGTGTGTTCGATTCCGTGGCCGGCAAGTACGATCTGATGAACGATCTGATGTCGCTCGGTGTACACCGCGTATGGAAACGGTTCGCGATGAGCGTCAGCGGCGTGCGGCCGGGCGAGCGAGTGCTGGATCTGGCTGGTGGAACCGGCGATCTGACCAGTCGGTTGCTGCCTCTGGTCGGACCGAAAGGGTTGGTGGTGTTGTCCGACATCAATGCCCGCATGTTGGACGAGGGTCGCAAGCGGTTGATCGACGAGGGCGCGGCCGGCAATATCGTCTACGCCCAGCTCGATGCCGAGCAATTGCCGTTTCCCGACCAGACCTTTGATTGCATCACCATCGGCTTCGGTTTGCGTAATGTCACTCGCAAGGAGCGGGCGCTGGCGGATATGTACCGGGCGCTCAAGCCGGGTGGGCGTGTGCTCATCCTGGAGTTTTCTCATCCGATCGCGCCGGGCCTGAAGCCGGCCTATGATTTGTATTCCTTTGCGGTACTGCCCGTTCTGGGCAAGTTGGTGGCCGGCGATGCCGCCAGTTACCGATATCTGGCCGAGTCCATTCGCCTGCATCCAGATCAGGAAACCCTGCTGCGGCTGATGGAGGCGGCGGGCTTTGAGCGCTGCCAGTATTTCAACTTGACCGGCGGCATTGTGGCGGTGCATCGCGGCTATAAGTTTTGATTCATCTTCATTTCTTCCCTTACCCCATCCTATCCAGGAGCCTCGTGTGACACCCGCCGTGATCGCCGCCAGTTTGGAGACCGCGCTCAACCTGGTTCTGCGCCTGGACCCCGAGATGTTCCCCCGTTTGGGCGCGCTGAGCGGTCATGTCATTGCAATCGAACCGAGCGGCATGGCGATGACCTTCTATCTGTTGCCCAAGCCTGACGGCATTCAGGTGACCGGTCGTGCCGAGGCTGAGCCCAGCGTGCGAATTCGTGCCACGCCCGCAGCGCTGTTCCGACAATGGCGCGGTCAGCGCGCCAGCGGCGACGAGATCGCCATCGAGGGCGATGTCGGGGCAGGGCGGGAATTCCAAGCCATTCTGGCGCGGCTGGACATCGACTGGGAAGAACAACTGTCGCGGGTTGTCGGAGATGTGGTTGCTCGTCGCCTCGGCGGTTTGTGGGAGGGTCTGCGGGCCTGGAGCGGACGAACTGGCGATGTCCTGCCGCGCGATGGCGGTGAGTATGTGCAACAAGAGCTGCATTTGTTGCCGCCGCGCCAGGCAATCGAGCAGTTTTTGCATGCCGTGGACCTCCTGCGCGAAGACGCCGACCGACTGGCCGCACGGGTCGAACGCCTGCATCGGCGGCCGATGATCGGCGAACCGCGCTAGTCTCCTCCATCCAATGCGCGAACTTCGCCTGTTCGGTCCTGCGCAACTGCTGCGTTTGCTGCACATCAACCGGGTATTGGTGCGTCACGGTCTAGACGACATCGTGCTGGCGACCCATCTGTTTCGGCCTATCGGGTTTTTGCGGCACCTGTTGCCGTGGAACTGGGTGCCTCGCCAGCAACTGGATCTACCGCGCGGCGCTCGCATCCGTCTGACGCTGGAAGATTTGGGACCGATCTTTGTTAAGTTCGGGCAGATGCTGTCCACCCGTCGCGACCTGCTGCCAGACGATATCGCCCTGGAATTGGCCAAGCTGCAAGATCGAGTGCCGCCTTTTCCCGGCGAGCAGGCGCGAGCCATCGTCGAAAAAGCCTACGGCCAGCCGCTGGAAACGTTTTTCGAAGAATTCAGTTTTCAACCACTGGCTTCCGCTTCGATTGCCCAAGTGCATACCGCCCGCTTGCACAACGGTCGGCAGGTGGTGGTCAAGGTGGTGCGGCCCGGTATCGAAAAGACCATCCGCCGCGATGTGGAATTGCTGTACATCATCGCCAACCTGGCGCAGCGCTATTGGCGGGAGGGGCGTCGGCTGCGGCCGGTCGAAGTGGTGAGCGAGTATGAAAAGACCATTTTCGATGAACTGGATCTGATCCGCGAGGCCGCCAACGCCAGTCAACTGCGGCGCAATTTCCAGGACTCACCGGTCCTGTACGTGCCCGAGGTGTTCTGGCCGGAAACCCGCCGCGAGGTGCTGGTGATGGAGCGGATCCACGGTATCCCCGTGGGCGATATCGCCGAATTGCGGCGGCGCGGGGTGGATTTGAAGAAGCTGTCGGAACGTGGGGTGGAGGTTTTTTTTACCCAGGTATTCCGCGATAGTTTCTTTCATGCCGACATGCATCCCGGCAATATCTTCGTCAACGCCGAACATCCGGACAATCCCAGCTACATCGCCGTGGACTTCGGCATCATCGGGACCTTGAGTCCCACCGACCAACAATACCTGGCGGAAAATTTTCTGGCATTTTTCCATCGCGATTACCGGCGGGTGGCGGAACTGCATATCGAATCCGGCTGGGTGCCAGCGGAAACCCGGATAGATGAATTCGAGTCGGCCATCCGCACCGTATCGGAGCCGATCTTCGACCGCCCGCTCAAGGATATTTCCTTCGGCGTTTTTCTACTGACGCTGTTCCAGACCGCCCGCCGCTTCAACATGGAGGTGCAGCCACAGCTGATACTGCTGCAAAAGACCCTGCTCAATATCGAGGGTTTGGGGCGGCAGCTCGATCCTGAACTGGATCTATGGAAGACGGCCAAACCGTTCCTGGAAAGTTGGATGCGTGACCGGGTCGGTCCGCGTTCCTTCATCAGACGCATCAAAAACCATATACCGCGTTGGATCGACCAGACACCGGATCTGCCAAACCTGGTCTATTATCTGCTCCAACATGCGAGTACCGGCGGGCTGACGGTGCAACTGCATAAACAGGAAACGGAATATTTGCGGCGCGATCTCCGCCGTGCCAACCGGCGCAATTTTCATTCCGTGGTGGGCGCCGCACTGATCGTCTGTGCGGCGGTGCTACTGGGATTCAATGCGCAAAACAGCATCGATATTTGGCACACGCCATTACTGGTTTGGTTGCTGGGTGGTGTCGGTGTCGGCTTGTTGCTCGGCGCCTGGCCAACGGATGCCTGAAGACCTTCAGGAACGTTGCAATGCGGCTTCCACGGTGTCGCGTTGGTCGCGTCCACACAGAATTTCAATCAGGATCAAGGCGAAGTCCATGGCGGTGCCGGGGCCGCGCGAGGTGATGAAGGTGCCGTCGCGCACCACGGCGGCGCTGCTGGTCTTGATGCCTTCCTGACCGTCGAGGATGCCTGGATAGGCGGTGGCTTCGCGATTGTCCAGCAGACCGGCGCCGGCCAGTACCCGTGGCGCGGCGCAGATGGCGGCGACGTAGCGGCCCTGTTCCGCCATCCGCCGCAGTAGGGCCGCGATCCGCCGGTCGGCCTCCAGCCGCTGCGCGCCGCCCAGACCGCCCGGTAGCACCACCATGTCGAAATCCTGATCCAGAACCTCGGCCAGTGTGGTTTCGGGGAGCAGCATGACCCCGCGCGAAGCCGTCACCGTTCCCGCTTCCAGCCCCGCGACCACCACGGTGAGGCCGGCGCGACGCAGTAGATCGATGATGGTGACGGCTTCCAGTTCTTCGCAGCCTTGAGCGAGTGGGACAAGTATGGTGGCCATGGCAAACTCTTCTTGCGAGGGGATGCGGGTTCAGGGGCGGCAGGCAGGTCGGTATTCAGCCGTTTTTGTGATCTTGCAGTAAGGACATGCCTCTAAGCAGGTTCAGGGCTTCGTAAAGCGCGTAATCGTTTTGGGCGGAATCGGCTGTTTCGTCGCCGGTGGTGGTGGGACCGGTGTCGTCCGACTGCGCGCCGTCGTCGGTCCGGCCGTGGCGGTCGTTGTTCAGGTGACCCGACAGATCGGATTCCTTGATGAAATTGGTGTCGGTGTCGTCAGCGGCGACTTTCAGCGATTTGAGCTTGATGTCGGGTTCGATACCCTCGGCCTGGATGGAGCGGCCATTCGGAGTGTAGTAGCGTGCCGTGGTCAGTTTGACCGCTGTGCCGTTGCCCAGGGGCAAAATGGTTTGTACCGAGCCCTTGCCGAAGGTGCGTTCGCCCAGAATCAGCGCTCGGCGGTGATCTTGTAGCGCGCCCGCGACGATTTCCGAGGCTGACGCGGAACCACCGTTGACCAGCACCACCAGCGGCGCGCCTTTCAGTAAATCACCCGGCGTGGCCTTGAAGCTTTGGTCGGAGCCGTTGCCGCGCCCCTTGGTCTGGACGATGGCGCCATCTTCAAGGAAATCGTCCGCTACATCCACCGCGCCGTTCAACACCCCGCCCGGGTTGTTGCGCAAGTCCAGCACCAGCCCTCGCAGCGGTTTTTTGTTCTGTTGTTCCAGTTCTTGCAGTGCTTGCTCCAGGTTCTGCGCGGTCTTGGACTGGAACTGCGTGATTCGCAGATAGCCAAAATCCGGTTCCAACAAGCGGCTTTTGACGCTCCTGACCTGAATGACTTCCCGGACCAGCTTGACCTTGAACGGTTTTTTCGTGCCTTCCCTGACGATGGTCAGCGTGATCGAAGTATTTGGCTTGCCTCGCATCCGCTGGATGGCATCGGCCAGCGGCATGCCCTTGACCGAAGTGTCGTCCAGACGGATGATCAAATCGCCGGCGCGAAGGCCAGCCCGCTGGGCGGGCGTATCGTCGATCGGGGCAATGATCTTGATGAAACCACTGTCTTCCTGCCCGACTTCGATGCCCAGGCCGCCAAATTCGCCGGACGTGCCGATCTGCAAGTCCTGGAATGCTTCGGCGTCCAGGTAGGCGGAATGGGGGTCGAGATTGCTCAGCATGCCGCGAATCGCGTTTTCCAGCAGATCCTTGTCCTTGACCGGCTCCACATAATCTTGCTTGACGGCATCGAGTACGCCGGTGAAGGTGCGCAACTCATCCAGAGGGAGCCGGTTGCTCTCAGCCGTTGTTTCCTTCTCGGCCCAAACGGCATGCACCGTCGTCAATGAAACGCCCGCCAAAAAACTTAACGCCAGCGCCAGACCGTGTCGGGTTGCAGCACTCATCTTCGCTCCAGAATTCTTCGTCGCACAGGGAGAGAACATAAATAATCGATCGGTGATTGCCATGAGACAACCGAATAAGCCTAAATGATGCAGGGTCGAGCTGGAAAAATGTACCGAGGCTTGATGAATCGCGGACGGAAAAACCCCAACACCGACCATCAAGGCCGGTATCGGGAGTGATTACGGTAAGGAAGTGGACGAGTTCTACTTGGCTTTGCCTTGGTTGGCGACGGCATCCATCAATTTCTTGAGCTCCTCGGGGTCGGCGAGGTAGTAGCTCTTGGTGGGCCGCAGCTTGGCATCGAGTTCGTAGACCAGCGGTACGCCAGTCGGAATGTTCAGGGCGATGATCGCCTCGTCGGACATATCGTCGAGGTATTTGACCAGCGCCCGCAAGCTGTTGCCATGCGCGGCGATCACCACACGCTTGCCGGCGCGGATGGTGGGCACGATGGTATCGTGCCAGTAGGGCAGCACCCGCTCGATGGTAATCTTGAGGCTTTCGGTGGCCGGCAACACGCGAGGATCGAGATCGGCGTAGCGCGGATCGTTGCTGGGGAAACGCGGGTCGGTCGCTTCCAGCGGCGGAGGCGGAATATCAAAGCTGCGCCGCCAGATCTTGACCTGTTCCTCGCCATGCTGGGCGGCGGTTTCCGCCTTGTTCAAGCCAGTCAGGTTACCGTAGTGGCGCTCGTTGAGCCGCCAGGTCCGGTTGACCGGAATCCACATCAGGTCCATTTCGTCCAGCACGGTCCAGAGCGTGCGAATGGCGCGCTTGAGTACCGAGGTAAAGGCGACATCGAAGACGTAGCCTTCCTTCTTCAGGGTTTGCCCGCCTTTCCGAGCTTCCTCGCGGCCCTTCTCGGATAGATCGACGTCATGCCAACCGGTGAAACGGTTTTCCTTGTTCCATTGGCTTTCGCCATGGCGGATGAGCACGATTTTGTACATGAAAAAATGCCTCCTTGGTTCAGGGCGGTCGTGGTCGTCATCGGATGGTGTGTCGGCTAGCGTTTGAAATACGCTGCGCTGGGATGGCGGCGGCACCGTGGGCCGGCAGTGCGCCGATCCCTTGAAACGATTTACATAATTTTATCGGAAGATCATACGCTGGACCGGTCAGTTTCGCCACTCGGCATTTGTGCTGCTGGCCCTGAAGTGGCTTCTCAGTATCGTTATATCAAGCTATGCTAATACACCAAATTCCTGGACAAGGTGTTGTCGGATTTATGGTGCAAGATGGGTTTGCGGGCATTGCGCAGGATGGCGGTGAGATCGGCAATATGGCGTTGGAATTGCTGATGATCCGCGATGAGGATATCGAACGAGCCTCACGTTCGCTCAAGGCGATGTCGCATCCGCTACGGCTTAAGATTCTTTGTACCCTGGGCGAACGGGAAGTCAGTGTCCAGGAAATCGTCGAGCGCGTGGGTACCTCGCAGAGCAACATTTCCCAACATCTGGCGATCCTACGCGACAAGGGTATCCTCACTTGCCGCAAGGACGCCAACCGGGTTTATTATCGGGTGGGAGACGCCCGTACCTTGCGGCTGATCGGCATGATGAGGGACGTCTTCTGTACGCGGGCTTGAATCGCTGGGGCGGTTCGATGGACACGCATTGCTACCGTCCTCTGGCGGCGAACCCGATCCCACCATTTCCATGAGGTTGTCATCGATCCTATGAATAGCGAACGGATTATCCGGATTATGGCCGGTTCCTTTATCCTGTTGTCATTGTTGCTGGGGGCTCCGGGCAGCCCGCTCTATCACAGCAGTTACTGGCTCTGGTTTACTGTCTTCGTTGGGTTCAACCTATTCCAGAGCGGTTTTACCCGCTTCTGTCCGGCCGAGCAAATCCTGTGGAAGCTGGGCGTTAAAAAAGCTGGAACGCCGGCCGGTTGTTCGAACTAGCGAGACCATGGGAAATCATTGATGAACGATTTCATCGAATTCTCCACACAGAACTGGTTGTTGTTCTTGGCGTTGTTCGCCATTGCGGGGATGTTGATCGGTGGCGAGGTCTTGCGCAAAATGCGTGGGGTCAGCAGCCTCAGTGCCACCGAAGCCCTACGCCTGATCAACGATCAGGAGGCCTTGATTCTGGACGTTCGCGATGGCGGCGAATACAAGGAGGGGCATATCCCGCAGGCGCGCCATATCCCGCTTGGTGCTCTGCGTGACCGATTGGGTGAACTGACCAAGGCCAAGGATAAACCCATCGTCGTCTATTGTCGCAACGGCGCCACCTCGCAGGCGGCTTGCGCACAGATCAAAAAGAGCGGCATTGCCGACGTCTACAGTCTGAGCGGTGGGTTGTCGGCTTGGCAGGAGGCCAACTTGCCGGTCAGTCGCAAGAAGTCCTGATGCTCGTGCCAGATCTGGCGACGCCGAACATCGTGATATACACCTCCGAGTCTTGTCCGTACTGTCGGCGCGCGCGGGCGCTATTAGACAGCAAGGGCGTGGTTTATACGCTGTTGGACGTGAACCGCGACCCGCGGTTGTGGGAGGAAATCGCCAAACGCACCGGTCGCCACACCGTGCCGCAAATCTTCATCGGCGACCGGCATGTCGGTGGTTGCGATGATTTGTTCGAGCTGGAGCGGCGCGGTGAGTTGACCCCGTTGTTGCGCGGCTGAAGTCGGACACGCGGTTTGTCCGTCGGTCCGGTGGCGAGTCGACTGTCCAGGGGATACCCCGGGTAGGTTACCGGTGCCCGGTGCGCATGCCACAATCTTGCCGGGTCCGAGTGGATTGTTGGGCTGTATGGCGCGAACCCTGTAGAATGATGAGTATTTCCCACTGACAAGACAAGGCTATTGTGCATGAGCGACCAGCAACAGGCTCCCCAGCAGTTCGAAATTCAGAAAATCTATCTGAAGGATGTATCGCTGGAAACCCCTAATTCCCCGATGATTTTTACCGAGCAATGGCAACCGCAGACCGAGGTGCGTCTGGAAACCGGCGCCAAGCCGCTGGCCGATGGCTTGTTTGAAGTATCGTTGACCGTGACCATCACCGCCAAGCTCGGCGACCGCACCGCTTATCTGGTTGAGGTGCAACAAGGCGGCTTGTTTGCGCTACGGGGTTTCGATGACGGACAAATGGGTCACATGCTGCATGCATACTGCCCGAATCTCCTGTTTCCCTTCGCCCGCGAGGAACTGGCTTCGTTGATCGGCAAGGGTGGGTTTCCAGCGCTGCTGCTCAATCCGATCAATTTCGATAATCTTTATCTGCAACGCTTGCAGCAACAGCAGGCGCAAGCCACTGCCCCTTCCTCGCCTTCCTCCGCTCCAACCATGTCCTGAGCGATGCTCGTCGCCGCTCGGGTCGCTGTCCTCGGGGCGGGGAGTTGGGGCACCGCGCTGGCGTTGCTGCTGGCTCGCAACGGGCATGACGTCCGTTTGTGGGGCCACGATCCGGAGGAAGTCGCGCCGTTGTGTCGGGAGCGAGAGAACCGCCGCTACTTACCTGGCGTGCCGTTCCCGGCCCGTTTGAACGCGGGCGCCGATCTGGTCGAAGCGCTTGCCGGCGTCGAACTGGTGCTGGTGGCGGTACCGAGCCATGCCTACGGAGCGACCTTGGCCCGGTTGCGGCCACTGCTGCCGGCGACCGCCGGTTTCGCTTGGGCCACCAAGGGCTTGGAGCACGGCAGCGGTCGGTTTTTGCATGAAGTGACGTTGGATGTGCTTGGCCGGGACAGGCCGACGGCGGTGATTTCCGGCCCCAGCTTTGCGGTGGAAGTAGCCTGCGGCTTGCCGACCGCCGTGACGGTCGCCGCCTGGGATGTGGCGCATGCTCGTCGGGTGGCGGCCGTGCTGCACGGTTCCAACCTGCGCGCTTACACCAGCAGCGATGTGATCGGCGTCGAACTGGGTGGCGCGGTCAAGAACGTGCTGGCCATCGCCGCCGGCATCGCCGACGGTCTGGGTTTCGGGGCCAATGCCCGAGCGGCGTTGATCACCCGCGGGTTGGCGGAGATGGTGCGGTTGGGCGTGGCCGTGGGTGGTCAGCGCGAAACCTTCATGGGCTTGGCCGGTATCGGTGATTTGGTGCTGACCTGTACCGACGACCAGTCGCGCAACCGGCGATTCGGCTTGGCGATCGGCCGCGGCGACAGCGCCGAGGCGGCCAGCGCGGCTATTGGTCAGGTGGTGGAAGGTGCGGCGACCGTACGGGAAATCCTGCGGCTGGCACGGCGGCATGGTGTGGAGCTGCCCATTACCGAACAGGTGGATGCGGTGCTATATCACGGCCAGAGCCCGCGCCGGGCGGTGGAAAATCTGCTGGCACGCGATCCGAAGCCGGAAGGGTTTTGAGGAAAGATCACTGTGGGTCGGGTGGTGGTTTAAGTGATGCAGCCTTCCAGCAATGGGCGGTTGTGATCGTTCGTTTCCCGGTCCGGGCCGGTATAGGCTTGCGGCCAGCGATTTTTGACTACCGGGCTGTTGCTGGCTAGCGCATGACATGTATTCAGGACTGGCGGTGGCCTGCGAGCGGTGGCGGGCTTGGCATCTTCCTCGTCGTAACGCTGTCCGTAGAGGGCTTGAAAGAACGTGGTGGCCACGGGACCCAGCAGCTCGGTCATGTGTGTGCAGCCGCTCGTGCCGCCGAACAATTCCCTCAACTTCTGCGACCAGCCCGGCCCGATCCGTACACCGACCAACTCTTGGTAGCGGCCGGTGATCGTCGGACACAGGGTGAACGGCGCTCCATCGGTGCAAGCCTCGACCGCTTGGATCAGACACTGGCTGTCGACGGTCAGGCGGATCCACAGATCGTGTAACGGTTCACCAGCCTGAATCGCTCCGCCGCGATCTTCGTTGGGAAAGGGGTAGGTTTTGGTATCGACCAGCCGTCCTTCGATATCCCACAAGCCGTCCTCGCGCCGGTAGCCCCAGCATTGAACGACGCGCTTGTGCAGTAGCTGGCGGGGAGCGGGAGCGGGTAGTGGCATGAGAAGTCCTTAAGGAGGGCAAAGCGTTGGCCGGCGAGTGCCGTCAGTCGAAGAACGTACCGTCCGCGATTCGTGCCATTCGCTGTTCCAACCGCGCCAGCACAGCGTGCTTTTGCGCAGGGGTACAGTCCCACCAAGCGGCGATTTCCTCCAGCGTACGGTAGCAGCCGTCGCACAGTTGGGTCTGCGGGTTGATAACGCAGACTCCGATACACGGGGATGATGGTTCGCCGGGCGCGTTGGAAGGATTGTCACTCATGAGGCTTTCGGAATGGGTCGCTTGCAACATGGATCAGGTTGCAATGATACAGCGCCCCGGCTGTTCGAATCCATGTCCAGTCTTGGTTGACCGGCGGAATTCCGGCGATCGGTTGGGCGTTATCGGGGCGGAAGAGGCGGTCGGCCGCGAAGACTTGGGAGAGAATGGTTATGGGCTTATCGAGTGTGCTGGTTCGGAGCACGCGCCATGGCGCTTTGGTCGGACGGTGGTAGCCGACCCTCGATCCTGTGGTGGTTGGGAGACCTCTCCGCCGTCTTCGCGGCTAACCAGATTGAATCAGAGCGCTTGAATTTGAACGCTTGACCCTGAAGACCTTAGCCAAAGTGGCAAGCAGACGTAAATAAGGATAAACCTTGACTGATATAAGGGTGCTCACAAGATATTGGAAGGTTCGAGATCGGAAGGATGGAATAAGTACAATGCTCATGGGGTTTGTGCTTGTGTGGACGCATCGCCGGGTTTAACCTTTAATAACAGGCATTGAAGCGGGGCTGGCCCTGCTTGGTGGTGTGTCCTGACGACAGGTTTTGATCCATCGAATAACGATTCAGGAGGGAACATCCATGTTGACTTATGAAGACTGTCTGGAATTGAGCGACCTGACCGAAGAAGAGATCGAAGCCATCTCCCAGCACGAGCATCTGCCGGAAATGGCGGCTTTGGAGCTGGGTAGCTATCTGGTCCATACGCCGGAAGGTGTGCCGATGATCAAGCGTATCATTTTAGAGGATATCGAGGATGCGAACCGGCGCGGGCATGCTGAAAAGGCCTTGCAGCTGAAGTTGGTGCTCAAGCACTTTGTCGACACCCATCCAAACACCACCGCCAAGGCCTAGCCAAGGCGACGGATCGATGTCAGCGCTCAGGTGCGGCCAGCGGTGTCTGTTGCCGATCTTCGGCCAGCAGAGCTTGAACATCGGCTAGGCTCGCCCGCCGCATAGGGCGGCCGTCGACCGGGCTGCGCGGCGCCTCCCGTTCGGCCAACGGCGCGAAAATGGTCAGGTCGACGCAGCTGCCGTCGGCGTCGAGTCGGAAGGCGGGCAGGTAGATCGGATCGCCATTACCTAGTTTGATGCGATGTTCCGTGGTATCGAAGGGAATGTGGTGTTCCATCAAGAACAGCAGGACATCCGTGGGTGTATCGGCAAACAGGTGCAGATGAATATCGACGTGCGGGCCGGTGGCGCCGCTCAGCACTGGGCCAACCAACCGGGGTCGGAAGCACGCCAGAAACCGCATGATTTCCACGGCGGTTTCGCGCAGGCCGCGCAGCCGCAGCGCTTGACGGTCGGCATGGAACAGCCGCTGGTAATCGAGCAATGCCTTCTTGATCTCGGCGTTGTCCGGCAGAGCGGCCTTATCGGTCACCGCCAGGCGAATGGCGGCCTTGCGCTTGGCGCTACGAAAATCCTGGACTCCTTCTTCAACCATGATTCGGGCGCTTTCCTGCGCCATGAGGAGCTTGAGTCGCGGGGTGTTGCGGCAGCGTCGGACCATGGGCAGACTCCGGTAGAGCGATGGCGGCGGGCGGGCTATGGCATTCCCCGGCGCTTCGAACGATTTGTTTGCTATATTTCCAGGGTACAGGTTTGATTCGTTCAATCAGATCAGTTGAGGAAGCGTAACTTGGCTCTGTTCAAGCGTAAAGAATCTATTCTGGGCATCGACATTAGCTCCTCGTCAATCAAGTTGATCGAGTTGAGTCGTTCCGGGCCGCGGTTCCGGGTTGAGGCTTTCGCTGTCGAACCGCTGGGCGAGGGGATGATGGAGGACCGCAACCCCGCCGATCCTGATGCGATGGGAGAGGCGATCAAGCGGGCCTGCCGGAGATCGGGCACCCGCTTGCGCCGCGCGGCCGTCGCCGTGCCTACCTCCAGCGTAATCACGCGCACCATACCGATGCCGGCGGAATTCAAGGAAAGCGATGTCGAGGTTAA
Source organism: Candidatus Competibacter sp. (assembly GCA_035447285.1). Taxonomy (GTDB): domain Bacteria; phylum Pseudomonadota; class Gammaproteobacteria; order Competibacterales; family Competibacteraceae; genus Competibacter. The sequence goes on from DAOTGT010000020.1 coordinate 19,991, forward strand.
TATTTCAATCGAAGCGGCTCAGTACATCCCGTACCCCATTGAGGAAATCTATCTGGATTTTGAGATGAAGGGTCCGTCCCAGGCCAGCAGCGACATGCAGGATGTCATGTTGGTGGCCACTCGCAAGGAGAATGTGGATACTCGGGAAGCTGCTCTCAAGAATGCGGGTTTGATTCCGGCGATCGTGGATATCGAGGCTTATGCTTTGGAAAACACATTCCATCTGTTGATGGAGGGTTTGCCCAAGGCTGGCGGCGATGGATCACTCAACCTGGATAAGCCGCGGGAAGGACTGACCGCGCTGATCGATATCGGTGCCGCTATCACTAATTTGTACATCTTGCAACAGAATCGCGTCATTTTTACCCGCGAACAGGGTTTCGGTTGCGACCAACTCACCCTTCGAATCGCCGAAACCTATGGCTTGTCTCGGGAGCAGGCCGAACAGGCCAAGCGCTCCGCCGATCCGGTGGCCGAGGACTTTGCCACAGCCGTTCAAGAGCCTTTCAAGCACATGCTGGCTGAGCAGATCGGGCACGGCTTGCAGTTCTTTTTTTCCTCCGACCAATACGCTTCGGGTCGCTATAATATAGATACTATCGTCCTGGTGGGAGGCGGTGCCATGATCGCGGGTTTGGATCGGGTGTTGGCGGACGTACTGGGCATTGCCACGGTGGTTGCCAACCCCTTCAAGAATATGGGTAGCGCCGCCAGGGTGAACAGTAGTGCCTTATTGCGCGACGCACCCATGCTGGCGGTTGCCGGTGGACTGGCCCTGAGGAGCTTCGACTGACATGACGCGCATCAATTTGCTGCCTTGGCGTGAGGCGCGCCGTGCTCAGCGACAGCGTGGGTTGGTTTCGATGCTGGTCGCGGCGGCGTTGGTTGCCGCCGGTATCGTGTTTCTGGTGCAAACCGAAATCAACAACCGCATTGAGTACCAGCAAGAGCGCAACGGTTATCTGCGCGGTGAACTAGCCCGACTCAAGAAAGCCGCTGAGGAGATCCAGGCATTACAACGAACTCGGAACCGGTTAGTGGAGCGCCTTAACGTCATCCAGAAACTACAGGCCAGCCGTCCCGGCATGGTACGGATGTTGGATGAGTTGGTCCGACTGGTTCCTCAGGACATTTATCTGACCGCTTTCAAGACCACCAGCAATCGAGTGACTCTCAACGGCATTGCTCGCTCCGACCTGATTATTTCCGAATTCATGCGCGACATTCAGGATGCCAAGCTGTTTGGCGAGCCAGTCTTGCAAGTTATTCAGACAAGAGATTTGAATAATGTGCAGGCGCGAGTGTTCGAATTGGTTGTTCCGCTGAAGCTGGATGCGGAGCAGGCGAATGCGGGAGGTAAGACATGAATCTGTCGGAGATCAACCTCAACGACTTCGACCTGCGGGAAGCCGGCGATTGGCCCTGGGTCGGCAAGATTGTGCTGGTCGTTCTGGTTATCGTCGCCGTGCTGGGAGCAGGGTACTACTTCTTGACCAGTGACCGCCTGGAAGAACTGGATCGAGTGACCCGTGAGGAGCAGCAACTGCGGCAGGAGTTTATTGAAAAGCAGCGGGTTGCGGCCAATCTGGAGTCTTTTCGGGCGCAGCTTAAGCAGATGGAGGCCGAGCTGGAAGTCATGTTGCGGCAATTGCCGACCGGTACGGAGATGCCCGATCTGCTGGAGGATGTGTCCAACACCGGCAAGAAAAACGGTCTGGACTTTGAGCTATTCAAACCCGAGGCCGAACAGCCCCGGGATTTTTATGCGGCTAAGCCGATCACCATCAAGGCGCAGGGGACTTATCATCAATTCGGCGCATTCGTCAGTGGGGTTGCGGCGCTGTCACGGATCGTGACTCTGGAAAATGCGACGCTGACCAACACCAGCGACAAGGCGGCAAAAGGCGGCAAGAAGGCGAGCGATGCGGAATCCCTCAGCATTCAGGCTACCTTGCAGACGTATCGTTATATGGATGAAACTGATGCGCCGGCCACGGGCCACCAAAAAGGTAAGGAGGCCGGCAAAAAATGAACGCATGCCTTTTTCCGGGTTTCGCCGCAGCCATCCGCCTTGTTGCATTGCTGGTCGCGGCGCTGGTCGTGCTGGTGGGGTGCGCACAGCGCGATATGACCGACTTGCAGCAGTTTGTCGAGACCACCAAACGCACCACGCCGGTGAAGAAGTCCGCTCCTCCACCGGAGATCAAACCCTATACGCCGTTTGCCTACACCGCACAGGGCATCAAGGATCCATTCATCGTGGCACCGTTTGCCCAAGAGGAAGAACTTGAGCTGACGCAGGCGTTGGCGGCCCAGCAAAGCAGCAATTACACCGGTGTGCGGCCCGATCCCAATCGGGTGCGTGAGGAACTGGAAAAATACTCGTTAGGCTCGCTCAAGATGATGGGTACTTTTCGCATGGGGAGTAACAACGAGTTATGGGCGCTGATCCTGGCGCCCGATGGTGTCGTGCACCGGGTACAGAACAATAATTACCTGGGGACCAACCACGGCAAGATTGTCGACATCACGGAGCAGCGGTTAGATTTGCGGGAGATCGTTCCGGATGGACCCGGGCGCTGGCAGGAACGGGATGCGTTTCTGTCGCTTACCCAATGATCAAGGGGGAAGTGTCATGACGAGCAGGTCCACAAGCGAAGGCCAACATGACCGGCGACCGGGCGGGGGATGGCTGTCGCCAATGTTGGCGGTTATGGTTTTTCTGATTGGGGGGATGTTATGGGAAGGGTGGACCAAGGCGTTGGCGGCTACCCCCGAACGGGAGCCGGTGTTGCAAGCGGTGGATATCAGTCCGCTGGCCGGCAACCGCCTGCAGCTTCGCTTCCGGCTTTCGGAGGTGCCCGCGCAGCCGCCGAGCACGTTTACCATCAATGAGCCCGCGCGAATTGTGTTGGATTTTCTGAATACCCGCAACGGCCTGAACACACGGCAGCAATCCATCAATGTCGGCGTTGCCGATCGGATCAGCGTGCTGGAGGGGTCCGATCGGACCCGCGCCTCGTTGAATCTGGCGCGGCTGGTGCCCTATAAGGTACAGATGCAGGGCAACACCGTACTGTTGACGTTGGAGAACGCGGGGGCGAGTGCCGCAAAGACTCCGGCGCCTACTGTAACAGCATCGGTGGCCGCCGCCGCCGCCTCATCGCGGCGCAGCGAAGGGCCGGTCGTGGTGGCACCACGCAATGTCAGCGATGTCAGCTTCCGGCGCGGTCCGGGCGGGCAGGGCGTGATTACGGTCAAGCTGTCAAGTCCGGGCATTCCGGTGGACGTGCGGCAGGAAGGCAATCAGATCATCGCCGATTTCCAAGGAGCGACCTTGAAAAAAGGCCAGCAGCGGCGTTTGGACGTAACCGATTTCGCCACGCCGGTCACTACCATGGAGGCGCTGAATCGAGGTAACAACGCCCGCTTGAGCATTCTGCCTAGCCCACCGTTCGAGTATCTGGCCTATCAGGCCAACGATTTGTATGTGATTGAGGTACGCCCGCCGCAGAAATCCGCAGAAGAAGAAGAGAAGGAAGCAATGCTCGATCCATCCAAGAAGAAGTATAAGGGCGACCTGTTGTCGCTGAACTTCCAGGATATCGAGGTACGAGCAATCCTACAGATTTTGGCGGATTTTACCGGGTTGAACATCGTGGTCAGTGACAGCGTGAAGGGTAACCTGACGCTGCGCTTGCAGAACGTGCCTTGGGATCAGGCGCTGGATATCATCCTGCGTACCAAGGGTCTGGCCATGCGTCAGAACGGTAACGTGATTTTCATCGCCCCAACCGAAGAGATCGCAGCCCGCGAGAAACTGGATCTGGAATCGCGCAAGACAGTGCAAGAATTGGTCCCATTGCGGACCGAAATCATTCAGGTGAATTATGCCAAAGCGGCGGAGTTGGCGGCCCTGCTCAAGCAAGCCGGCGAGAAGGGACAAAGCATGCTGTCAGCGCGCGGGGATGTGGTGTTTGACGAGCGCACCAATTCCCTGATCGTCAAGGATGTGCCCGATAAGCTGGGAGAGATCCGCGATCTGGTCACCAAGCTTGATGTGCCGACCCGACAGGTGATGATCGACTCGCGGGTGGTGATCGCCAGCGATGATTTCAGCCGCGATCTGGGTGTGCGCTTTGGTGTGACTGGCGTCAATCAGGGTGGCAGCACCGTAAATACGCTGAGCGGCAGCCTGCAGGGTACCAATACCATGGTCAACAGCGCGGTGGATAACTTGATCAACACTGGCCAGCCTTTCCCAGTGACGGTGCCGGATCTCGATCAGCGCTTGGGGGTGAACTTCCCGGTGGCCGGTCCAAGGCTGGCGATGTCGATCCTGGGGGCGGATTATCTGGTGGATTTGGAACTGTCGGCGCTACAAGTTGAAGGCAAGGGTGAAATTATTTCGAATCCCCGAGTGGTGACCGCCGATCTGAAGAAGGCGACTGTTTTGCAAGGCCGGCAAATTCCTTACGCAACGGTCAGCCAGCAGGGAACCAATGTCGAATTCAAGGATGCCTTCCTGAAACTGGAGGTGACGCCTCAAATCACACCGGATGATCGCGTCCGTATGAATCTCAAGGTTTCCAAGGATGAGCAAGGCGCCACTGTGTCGACCGCGACCGGGCCGCAAGTTAGCATCGATAAGCGCGAGATTGAAACGGAGGTCATGGTGAACAATGGTGAAACCGTGGTGTTGGGCGGTGTTTTCGAGCAAACCAAGCGTGATGATGTCAGCAAGGTGCCTCTGTTGGGGGATATTCCTTTGCTGGGGTACCTGTTCCGAACGACGGGCAAGAGCGATACCAAGCGCGAATTACTGATCTTCGTGACACCGCAGATCTTGAAGAACGGTGCACTGGCCGAGCGTTAGAGATTCAAAGAACAACATGATTTCATCGCGGGGAGATAAGCCATGCGATCGCTGAGTCGGTTAACGAGTTTTGCAGAATTGTTGTTGCTGGCCGTTGTGCTGGTCAGTTGGGGGGGAAGTAGCGATGCTATTCGTTTTGATGGCAGTGGCGGCGGCGGGTTTACCGGTGGAGGGTTTACTGGGCGGGCGCCGATTACCGTTGGGATGACTGCCGATAAGACAACGCTGCCGGTTAATATCCTTAACACTGGGCCGTCTATTGGCGGTCCCTACACCAATACGATCACTGTTCAGGTGATGCAGAACGGCAAATTGTTCGCGGCACCTACTATTAATGTTGCTATTGTGTCAGGTCTTTCCAGTGGTTCCTTGTTCTATCTGGATGGTAATGCGGAGCACGAACAATGTCCTGCGGGAGCTACCTGTCCTCCCACGGCTACGGTTCCCATCGCTTTTCGAAATATAACATTCGAAAACACGGCGGGCATCGTAACATTTCACTTTCATGTTTCTAGCACGCCTGGAACCGTGGTGCTGGTGGCTTCGGCACAGGATCCCCAAACTGGACAACTTATTAGCGCCAATCTGGCTATTAACGTGACTGGTGGAGGCAGCGGTGCGACAGGCGGTTTCCCATCCGTGATTAAGTTTGTCATGGATCCCGCGCTGGTCTATATCCGCGACAATCCATTGGGGACAACCACCGTTACCCAGAACACAGTTAAGCAGTTCCAGGTTTTTGTGTTGGACGATTTTGGTCAGCCGATCAACCAAGGCGAAGGACATGCCTTACGAGTCGAGTTGTTACCTAACCGGCCGAATGGCGGTGAATGGTTGAGCACGATCGATGCCAACGGCAACCCACAGGAGGGTACCAGCGTTCTGGCTAATTTGATTGGTGGTGTGGCGACGTTGGTTTTGCATAGTGGGACTTTACCTGGAACAGTTGTCATGTCGGCCACCGCCGACCGGCGTGATAATAATGTTGATAACGGGATCGAGATGGGCATCACCAGTTACGCCACGATATCGATCGGGACTGGTGAGATCAAGTCGCTGGCATTTACTGGGCCATTCGCCGATGCTGTGTTTGTGGGCGCAAACAATCTGATTGCTACTAATGGTCTTTGTCCAAATCAACAATCATGTGACACCGTGTGGGATGGCATATATAGCCGCATTATCTCGGTAATCGCTAGTGATCCTTTTGGGAATCCACCGCCGGAAGGAACACCCATCACGTTCCGATTGATCGATTCGCCGCTGGATATGCTGGTGAATCGCTATCCTGATCAAGGGCATGGTCAGTTCGCCATTACAGGGTACAATGGCGACCCCCAGGAAGGAAGTTGGGAATTCTTTGCCCCCAACCGCACTGTGGCGCGGGCTGTCGGAGATACCCTAAATCCATTCGTGGTGCCCAACGGTGTGTCATATGCGGTGGCTGACCCTCTTTGCCTGCTGATGTTGCAGGATCCTGAAATCATCAATCCGAATCCGAGCACGATCAATGCCCTGCCTTCAGAAGGGCGCTTGGAATACCATGTGGGTAGCCGAATTATCACCGGGCGTGTCGGGAATATGTTGACCGTTAACACGCCGTTTAACCAAGTCAGCCAGAATGTTGGCGCCAACGTCTGGTATACGGTCGGTTGCCCGCCTTACAAGGGTAATGTGATGAATATTGGCAATGGAGTTGTCGGAAGCGAAGTTACCATTTTGACCGATGTTGCCGGTAAGGCCAGCACCGTGATGAACTATCCGGCTAACCAAGTGGGACGGCGGTTCATGGTGGCGGCCGAATCGAACGGTGGAAAGGTTGGTGCGGTTATGACCCACTGGTATCTAGGCAATCCAGATAATAGTGTCTTGACCATAACGCAACCACCGCAACTGGCCCAGCAGATAGCTACCATAGCGCCGATTAGCTTGGTTCCATGGCCAGCGTTAGTGACGGTGACTCAAGAAGTGCCTTCAGGGGCGACGGTTAGCTTGCCCGTCACGCTGCAATTGCTGGATGGTGGCGTTACCTCCGGAGGTGTGTTAACCCGCACCCCGATTCCAGGTGTACCAATCGCGATACAAATCGTTATTAACGATCCATCCGAAGCTGCGGCGATTGCGGCGGAAGAAGCTATGGTGAAAGCACAAGTTGCTTTGGATACCTTTGATGCATTAAATCCAGGCGTCTGCGACCTGATTGATGACGATGGTGATCCAGAAACCGCGCCAGTAGAGAGAGACCCGGTGAAGTGTGCTGAGCGGAAAGCGCTGATGGCTACTTTGGAGACAGCGCAGATCGCCGCCGCCCAAGCCCGCGCGATTGCCGACTTGCACACACCCACGGCATCAGTGCTCCCAGAAACACTGGCTAGCGGTGCGGGTGGATATGCCAATCTGGTGCTGCAAGTCAATGACTTGCCCACAGATGGCAACGTGGATTTCTTTTTCTCTACCGTCGGTCCCGAGATTAGCAGCGAAACGCTGCAGATCACGGTAAAACCACCACAGATGGAAGCGGCTTCAACACAGTGAGCCTTGAATACGGCGAAAGGTAATTGCTCTCCTCTTTGCCAGCAAACTAACAAGACCGGCGGTGATCCCGCCGGTTTTTTTCTAGGGCGTGTTCGCAATTGAGCCAGATAACGGTTGAGCCTAGTAGGCTATCATGTTCGAATTTATGGATAGAGCCATTGGAGCTTGATGCAGGCATCGGGGGTAGTGAATTGCCAATCAACTCCCTTTTGCGCGGTGTTAGGAAGTAAGCAAAAACAACTTGAACAATTTAGTTTAACGTGAGTTCTGACAATTAATCTTAACCAGTCAAGATGTTAAGCGCATTTTTG
>DAOTGT010000021.1:0-25853 GCA_035447285.1 Candidatus Competibacter sp.
CAATGACCGTTCCACCGTGGTTCTGGCGAACGCGTCTTGAGTATAGGTGAAGGGAGCGTGCGATCCGGTCACCAAGCGCACGATGCGCCCTCGCACACCCTTTTGCGAAATTGAGGGGAGGATTTTCGGCATTTCACGCCGCCGAGACATGCCCTATCTTTACAGCAATCGCTTACCAAGAAAGCGGAGGGAGATCGCGGCATGTCGGGAGCACGCACCCAGATTTTCGTCAGCTACAGCCACACGGACACCGATTGGCTGAAACGCTTGCAAGTTCACTTAAAGCCGCTGGAGCGGACCGGGGCCATCGAATGGTGGGACGACACCCAGATTCTGCCCGGCATGGTGTGGCGGGACGAAATCGAAAAAGCCCTGAACGCCGCCGATATCGCCGTGCTGCTGGTCAGCGCGGATTTTCTGGCGTCCGACTTCATCGCCAACCACGAACTACCACCGCTACTGGCCGCCGCCCAAGACAAAGGCTTGACGATTTTGTCCTTGATCGTCAGCCCGTCCCAGTTTGAAAACATGCCGGAACTGTCGCGCTTTCAGGCAGTGAATCCACCCTCCCAGCCGCTTATCGGTTTATCCAAGGCCGAACAGGAAGCTGTGCTGCTCAAGCTGGCCGACCGGATTCGGGCGCTGGCCGGTTCCGCAACCCCCGCGCCGAAAACCGCCCCGACGACGGGCACCCCTAATCGTCGGGCGCCGATTGAACCCGCACGAAACCCGGCAATAACCGCTCTTGTCGATCCACCGTCACCAAACCCAAATCCCGCAAACGGTGCAAATCGCGCTGCCGGGTCTTGTCGGTTAATTTCAGATACAAGGACTGATACCAGGGCTCTCGCCGTATTTCTGCCAGCGGCAAAGGCCTTCTGGCTGCCAATAACTGACTGATGATCGTGTATTGCCGAGCATTCAACTGTTTCTTTTCTTGCAAGTAATGGATTTTGTTCTTAAATAACAGCACCATGACAATTGTATTCACCCGGTCATGCAGGTTGTTGATGCTGACGCGCATCCCCTCCAGATGGAACTGGACAAACGGAGTATGGGGATGCGCCACGTCCCGCTTCGCATCGCGGCGGCAGCGATTGAACAGCGTGAAATACTCGTCGATATGCGCCAGGTAATAGCGCGCCAGGGCAAAGGGCGCATACTGAAACCCGTCCGCTTGTAACAAGGCCGCTTCCAGAACCCGCCCCACGCGCCCGTTGCCGTCCCAAAACGGATGAATCAGCTCATAGTAGTAATGGACAAGCGGTGCCCGAATCAGGGCTGGAATCGGGCGTGCCACCAATTCTTGATGCCAGCTCGCCAACGCCTGCATCAGCGTTTCGATGTCGTGGCCGTGCTGAGGCGGTTGATAGCGACCGCCGTGCGCCGGGTTACCCACATGAGTCTTGATCGCCTTGGGGTTATCGCGGAAAACGCCGGGCTGATTGTGAGGATGGGTCAATCCTTGCGTGATCGCCGCATGCACTTTCTGAATGAACGGCACCTCCAACCGCCAACCCGGTGTCGTCGCGGCCTGTTGCGCCACGTCGTAGGCCGCCTTGAGATTCACCGCCCGGAGTTGTTCTTCTTCCCGCACCTGGGCCGGGTCCAAATCCAAGACCTGCTGGGTTTCCTCCTCGGTCAGAGCCCCGCCCTCGATGGAGTTCGTGCCAAAAATGCTGCTGGCCACGACCTCGCGTTCCAATTGGCGGGCGACTTGGGACAGCGGCGAGGCGTTAAGCCGCTCGTGGGCATCCAGAACCCGCTGATACAGTGGCGCCAACGCGGCCCCGTCCACGCCCAAGCGAAACGTGAACGGTCCAGAGCGGCGGGTTTCGATCCGCGTTTCCGACTCGGCAAGCGAATTCAAGAGGTCTTCGATGTCCGGCAAAATGTCCACCTGAAAAACGGAATTTCTTCACCGAGTATAATTGCTTATCTCGATGACTAGCGAAGTATTGTCCAAGAAAATGTCCGGGTTGGCCGATGGGGGAAAGGTTGAAAACTTCTGGATGAAATGCCACCGCGACATGCACTATCCTTGCAGCAACCGCTAACCATGGAAGCGGCAGGAGATCGCGGCATGTCGGGAGTACGCACCCGGATTTTCGTCAGCTACAGCTACAGCTACAGCTACGCCGACGCCGATTGGCTGAAACGCTTGCAAGTTCACTTGAAACCGCTGGAGCGGGCCGGGGGTATTGTCAACTTATCGAATGGAGATCGTGATTTCCCTGTGATGTGAGGGGATGCGGAAACTCAACCTGCCTTCCGGGCGCGCGTTACCTGCTACCCAGTGTCAAACGCCTGGATGCGAACGGCGTGATATTCAGCAGCGGCCATCCGGTGACGGCGGGGGCAAAACAGATGATTCATGGGGCCATGGGCGGAGAGAACGCGCTGGGCATGGCCGGGGGACCTGAACCAAGGCATCGGTCGCTCTCGCTGTCGAGTCGGCGGGTGGGACAACGCGGCGTGGTGGTTCAGCCTCGGGTGCTGGCGGTGCTCGATGCCCGGCATCCACGCCTGGCGAGCTGCTTCGTCGCTTTTGAGTGGGTCGGTGATGATCACCCGCGGCACGTCACGCAGGCCCTTGAGGTGTTTGCGGAAGAAGCGCTGGGCAGCGCGCTAGTTGCGTCGGGGCTGAACCCGGATGTCGAGCACAGAACCATCCTGATCCACTGCTCGCCAGCGGTCATACCATCGACCGTTGATGCGGAGAGAGACCTCGTCCAGATACCCACTGATCGCCGCGCCGCCCGGCGGTGCAATGCGTTGGCGAACCTGGCCGAATTTCTTCAGACACCACGAGCGGACCGTCTCGTCGGTGACGTGGAGTCACCGACCGCTGCTTTACATGCTTTGAAAAACAGCCACCCCAAGCGAACTCAACCGACGACGAAGTGCGCGATATCCACCCTGATGACCGGACGCTCCAAGGACACCGCAACCGCTATCGCATAGTTTCTGGCCCACTCGCCACCTGCCTCGAAGCGTTCCTCACCACCTTCCATGGCGACATTCAGGATCATATCGAGCAGCAGGATCTTACCCGTCGGGTTAGAGGGTATGCACCCCATCTCCTCGAATTCCCCGGCCAGCCAGGCGCGCGCCCGATCCCTATCCATGCCCTGTATATCGCCATCGTGCAGCATGATCTCGTATTCTCTGTCGCGGTCGAACGATACGATAACGGTGTAACTCACATTCATCTCCTCAGTGTCGATCATGGCCTTGCGGCCTTCTCGATCATATTGGTTTTTTGAGAACAATCAGTTCGGAAAATGGTATGGAGCAGGAACTCGATCAGCGTGATTTACCGATTCGCAATTCGGAGTCCATTATAGAGCGCTTACCCGCCTGCTTGCTGTCTCGCCGATATTTTCCGGGCAAAGTACCCGTCCACGACTTGAAGGCCCGATAGAAAGCACTGGTTTCGGAAAAACCCAATTCCAGGGCGATATCCAAAATATTGCGTTGAGAATGGCACAACTGCTCGATGGCCATGTCCCGGCGCAGGGAATCCTTGATCGCCATGAACGTCTGCCCTTCACTCTCCAGTTTGCGCCGCAGCGTCGATGGCGACATATGAAATTCTCGGGCAATCGTCTCGAATTCCGGCCATTCCGGCGTGGAGATACGCTGCAAATGTTTGCGGATGCGGGCGTAAAGACTATGAGAGTTACGGTACTTGACCAGGAAATTAGCCGGCGCATTGCGGAGAAATTCGCGTAGAGCGGCCTCGTTGCGTCGAATCGGCAAAGCCAGATGTTCGGCTTCGAAAACCAGGGTGGTGTCAGCCGCGCCGAAGCGGGTTTCGGGACCGAACAATAACCGATATTCATCGGCGTGATCGGGGCTGGGCTGCATGAAAGCGGTTCGCAAGATGGGCAGGCGTCGGTTGGCCAGCCAGCACATCAGACCGTGCAGAATCATCAACAAAGTGCCATGCGCGAACAACCGGGGGACCGTCCTCGGGCAGATCAGGATAATGGAGCCTTCCGAACCCTCGATGCCCAGCCGGCCCTGGGTGTCGTCCAATATCAGGGCCAGGAAATCGAGCGCGCGCCGAATCGCTTTTTCCAATGTCCCGGCTCCGAGCACCGCGAAGCACAACAATTTGAAACTGCCATGACGCATGGGATGGCTGTCGAGCCCGAACAATTCGTCGTTCAGGGCGCGCGCCACGACATGCCACAAAATGCCGTAATGCGCCGCCGATACTCGGGCATCGGGCAGTTCGAGCAAATCCGGCGAAATGCCGGCGCTACGCAGCATGGCATCCACATCCAGCCCACGCTGGGAAGCGCCATAAACGGCTTCCTTCACAAAACAGATCGATACCGTATCTTTGTCCACGGCTTTTTCCGCCGTCTCATCAACGCCAGTTGCAAAAACTTCCAAACGATTTGGCGGATTTTCGCATGGAGGATCACCCAAACGCTCTCTTAGAATGACCCCGACTCTAGCAGAATAAATGACGGCATCGTGCGGAGTATGACCATGAATATCGATGACCAGGTTTTTCTCGTGACGGGCGGCGCTTCCGGTCTCGGGGCGGCCACCGCGCGAATGCTGGTAGCCAACGGCGGCCGAGTCGCCATTGCCGATATGAATCGGGAAGCCGGTGAGGCGCTCGCCGCCGAACTCGGCCCAGCCGCCCGCTTCATTCTCACCGACGTGGCCGACGAGGCCAGCGGCCGGGCAGCGGTTGACACAGCCACGAGTGCATTCGGCACCCTGCACGGTCTCGTCAACTGCGCCGGCATCGCCCCGGCGGAAAAAGTCCTGGGCAAAGCGGAACCGCCCGGACTGACCACGTTCGCCAGGGTGATGCAAATCAATCTGATCGGCGCGTTCAACATGATTCGCCAGGCGGCCACCGCCATGGCACGCAACGCGCCCAACGCGGCCGGCGAGCGCGGCGTCATCGTCAATACCGCATCGGTGGCCGCCTTCGAGGGCCAGATCGGGCAAGCCGCCTATGCGGCATCCAAGGGCGGCATGATCGCGATGACTCTGCCCATTGCCCGAGAACTCAGCCGTCAGGGCATCCGGGTGATGACCATTGCGCCCGGCATCATGGAAACCCCCATGCTGCTCGGCATGCCTCAAGAGGTGCGGGACTCTCTCGGCAAAATGGTCCCCTTCCCATCCCGCCTCGGTCAGCCCGCCGAGTTCGCCAGCCTAGTGCGCCATGTCCTTGAAAATACCTATCTCAACGGCGAGGTCATCCGCCTCGATGGCGCCATTCGCATGGGCGCGAAATAGCTTGCGTATTCCGAGCAGGACGGACCGATGATTCTCACCCCAGAACAGGAAATGATCCGCGACACCTTACGGCACTTCGCGCGGGAGCGGCTTGCGCCCAATGCCGCCGAATGGGAGCGTACCCGGACCTTCCCTCGCGCAGCCCTGACCGAATTGGCCGAACTCGGGGTCATGGGCATGGTGGTCCCGGAACGCTGGGGCGGCGCCGGCCTGGATTATCTGTCGATGGTGCTGGCCATCGAAGAAATCGCCGCTGGCCACGGGGCCACCTCCACCATCGTCTGCGTGCAGAATTCGCTGGCCTGCGGGATTACGCTGAATTACGGCAACGATGCCCAAAAAGAACGCTATCTCACCCGACTGGCGCGCGGGGAATGGTTGGGGTGCTTCTGCCTCACCGAACCGCATACCGGCTCCGACGCCGCCGCGCTGCGCACCACGGCGCGGCGGGATGGCGATCACTGGGTACTGAATGGCACCAAGCAATTCATCACCACCGGCAAGGAAGGTCAGCTCGCCATCGTCTTTGCCGTGACCGATCCGTCCGCCGGCAAGAAAGGCATCTCCTGTTTCCTGGTCCCGACCGACACGCCGGGATACATCGTGGCCCGGCTGGAGGAAAAAATGGGGCAACACGCCTCCGACACGGCACAGATTCTGTTCGAGAACTGCCGGATACCGGTCGAAAACCTGCTTGGCCAAGCGGGGGAAGGCTACAAGATCGCCTTGTCCAATCTGGAAGCCGGCCGGATCGCCATTGGCGCCCAGTCCGTGGGCATGGCCCGCGCCGCCTTCGAAGCCGCCGTGGGCTACGCCAAGGAACGGGAGGCGTTCGGCGTGCCCATCGCCCAGCATCAGGCGGTGCTATTCCGGCTGGCCGACATGGCGACTCAAATCGAAGTGGCCCGACAGATGATCTGGCATGCCGCCAGCCTGCGGGACGCTAATCGGCCCTGCCTGAAGGAAGCTTCCATGGCCAAGCTGTTCGCCTCCGAAATGGCCGAGCGGGTCTGTTCGGACGCCATCCAAATCCACGGTGGTTACGGTTACAGTACCGACTTTCCCGTGGAACGCATCTATCGAGACGTTCGGGTAACCCAAATCTACGAAGGTGCTTCCGATATTCAGCGCTTGGTGATCGGTCGGGCCGTGCTCGGCGGCTGACCGCTTGGAGATTTTCGATGGGTCCATTACAAGGCATCAAGGTCGTCGAATTCGCCGGACTCGGTCCGGTGCCCTTTTCCGGCATGGTGCTGTCCGACCTGGGGGCGGAGGTCGTGCAGATCAACCGCGAGGCCAACGCCCCGGAAATCAATCTGTTCGCGCCGGAAAAGAACATTCCCAATCGGGGGCGGCACATCGTCCGACTCGACTTGAAAGCCTCCACCGACATGGCGACGGCGTTACGCCTGATCGAGCGCGCCGACATGCTGATCGAGGGCTTTCGGCCCGGCGTCATGGAGCGGCTGGGCCTGGGACCGGAGCTCTGCCTGGCCCGGAACCCGCGACTGGTCTACGGTCGCATGACCGGTTGGGGTCAAACCGGGCCATTGGCGCAAACCGCCGGTCACGATATCAATTATCTGGCCTTGTCCGGCGCGCTGCACGCCATCGGCCGCGCGGACGGCGGGCCGACGCCACCGCTGAACCTGATCGCCGACTATGGCGGCGGCGCCATGCTGCTGCTCGTCGGTCTGCTGGCCGCCCTGCTCGAAGCCGGAAAATCCGGGCAGGGGCAAGTGGTGGACGCGGCCATGAGCGACGGTTCCGCTCTGCTGATGGCCGCCATCTACAGCCTGAAGGCGATGGGATACTGGAGCGATCGGCGAGAAAGCAACTTTCTCGATGGCGGCGCCCATTTCTACGACACCTACCAGTGCGCCGACGGCAAATGGCTGGCGGTGGGTCCCATCGAGCCGCATTTTTACCGGATCTTGCTCGAAGGCTGCAGCGTTACCGATCCCGACCCCCGGCAGCAATGGCATCCGAAGTCCTGGCCGACCATGAAGGAACGTCTGCGCGCGGCGCTGCGCACCAAGAACCGCGACGAATGGTGCGCGCTGTTCGAGGGCAGCGATGCCTGTGTCACACCGGTGCTCGGCTTGGAGGAAGCGCCCACGCACCCGCACAATCAGGCCCGGCAAACCTTCGTCGAGCACGCCGGTCTCGTGCAACCCGCGCCCGCGCCACGCTTCAGCCGTACTCCCGCCGAGATTCGCAGCGCACCGGGCTCACCAGTCAGCCCTTCGAACGACTGGCTGACGGAATGGGGATTTTCCGACACCGAGATTGCTCAATTCGTGTCCACCGGGACGCTCTGAAGGCCAGAGCGATTTGGATCACCGATGACGTGAGCTCTGGCGACGAATTCCTTCAGCAACGGCACGACTCCCGCGATCAGCCAATAGAGATCTTCGACCATGCATTTCACCTCATGCAATCCTGAGTTTGCCACGGTCGTGCGGACCAGTTTCGAGCAACAGGGACTGATGAAGACCTTGGGCGCGACACTGGATCGTATCGAACCAGGGGTGGTCGACATCTCGATTCCCTACCGCGACGGCCTCACCCAACAACATGGCTTCCTGCACGCGGCGGCCACCACCGCGATCGCCGATACCGCGAGCGGCTACGCTGCCTTATCCTTGATGCCGGCCGGCAACGAAGTCCTCACCATCGAATTCAAAGTCAACCTGCTCCGACCAGCCGCCGGAACCCACTTTGTCGCCGAGGGCCGCGTGGTCAAACCCGGCAAGACGATCACGGTTGCACGCGCCGATGTCTTCGCCCACGCCGACGGGGCACCGATCCTCATCGCCACCCTGCTGGCCACGATGATCGCATTGGCTGGCTGAGCCGCGTCCGCGACGAACGGCATGAATTCGCTTCGATCAAGCCGGTGAGAAATAAAGACAACCACTTTCCGATATCCGCAACCCACCCAGGAGTGATCATGATCGTCGACTACGAAGACATCCTGTACGAAGTCAAGAACGGCGTCGCCACCATCACCATCAACCGTCCTGACAAGTACAACGCCTTTCGCGGCCAAACCTGCGAGGAGATGATCCACGCCTTTCTAAAGGCCGGCTGGGATCATTCAATCGGCGTCATCGTCCTGACCGGCGCTGGCAACAGGGCATTCTGCACCGGCGGCGACCAGTCGTCCCACGCCGGACACTACGACGGGCGAGGCGTGATCGGCCTGCCGCTGGAGGAATTGCAGAGCGTGATTCGCGATGTGCCCAAGCCGGTGATCGCCAAGGTGCGTGGCTATGCCATCGGCGGCGGTCATGTGCTGGCGCTGTTGTGTGATCTGACCCTGGCCGCCGAATCGGCCAAGTTCGGTCAGGTCGGTCCCAAGGTTGGTTCGGTGGACCCCGGCTTCGGCACCGCCTACATGGCGCGGGTGATCGGCGAGAAGCGGGCGCGGGAAGTATGGTACCTGTGCCGCCAGTACACCGCCGCCGAAGCGGTGCAAATGGGCTTGGCAAACAAGGCCGTTCCCGATGACGAACTGGATGCCGAGGTGGACCGCTGGTGCGCGGAGATTCTGGAGAAAAGCCCGACCGCACTGGAATTGGCCAAACGTTCCTTTAATGCCGACACTGCTCACATCGCCGGCATTTCCTCATTGGGCCTAAAAGCCGTCAGTCTGTTCTACGGCACCGAGGAATCCCAGGAAGGGGTGCGGGCGTTTCAGGAAAAGCGTAAGCCGAAATTCCGCGACTGATTCGAAGTTCTTCTCGGCGATCGATTATCAATCAGGGTGAATCCTTATGGCGCGCATTTCCCAGGCGGAATTCGAACAACTGGCCCATGAACACGTCCCCTTCGTGGGGATGTTGGGCATTCAGGTGGAAAGCCTGGAAGCCGGTAGGGCAAGCATCCGCATACCCTTTCGCGAGGATTTCATTCGACCCGGCGGCACGGTGTCGGGTCCGGTGCAGATGGCGCTGGCGGACATCGTGATGTATGCGGTGGTGCTCAGCCTGATCGGGCGGGTGGAACTGGCCGTCACGACCAATCTGACCTGCAATTTTCTGCGCCGCCCCAAGCCGGTCGATCTGATCGGCCGGGGCCAAATTCTCAAATTGGGTAAGCGCTTGGCGGTGGGCGAAGTGTTGCTGTATTCGGAAGGCGACCCGGAGCCCGTGGCGCATGTGACCTGCACCTATTCGATCCCGCCAACGGCTCAGGAACCAGTGGCTATTTCAGCGGCCGCATCAAGCACGGTGATCGCTTGCTCACGTTTGACGGAAGAAAACTGATGGAGAAGTTTTTTCAAAGTTTCGTCTCCCTCCAGGTAATCGAATAGGGAACGAACCGGAACGCGAGCGCCTACAAAAACGGCTGTGCCACCAAGTATTTCTGAATGGTAATACGGAGTAAGTGCGGCCATATGGATTCTCTTTTTATCAACCATATGAGGATCACTCTTAGTATATAATTATTTTTCACTAGCAGAGAGGCATTCAACAGTGCGTTAGCCTGTTTCTATTTAGAATGGGATATCATCTTTCTCCATCATCTTTCTTTCTGGATTTTTCCGTCGCCCTTTTGTACAGCAATTTAACTTTGTGTCGGTTCCCATATCCTGTTCTTGAAGCCACGAACCGCAAGTTTCACAGGTGGGTATCCGATACCATTGGCCACCGCAATCCCCGCAGTGTGGTGCACCTCGAAAGGAGGCGCCACAGCTAGCGCAAGTGCGCTTGAGTGCGGTACCGCAAACTTCGCAAAAGGTATCCGTGGTGTTTTCGTATATCTTGGGTCCACGGTAATACCCGTTGGGGGACCAGTTTGCAGCGCTGCAACGCAGATTTGCGCATACCGCCGTGGTTGCGCAGTTGAGAATGGGGATCTTCGCTGCAGAGAATGGTCGCAAAGCTTCGCCAAACTCTCTCGCGGACGGGAATCGAGCCTCTGGATCAGAGGCCAATCCACGCTTGAGGATATTTCGGATACCAGGCGTCAGGTCAGATAGATTTGCATCAAATTGTTTTAGCTGGAATTTTGGAGAGCCAGTCAACATCTCAAGAAACACAACAGCGGCTGCATAGAGGTCGCAGCGCTCATCCACATGCGCCATATCGACCTGTTGCTCCGGGGCCATGTAGTCCGCACGTCCAAGGTGCTCACCAGTCATAGTGGCGCGTGTTAGGCCAGGTGCTTGTTTGAGCGATGTCCCTATCGAGAAGTCGATAAGGACGCATCGGCTTGCACTGACCATGATGTTTTCCGGGCTGACATCGCGATGAACAATATGCTGTTCATGAGCCGCTTGCAGGGCACCAAGAAGCTCTACCATAAGGCGCACCGCGAAGTCGTGTTCCAGAGGCTTTCTCAGCGACAACTCATCGCGAAGGCGTTGTCCGGGGATGAACTGAAGAACCGTATATAACACCTCTGCTTTTGGGACAACACCCGTTGTTAGGACGTATGGAATAGCTGGATGGTGAATTCGTGCAAGGATCTGTGCCTCACGCTCGAATCGCTTACGAAGAGTGGCGTTCTCGCGCGAGTAAGAGCTATCACAAAACTTTATCGCTACCGAACGACACAGACTCTTCTGCTTAGCCTCAATGACAGTGCCAGACAGTCCACTGCCGATTCGGCGAATCGGACTAAATCCGCGTCGTTCAAGATGGTCCGTGTATTCGGATGGCAAATCAAAAGTCACGAAAGACATCCTATTAGGCTAACGTATACATGATTACATAATTAATTGATTGGATACATTTAGCGTGGAGGATATAGCGTATAAACCCACCACTTCACGAACACGCTCTTCGTTCCTCAATCATCTTCCCATAATTCGCCAAAGTCTCTGGTTCACACAATACCACCTCGCCCGCGCAATTAGGTCACTTTACGGATGCTGGCCGGCACCGCTTGATCCAATGTCTCGCGGCCCGATGCGATTTCACAGTACAATACCATCCGATCCTGGCTGTCTGGATTGTCCACCACCAGGCGCATCTGCTGAATCTCGGAATGACGCTAGGCGATTTCCGCCATCTGCACCGGATGCACTAACAGACCCTTGATCTTGGTCGTCTGGTCAGCTCGGCCCAACCTCGTCGAGCGCTAACTAGACGCGCCAGCTTACCCATCAGGTCTTGCTCGCGTTCCACCGGATTGTTGGTTTCGAGAGAGTCATAGTAGGTCATGATCGCCCCCGACATTTTCAGGAAAGCCAGCGTTTACGACGCCGGTAGTGCTTGATGTCCTTGAAGGATTTACGCCCGGAGGAGGAAATTCCCAGGTAGAACTCCTTGACATCCTCATTGCTACGCAGATCCTCGGCACCACCTTCCATCACCACTCGACCGTTTTCCAGGATGTAGCCGAAATCGGCGTAGCGCAGCGCCATCATGGTGTTCTGCTCGGCCAACAGGAAGCTGACGTTTTCCTGGCTGTTCAAATCCCTCACGATCTCAAAGATTTCCTCGACGATCTGCGGCGCCAGTCCCATGGACGGTTCGTCGAGCAAGATCATCTCCGGCTTGGCCATCAGCGCGCGGCCAATGACGCACATCTGCTGTTCCCCGCCGGAAGTGTAACCGGCTTGGGAACCGCGCCGGGTCTTGAGGCGCGGGAAATAGTGATAAACCTTTTCCAGACTTTCCTTCAACGCGCTCCGGGAAATCGAGCGGGTATAGGCACCGGTCAGCAGATTTTCCTCGATGGTCAGATGACCGAAGCAGTGGCGTCCTTCCATGACCTGGATGACGCCACGCTTAACCAGTTCGTTCGGGGTCAGTTGGTCGACCCGGCTCCCCTTGAATTCGACCGACCCTTTGGTGACATCGCCGCGCTCGGCGTGCAATAGATTGGAAATGGCCTTCAGGGTCGTCGTTTTCCCCGCCCCGTTGGCTCCCAGCAGGGCAACAATTTTGCCCTTGGGCACGTCGAGGGACACCCCCTTCAACACCAGAATCACATGGTCGTAAATGACTTCGATGTTGTTGATCGTCAAATAATGCTCAGCCGCCGGGGCGGCCACGGTCTGGGTAGCCATGCGCGGTTATCCGGTTGTGGAAGGGCGCTCGCGAGCGCCCCAGGCTGGATTACATGTCTTTTGCACAGTCACGCGGCGTGATGCCCTTTTCCTTGGCATATTGCTGGGCGGACGCCTTGAACAGCGGATGAATCAGGGTCTTGTTGCCTTCGATCCAGTCGGAAACCACGACCCACTTCTCGCCGTCCCATTGCTGGATCTTCACCTTGCCCGAACCTTCGTGGTTATCGCAGGAGGTCTTGATTTCCGGCAGCAGGTTAGTGGCGCCGATCTCCTTCAAACGGGCATCGGTGATATCCAGGTTTTCCAAGCCCCAGCGCACTTGTTCGCCGGTCATGGCCTTGCCCTCGCCATATTTTTCCTGGGCCTTGCGCACCGCCTCGACCGACAGAACGGCGGCGGAAACGCCGCGATTGTAGAGAATGGTGCCGATCTTGGACTTGTCCCCCAGGTTGCCCTGACCGGCGCCATAGACCACCTTCTCGATATCGGCGATGAGCGGCACGTCCTTGCCGGCCACGTTCCAGGTCGCGGACAAGTAGCCCTTGGCGGCGTCTCCGGCCGGCACGGTGTCCTCCTCGGAACCAGCCCACCAGGAACCGATCATCTTGTCCCGAGGGAAACCCACCTTCTGGGCGGCCTTGATGGCGGTCTGATTCATGACGCCCCAGCCCCAGAAAATGACGTAATCCGGTTTTTCCTGGCGGATTTTCAGCCACTGCGCGCCTTGCTCATTGCCCGGATGCGCCACCGGAATCACCGTCAGCTCGAACTTGTTCAGCTTGGCTTCTTCCTGCAGGGCGACGATGGGTTCCTTGCCATAGGCGGAGTCGTGGTAGAGAAACACGATCTTCTTGCCCTTCAGGCTGCCTTTCTCCTTTTCCTTGATGAACTTGACGATGGCGGACGCCTGCATCTGATAGGTCGTAACCAGCGGGAAGGCATAGGGGAACACCGAACCGTCCACGGCGTCGGTGCGGCCATAACCCACCATGGCCATGGGGATCTGGTCGGCCGCCGTCTTGTCGATCAGGGCATAGGAAATACCGGTGGACATCGGGTGGATCGGGCCGGCGGATATCTTGGCTTTGTCCTTCAGGCGCTCGTAACACTCGATGCCCTTGGCATTGTTGTATTCGGTTTCACATTCTTCCCAAACGATCTTGACGCCGTTGATGCCATGTTCCTTGAGATTGACGTAGCTGAGGTAATCGACGAAACCGCCGAAGAACGACTGGCCATTCGCGCCGTAGGGACCAATCCGGTACGACACGATGGGGAAAAACTGCTCTTCGGCGGCGAACGCGCCTTGCGCCAACAGGATGATGGAAACGGCGGCGGTCAGCGCGGACTTGCGATATTTGGACATGATGTTGTCTTCTCCAATGTGGTTTTATTTGTAAAACACCCTCTAGTGGGGGAATGGCCACAGACGCAATTTCTCCTTGGTGATTTGCCACAAGCGGGCCAGGCCATGTGGCTCGACGATCAGGAAAAACATGATCAGCGCCCCGAATACCAGCACCTGGATATGCGAGACCGTTGCGTTGGAGAAGGGCAGCCCGAGCAAGCCGGCCACCCAGGGCAGGGAGATATCAAGGAAAATCGGCAGCAACAGGATGAAGGCGGCACCGAGGAAACTACCCAGGATCGAGCCGACTCCGCCGATGATGATCATGAACAGGATGCGGAACGACATATCCAGCGAAAAGCCGTCCGGTTCCACCGAGCCCAGATAGCAGAACGCATAGAGCGCGCCCGCCACCCCGCAGTAAAACGAACTGACGGCGAACGCCAGCAACTTGGTCGGCATCAGGCGGATGCCGATGACCGAAGCGGCCACGTCCATATCGCGCACCGCCATCCAGGCGCGGCCGGTGGATGAGCGCGCCATATTTTTGGCGGCCAGCGCCATGACCACTACGATGGTCAGCACCAGCAGATATTTTTCCTGGGGAGAGGTGAATTCGTGACCGAGAATGATGAGCTTTTGGGCGGAAATCACCCCCGACGAGGAGTGGTTCGAGAACCAAGGAAACTTGGTCAAACACCAGACAATGAAGAATTGCGCCGCCAGCGTTGCCACCGCCAGATAAAAGCCCTTGATCCACAAACTCGGCAATCCGAACAGAATGCCGACCCCGGCCGCCGTCAGCCCGGCGCACACGAAGCTGACCAGAATCGGGATACCGTCGATCCGTAACTGGAAGTTGTAGGCGGCGTAGGCCCCCACCGCCATGAAAGCGGCCGAGCCCAGGGATAACTGGCCGGCATAGCCGGTCAGGATGTTCAAGCCGAGAGCGGCGAGGGAAAAAATCAGAAAGGGAATCAGAATGGCCGAGAACCAGTATTCGCTGGCGACTCCCGGAATCACCAGAAAAACCACCGCCAGCAGAATCAGGATACCAATCCGATCTTGACGAATGGGAAACAGTTGCTGGTCGGCGGCATAACTGGTTTTGAATTGGCCGGCTTCGCGGTACAGCATGGGCTCCCTCCTTATACTCGGTCGATGTGCTTCTCGCCGAAGAGACCTTCGGGGCGAACCAGCAGGAAAAACAAGGCAAGAACGTAGGGAAACCAGCCCTCAATGCCCCCGAAATTGCCGCCGAACATCGATTGCATGACCGGCGGCAGATAAATCTCCGCCAGTTTTTCCGAAGCGCCGATGATCAGGCCGCCGACGATGGCGCCCGGCACCGAAGTGAAGCCACCGATGATCAGCACCGGCAGCGCCTTGAGCGCGGTGAAGGTGAGCGCGAACTGCACGCCATTGCGGGCGCCCCACATCATGCCGGCCACCAGGGCGACAAAGCCGGCGATACCCCAGACGATGGCCCAGATATGCTGTAACGGGATACCGATGGACAACGCCGCCTGATGATCGTCAGCCACGGCCCGCAGAGCTCGGCCGATCCGGGTGTACTGGAAGAACAGCGCCAGCGTCGTCACCAACAGAGCCGCTACTCCGGCCGCGACCAGATCGAACTTGGAAATCACCATGTTCCACGAATCGAGAATGGCCGCGATCGGCTCGTCGACGATGCCGAGATCCAGGGCGCGCGGCTGGCTGCCGAACACGATCGGCGCCAAGCCTTCGATGAAGAACGCCAGACCGATGGTCGCCATGAACAGGGTGATGGGGGGCTGATTGACCAGTTTGCGCAGGACGAACTTTTCGGTGGCAATACCGAACAGCGTCATGATGACGAAGGCGAGGATGATCGCCAGCCACAACGGCGCGCCTTGCTCCATGCAACCCACCACCGACAGCGCCGCCAGATACACCATCGCCCCCTGCGCGAAGTTGAACACGCCGGACGCCTTGTAGATCAGCACGAAACCCAGCGCCACCAGCGCATACATCACCCCGGACAGCAGACCGCTGATCAGGACTTCCAGAAAAAATTGCATGGTCCCGACCTCCTCAGTGGCTCACGCCCAGATAGGCGGCGATGACGTCTTCGTTGTTTTTCACATCGTCCGGCAGACCGTCGCCGATCTTCTTGCCGTAATCGAGCACCACGACGCGGTCGGAAATATCCATCACTACCCCCATGTCATGCTCGATCAGGACGATGGTGGTACCGAACTGATCGTTGACATCAAGAATGAAGCGGCACATATCCTGTTTCTCCTCGACATTCATGCCGGCCATCGGCTCGTCCAGCAGCAGCATGGACGGCTCGGCCGCTAGCGCCCGACCCAGTTCCACTCGCTTTTGCAAGCCGTAAGGCAGGCGACCCACCGGAGTTTTGCGGATATGCTGGATTTCGAGGAAGTCGATGACTTCCTCCACCTTTTTCCGATGCGCCAATTCTTCCCGCTTGGCCCGACCCAGCCATAGGGCGTGTTCGATGAAGTTGGCCTTCATCCGAGTGATGCGCCCGGTCATGATGTTGTCGAGCACGCTCATGCCCTTGAACAGCGCAATGTTCTGGAAGGTGCGGGCGATGCCCTGGGTCGCCGCGTGATGCGGCTCCATCTTCTTGCGCTCCCGACCATGGAAGATGATGACGCCTTCCTGGGGGTGATAGACCCCGTTGATAACGTTGAGCATGGAGCTCTTGCCCGCTCCGTTGGGGCCAATGATGGCGCGGATTTCATGTTCGCGAACATCGAAGGAAATGTCGGTCAGGGCCTTGACCCCGCCGAAGCGCAGCGAAATGTTTTGCAGGTCGAGAATGACCTCGCCGATTTGCTTGCTCATGGTCTATGCCGCCTGCTTGGCCACGGGGAAGGTCTCGGCGTCGATGATCCTGAGATCGGCGGACACCTTGCCGCGCCGGCCATCCTCGAACTTGACCTCGGTTTCGATGAATTGGGTGGCTTGACCGCCGTAGAGAGCGTCGATCAGCACCTGGTATTTCTTCGCGACGAAGTTGCGCCGCACCTTGCGGGTCCGGGTCAGCTCGTCGTCGTCGGGATCGAGTTCCTTGTGCAGGATGAGGAAACGATGAATCTGCGATTCGGCCACCATGGCGTCGTGGGCCAAGGTGGCGTTGACCTCGTCGACGCAAGTCTTGATCAGCTCATGGACCGGCGGCTTGCCGGTCAGGTCGGTGTAGCCGGAATAGGCGATGCCGCGCCGCTCGGCCCAGTTGCCGACCGCCCCCACGTCGATGTTGACGAACGCGCAAACCCGATCCCGCTCGTGACCGAAACAAACCACCTCCTTGATGTACTGAAAGAACTTGAGTTTGTTCTCGATGTAGTTCGGGGCGAACATGGCGCCGTTGGCCAGCTTGCCCACATCCTTGGCGCGGTCGATGATGTTCAGATGGCCATCGGCGTCGATGAAACCGGCGTCGCCGGTCATGAAGTAACCATCGGCATCGATCGATTCGGCGGTGGCGTCGGGCCGCTGGTAATAGCCCTTGAGCAGCATGGGACCTTTCACCAGCACCTCGCCGTTGTCGGCGATCTTGATTTCCACGCCCGGCGCCGGCGCGCCCACGCTGCTGGGCTTGACCTGACCGTCCGGTTGCAGGCAAACGTAGGCGCAGGTTTCGGTCTGGCCATAAAGCTGCTTGAGGTTGATGCCGATGGAGCGGTAGAAGCTGAACAGTTCCGGCCCGATGGCGGCCCCGGCGGTGTAGGCGACGCGGATGCGGCTCAGGCCCAGGACATTGCGCAGCGGGCCGTAGACCAGCAGGGTTCCCAATCCATAGAGCAGCCGATCGCCCAGACCGACCGGTTTGCCATCGAGGATGGCGCTACCGCAACGTTTCGCCACGCCCAGAAAATAGTGGAACATCCTGCGTTTGATGACGCCGGCATCCTCCATGCGGATCATGACCGAGGTCAGCAGGCTTTCGAACACCCGGGGTGGCGCAAAGTAATAGGTCGGGCCGATTTCGCGCAGATCGGTCATCACCGTGTCGCCGGATTCGGGGCAGTTGATGGTAAAGCCCACCACCAGCGCCTGGGCGAAAGAGAACAGATGGTCGCCGACCCAGGCCATGGGCAGGTAGGACAGAATGTCGCCAGTGGCTTCCAATCGGTCGATCTGCCTGCCGCCCTGGGCGGAAGCGATGAAGGCGGCATGCGTTTGGCAAACACCCTTGGGCATGCCGGTGGTGCCGGAGGTATAGAGCATGACCGAAACATCGTCGGTCCGTCCTTGGGCCACCTCGGCGTCGAGGAAATCCGGATGGTTGCGGTTGTGAATCCGCCCCATCTCCATCAAGGCATGGATGTCGTGGAGGTAGGGTTGATTGTAATGACGCATGCCTCGCGGGTCGTCGTAGACGATATGCTCCAACAGCGGCACTCGATCCATGACGTCCAGTAGCTTGTCCACCTGCTCCTGGTCCTCGACTGCGGCAAAGCGAATGGCCGCATCCTTGAGGACGAACAGCATCTCATCCGCCACCGCATCCTGATAGAACGGCACCGGAACGCCGCCGAGGCATTGGGCGGCACTCATCATCATGTAGAGATGGGGTCGGTTGTCGCCGATGATGGCTAGATTGTCGCCACGCTTGAAACCGAGGGCCGCCAAGCCACTGGCCAGGGCGCGCACTCGTTCGGCGACATCGGACCAGGTCCAGGTCTGCCAGATACCGAGATCTTTCTCGCGGATCGCCGGCGCGTCGCCCCGCGTTTGGGCATGATGGAAAAGCAGGCGCGGAAAGGTCCCTAACCCCTCCGGTGTCCCGGTAGGCGCTCCAAAAGACATCGCTCTCCTCCAGCCGATTCTCGGCTTCCAAGAGCCGGACTCGGTCTAATGATGGTTCTCTGTATATTTGCTTTGTTGTTTTATTTAGCCGGTGCGACGAGTAAAAACAGCCACTCCGACTTTAAAATTTAAATAAGCTTAGCCCACATACCATGGAATTGCGGGAAGCCCATCCATTATATTCGTCCCCCAATATTGCAGATTTGCACCTCCTATTTCGAAATGCCGCCGACCGCTCGCAAACAGAAAGTCCGAATGGATTCGACCAAGCGTTCCTTGTCGCGAGTATTTCTCGTCGTCGGCCCAATGGGACCCACCAGCGCCTCGGTAAAAGCGCCCACGATACAAGCCGCGCTTGCCTCGGGGTCCTGATCGGGCAATTCGCCTTTCTCGATGCCATCGATCAGGATGGCTTTGAACACATCTCCAAAATTTTTCCGGTATCGGATACGCGCCGTGTCGACTTCGGGATCGACGGGCTCGGCGATAAAGGCGTAGGCCAGATTAGGCCCGGTCAGGGCGCGGCGAACGAAACAAGTCACCGCGCTTCCCAATCGCTCGCCAGCCGACCCGGAACCCATGGCAATTGCGGTCAAGATGTCGATTTCTTGCCCGACCGCAGCACCCAGGACTTCCACGAACAATTCGGTCTTGGATGGGAAATAGCGGTAGATCATCCCCGTGGAAACGCCGGCGACCGCCGCGACCGCCGCAATCTGGGCTTCCCGAAATCCTCCTTCGGAAACCAGTTTGCGCGTTGCCACGAGGATCCGATCCCGGTTGTTGGCAAGTCTTTCCTCCATCAAGGGCGAGCGTCGGTAAGCCATAAGATGATTCTAACCTCATTTTTTGAATTTGAATTCATTTTTTTGAAAAAGGGAAGTACCATACCCTGGCGAGCGCTAAATTTTCATGGCCACGACAGCGAAAGGCAGGCTTGGGCGCCTGGGTCGCCAACCGAAAACCAAGTACTGAGGGCGCAACGACGCCAGCAGGTCTTGAAAGCAATCAGGAGACGATATGTCATTCCATAGCCTGAATTTCAATCTGGGCGAGACCATCGACATGCTGCGCGATACGGTGAGCGCCTTCGCCAGGAAGGAAATCACCCCTCGGGCCGCCCAAATCGATCGCGACAATCGGTTTCCCGCCGATTTGTGGACCCAGTTCGGCGATCTGGGATTGATCGGCATGACCGTCGACGAGCAATACGGCGGCGTCAACATGGGCTACCTCGCCCATATCGTCGTCATGGAGGAACTGTCTCGGGCCTCCGCCGCCGTCGGATTGTCCTACGGCGCTCACTCCAACCTGTGCGTGAATCAGATTCATCGCAACGGCAGCGCCGAACAGAAAGCCCGCTATCTGCCCCAGCTCGTTTCCGGCGAGCATGTCGGGGCACTGGCCATGTCCGAGGCCAATGCCGGCTCCGACGTGGTGAGCATGAAACTGCGCGCCGACAAGAAAGGCGACCGCTACGTCCTGAACGGCGGCAAGATGTGGATCACCAACGGCGGCGACGCCGATACCCTGGTGATCTACGCCAAGACCGACCTGAACGCCGGTCCTCGCGGCATCACCGCCTTTATCGTGGAAAAAGGGTTTACGGGCTTTAGTCACGGCACCCACCTGGACAAGCTGGGAATGCGGGGCTCCAACACCTACCCGCTGTTCTTCGACGATTGCGAGGTGCCGGAGGAAAACGTGCTAGGCGGCGTGGGTAACGGCGTCAAGGTGCTCATGTCCGGCCTCGACTACGAACGCGCCGTGCTGGCCGGCGGGCCGCTGGGCATCATGGCCGCCTGCATGGACGTGGTGATCCCCTACCTGCACGACCGCCGGCAATTCGACACGCCCATCGGCGAGTTCCAGCTCATGCAAGGTAAGCTGGCCGACATGTACACCACCTGGCAAGCCTGCCGTGCCTATGTCTATGCCGTGGGCCAGTCCTGCGACCGGGCCGACCATGCCCGTATCCTGCGCAAGGATGCCGCCGGTGCCATTCTCCATGCCTCGGAAAAGGCCACCTGGATGGCCGGGGAAGCGATTCAGGCCCTCGGCGGCAACGGCTACATCAACGAATATCCCGTCGGCCGCCTATGGCGGGACGCCAAGCTCTACGAGATCGGCGCCGGCACCTCGGAAATCCGCCGGATGCTCATCGGCCGGGAACTGTTTGCCGAGAACGCCTGATGAGCGTCATCAAGTCACGGATCAACCCCCGTTCGGCCGAGTTTCAGGCCAACGCGGCCGCCATGCGAACCCTGGTCACCGATTTGCGCGACAAGATCGCCGAAGTGGCGTTGGGCGGCAACGAAGCGGCCCGTCAGAAACACGTCGCCCGCGGCAAGCTGCTACCGCGGGAGCGGGTGAATCACTTGCTCGATCCCGGTACGCCCTTCCTCGAAATCGGCCAACTGGCGGCTTACGGCCTCTACGACAATGAAGCGCCGGCGGCGGGCATGATCACCGGCATCGGCCGGGTGCAGGGCAGCGAATGCATGATCGTCGCCAACGACGCCACGGTGAAGGGCGGCACCTATTATCCGCTGACCGTAAAAAAGCACCTGCGCGCCCAGGAAATCGCCGAGCAGAACCACCTGCCTTGCATCTATCTGGTGGACTCGGGCGGCGCGTTTCTGCCAAAACAGGATGAGGTTTTTCCCGACCGGGACCACTTTGGCCGCATTTTCTTCAACCAAGCCAATATGTCCGCCAAGGGCATCCCGCAGATCGCCGTGGTCATGGGATCCTGCACCGCCGGTGGCGCTTACGTGCCGGCCATGTCCGACGAAACGGTCATCGTCAGGAACCAGGGCACCATCTTCCTCGGCGGACCGCCGCTGGTGAAGGCCGCCACCGGCGAGGTGGTAACGGTCGAGGATCTGGGTGGCGGCGACGTGCATACCCGCATCTCCGGGGTCGCCGACCACCTAGCCGAAAACGACGCGCACGCGCTCTACATCGCCCGGCGGATTCTCGCCAACCTCAACCGGATCAAACCGGTCAGCCTGGCGCTGGGGAGCGGCGAGGAGCCGATTTACGACCCGGAGGAAATCTACGGTATCCCGCCGACCGATACCCGCAAGCCTTACGACGTGCGGGAAGTCATCGCCCGGCTGGTGGACGGATCGCGTTTCGACGAATTCAAGGCCCGATACGGCATCACGCTGGTCACCGGCTTCGCTCAGCTTTGCGGTTATCCGGTGGGCATCGTCGCCAACAACGGCATCCTGTTCGGGGAATCCGCCCAGAAAGGCGCGCATTTCATCGAACTGTGCGGGCAGCGCGGCACTCCGCTGCTGTTCCTGCAAAACATCACCGGTTTCATGGTGGGTCGCAAATACGAAAACGGTGGTATCGCCAAGGACGGCGCCAAGATGGTCACCGCCGTCTCCACCGTGCAGGTCCCCAAGATCACCGTGCTGATCGGCGGCAGCTTCGGCGCCGGCAACTACGGCATGTGCGGACGCGCCTACTCGCCGCGCTTCCTGTGGATGTGGCCCAACAGCCGGATTTCGGTGATGGGCGGCGAACAGGCGGCCAGTGTGTTGGCGACCGTGCGCCGAGATGGCATCGAGGCCAGCGGCGGCGCCTGGAGCCAAGAGGAAGAGGATGCGTTCAAGACGCCGATTCGTGAACGCTACGAGGCTCAGGGCCATCCCTACTACGCCACGGCCCGGCTATGGGATGACGGTGTGGTGGACCCCGCCCAGACCCGACGCATCATCGGACTATCGCTGTCGGCCGCCCTCAATGCGCCCATTCCACCGACCCGATTCGGCCTGTTCAGGATGTGATTCATGCACCCCACGCTTGAAATCCAATATGCCGGACCGGTCGCCACCCTGTGGATGAACCGCCCCGAGCTGCACAACGCCTTCAATCCCCAACTGATCGCCGATCTTACCGCCGCCTGCCACGCACTCGACGCCAATGACACGGTGCGGGTGGTGATTCTGGCGGGTCGCGGCAAAAGCTTCTCCGCTGGCGCCGATCTGAACTGGATGCAAGCGGCCGGGCAAGCATCGGTCGCGGACAACATCGAAGACGCCCGCCGGCTGGCGACCATGCTGCGCACCCTCGCCGAACTGCGCAAGCCGACCATCGCCCGAGTCCATGGGGCGGCTCTCGGCGGCGGCCTGGGACTGGCGGCGGCCTGCGATCTGTGCGTGGCCGCGACCGGTGCGGTGTTCGCCACCTCGGAGGTCCGCTTCGGCATCATTCCCGCCACCATCGCCCCCTATGTGATCCGCGCCATCGGCGCGCGCCAAGCATCTCGCTATTTCCAGACGGCGGAGCGCGTGGACGCCCAACGCGCCTGGGAGATCGGCCTGGTCCATGAGCTGGCGACACCCGAAGATCTGGACCGCAAAGTCCAACAATTGACCGACGCCCTGCTACTGGGTGGTCCCCAGGCCCAGGCGGCGGCGAAAGCGCTGATCCGGGCCGTGGCCGGTCAGGCGATCAGCGACGAGCTGATCGAAGACACCGCCCATCGCATCGCCGTGCTGCGCGCCACGGCGGAGGCTCGGGAAGGGCTGGCGGCGTTCCTGGAAAAGCGGCGACCGGCCTGGATTGCGCCCTCGCCCTCGCCCTCACCCCCAACCCCTCTCCCAAAGGGAGAGGGGAGTGAAACTGGACACAACCGGGCGGAGAACTAGGCCGATGTTTCAGAAAATCCTGATCGCCAACCGGGGTGAAATCGCCTGCCGCGTCATCAAAACCGCCCGGCGTCTGGGGATCGACACAGTGGCGGTGTATTCCGCAGTGGACGCGAATGCCCGGCATGTGCGGTTGGCCAACGAGGCGGTGCTGATCGGCCCGGCGGTGGCCCGAGACAGCTATCTCGCCATCGACAAGATCATCGCCGCCGCCCGGCAAGCCGGGGCACAGGCCATTCATCCAGGCAGCGGCTTCCTGTCGGAGAACCCGGAGTTCGCCGCAGCCTGCGCCGCCAGCGACCTCGTGTTCATCGGTCCGCCGGTCGAGGCGATCCGCGCGATGGGTTCCAAGAGCATCGCCAAGGCGCTGATGGCGCAAGCGGGCATCCCTCTCACGCCGGGTTATCACGGAGACAATCAGGAACCGGCCTTTCTGCGTGAGCAGGCCAACCGGATCGGTTACCCGGTGCTGATCAAGGCCAGCGCCGGCGGCGGCGGCAAAGGCATGCGCTTGGTGGAAAGATCCGAGGATTTCGAGGCAGCGCTCGCTTCCTGCCGGCGAGAGGCCGCCGCCGCTTTCGGCGACGAGAGCGTGCTGGTCGAAAAATACCTGATGCATCCGCGCCACATCGAGATCCAGGTGTTCGGCGATGTCCACGGCAATATCGTCTCACTGTTCGAGCGGGATTGCTCGGTGCAGCGCCGCCATCAGAAGGTACTCGAAGAAGCGCCGGCACCCGGCATGACGCCCGAACGCCGCGCCGCGATGAGTCATGCGGCGGTGAAGGCCGCACAGGTGGTCGGCTACGTCGGCGCCGGCACGGTGGAATTCATCGTCAGCCCGGATGGCGCTTTCTATTTCATGGAGATGAACACGCGGCTCCAGGTCGAGCATCCCGTCACCGAGATGATCAGCGGTCTGGATCTGGTGGAGTGGCAATTGCGGGTGGCCTGCGGCGAACCGCTGCCCCTGACGCAGGAACAGATCCAGATCCACGGACACGCGCTGGAAGCCCGAATTTACGCCGAAGATCCCGCCAAGGGCTTTCTGCCCTCCACCGGCAAGCTGCTACACCTCGCACCGCCGGAAGAGAACCTGCATGTCCGGGTCGACACCGGCGTCGAGGAAGATGACGAGATCGGTCCCTTCTACGATCCGATGATTGCCAAACTCATCGTGTGGGACACCAACCGGGAACAGGCGCTGGCTCGCATGCTACGCGCGTTGGCCCAATACCGCATCGTGGGTGTCGCCAACAACGTCGATTTCCTGGCGCGTCTGGTGGCCTCCCCCGCTTTTGCCCAAGCCGACCTCGATACCGACCTGATCGAACGCGAGCGCGAATTCCTGTTTGCCACCGATTCGCCCATTCCCCGCGACGTTTTGCTGGTCGCCGCGCTCGCCACCTTGTTGCGCGAGGAGGCGCGGGCGAGCGCCGAGGCCACCCGACATGCCGATCCGCTTTCGCCCTGGCACCGACGCGATGGCTGGCGGCTCAATTCCCGCGCCGAACGCCGACTGCTGTTCCGCGCCGGCGAATCGGAAAAAACCGTGGGCGTACGCTATGCCGAACAGGGCTACGCGCTGGAACTCGACGGGCTGGAGACGCTGGTTCGGGGCGAACTCAGGCCAAACGACAGCCTGTGGGCGGAGTTGGGCGGTTCGCGAATCAACGCCACGGTAGTGGTCGCCGGGGAAAAGCGGCATGTCTTTCTCCATGGCCACGCCTGGCGTTTGGCGCGAATCGATCCCCTGTATTATGGCGGCGAGGGCGGTGGCCCGGAGGGTGGCTTGCTGGCCCCCATGCCGGGCAATGTGATCGCACTGCTCGCGGCGGTGGGCGCGAAGGTGGAAAAAGGCGCTCCACTGCTGATTCTGGAGGCCATGAAGATGGAGCACACCATCACGGCTCCAAGCAGGGGAACGGTGAAATCCTTCCACTTCGCGGTCGGCGACCCAGTGAGCGATGGCGCCGAGTTGGTCGAGTTCGAACCCGAGCAGACATGACATTCATGAGCCTGGAGTCAATCTTGCTACCCAAGACTGTCAAAATCGTCGAAGTGGGTCCCCGCGATGGCTTGCAAAACGAGCCGACGGCGATCGCCACCGCGACCAAGGTGGAGTTGATCGCTCGACTGGGAAAAGCCGGACTGAAGGCCATCGAGGCGACCTCCTTCGTTTCACCCAAGTGGATACCACAGATGGCCGACAACGCTGCGGTCATGCGTGCCATCGAGCACTTGCCCGGCGTTGCGTACCCGGTGCTGACGCCCAACTTGAAGGGTCTTGAAGCAGCCCTGGCGGCGGGGGCGCGGGAAGTGGCCGTATTCGGCGCGGCGTCCGAGTCTTTCTCGCAAAAAAATATCAATTGTTCCATCGCCGACTCACTGAAACGTTTCGAACCGGTCATGGCGGCGGCGCGGCAAGCCGGCGTCCAAGTACGCGGCTACGTGTCCTGCGTGCTTGGTTGTCCCTACGAAGGGCCTGTCCAGCCGGCGGCGGTCGCCCAGGTGGCCGGCGCTCTATTCGACATGGGATGCCACGAGATCAGTTTGGGTGACACCATCGGCGTGGGGACGCCGGAAGCCGCCAAGCGTCTGATCGAGACCGTCGGCGCCCGTATCCCCATCGACCGCATCGCCGGCCACTACCACGATACCTATGGCATGGCCATCGCCAATATTTACGCTTCACTGCAATGTGGCGTGACCG
>DAOTGT010000021.1:25953-27514 GCA_035447285.1 Candidatus Competibacter sp.
ACCTATGGCATGGCCATCGCCAATATTTACGCTTCACTGCAATGTGGCGTGACCGTGTTCGACGCCTCGGTGGCTGGGCTGGGCGGCTGCCCCTACGCCAAGGGCGCTTCCGGCAACGTCGCCACCGAAGACGTCGTGTATCTGCTGAACGGCTTGGGGATCGCAACCGGCATCGATCTCGACGCGCTTATCGATTGTTCGGCCTGGATCAGCGCGGCACTGGGACGTTCGCCGGCATCGAAAGTCGCGCGGGCAAGAATCGGCCGGACAACCCCGGCCACCGAACCCTCCTGATCGATGGAGAGCACTCGATGAACGATCGCTCGCATGACGATGACACCGTGCCGACCTTCGATCGGCCGCTGTGGACACCCGATCCGGCGCGCGCCACCGCCACCCGCATGGCTGCCTTTACCGCGTATGCCCGACAGGTTTCCGGGCGGGTGCTGGCGTCGTATGCGGATTTGCACGCCTGGTCGATCGACGCCCCCGAGCAATTCTGGTCGGCGGTCTGGGACTTCTGCGGCGTGCGCGGCGAACGTGGCGAGCGGGTTCTGATCGATCCCCAGCGGATGCCCGGTGCCCACTG
Source organism: Candidatus Competibacter sp. (assembly GCA_035447285.1). GTDB lineage: Bacteria > Pseudomonadota > Gammaproteobacteria > Competibacterales > Competibacteraceae > Competibacter. The sequence goes on from DAOTGT010000021.1 coordinate 26,543, forward strand.
GTTCCCGGACGCCCGACTCAATTTTGCCGAGAACCTGCTGCGGGACTGCGGTAACCCCGAAGCCTTGGTGTTCTGGGGCGAAGACCGAGTCAAGCGCAGGCTGTCGCGGCTCGAATTGCGTCGGCAGGTCGCTCAATTCGCGGCGGCGCTGAAGGAAACGGGCATCGGTGCCGGCGATCGCGTCGCCGCCTATCTGCCCAACCTGCCCGAAACGATCGTCGCCATGCTCGCCACCGCCAGCATCGGCGCGGTCTTCACCAGCGCCTCGCCGGATTTCGGCGTCCAGGGGGTCCTCGACCGTTTCGGCCAGACCGAACCCAAGGCGTTGATCGCCTGCGATGGCTACTGGTACAACGGCAAGGCGGTCGATCTTCAGTCCAAGCTAGCCGAACTGATGCCGCAATTGCCCAGCGTCCAACGCTTGATCCTGGTTCCCTACCTGGACGACGACACGGACGCGCTCGCGGCCAATCTGCCCAAAGGCGTTTCCTTCGCTCGCTTTATCGCGCCCCACACGGCGACGACCACCATCGAGTTCGCGCCGCTGCCTTTCGAGCACCCGCTCTACATCATGTATTCGTCGGGGACGACCGGCATCCCCAAGTGCATCGTCCACGGCGCCGGGGGAACCTTGTTGCAGCATCTCAAGGAACACCAGCTACATAGCGATGTTCGAGAAGGCGACCGCCTGTTCTATTTCACCACCTGCGGCTGGATGATGTGGAACTGGCTGGTGTCTGGCCTGGCATCCGGCGCGACGCTGCTGCTGTACGATGGCAGCCCCTTCGTCGCAGGCGGCCGAATTCTCTGGGACTACGCCCAAACCGAGCGCATGAGCCACTTCGGCACCTCGGCCAAGTATCTCGATGCCCTGGTCAAGACCGGTCTCAAGCCCCGGCGGGATTATGACCTGAATCCTCTCCGGGCCATCCTGTCGACCGGCAGCCCGCTAGTCCCCGAACGCTTCGATTC
>DAOTGT010000022.1:0-18816 GCA_035447285.1 Candidatus Competibacter sp.
CCCGGCTTCGACTCGTCGCCTGAACCAGGGGCGCGCTCGACTGGTTACGCCCATTTATAACTATATCGAATTACGCCAGCAACTGATTGGAAAAGGTTACCGGTTTATCACCCAGAGTGATTTCGAGCCGGTTTTATATGCGTATCAAGAATACGGTCTAAATTTTCTCGACCACTTGGAAGGTATGTTCGCTTTCGCTCTTTATGATCAGCGCCATAATCAACTACTCTTGGCCCGCGATCGATTGGGCATTAAACCACTTTTTATCGCGCGAAAGTCGGAGGGTACGTATTTTGGCTCCGAACTGAAGGTTTTATTTGCGCTACAGAAACAATCCCGCCCATCGGTAGACCCGGTCGGCTTGGCGCAGTATCTGCAAAGTGGATTCACCACGACTAACGCCACGCTTTGTCAAGGCATCGAACGCCTGCTGCCGGGTGAAGCGATGCTGATCGAGTCCAGTGGACGTTGCCGCCGTTGGCGTTATTGGGCACCGCAGTGGATTGAACCTCGGGCAAGTGACTTTGAAGATGCCGCAGAGCGGTTTAATACATTGATGACCGATGTCATGCGTAAGCATCTGCGATCTGATGTGCCCTTTGGTTTGTTTCTTTCCGGCGGCATCGATTCCGCGACGTTACTGGCACTAACCAAGGCAGCCGGTACCCAACCTCAACGGACTTATTCGATTGGATTTCCAGGCAGCGATGTGTTCAATGAATTAAGTGATGCCCAGCGCATTGCCCGACATTTTCAAGTTGAGCATGTGACAATCAAACTCGATGAACAGGCCGTATTTGAACGCATACCACATATGGTTTGGGCGGCTGATGAACTCATTGATGATTACGCTGGTTTGGCCCTGTCATATTTAGCTGAACGGGCGGCGGCCGATGTCAAGGTGGTGTTTACCGGTGACGGTGGTGATGAAGCTTTTGCCGGTTATAGCCGCTACCGCAAAGTTTATCTGCAACGCTGGTTGCAGAATTTACGTAGGCCAGGTTCGGGTGGATTTCGCACTAAACTTGGATTTACCTCATCTGAAATAAAAGTCCTTTTCAATAGCTGTTTGGTACATGCCAACATAGCTTGGAGACAACCTTTTATCACTTCATGGCAAACGGCCCCAAAATCTTGGAGTGATTTACAGCGGATGCAAACCGTCGATATCGATACGGTGTTACCGGATCGTTACCTGGTGAAAACCGATCGAATGACAATGGCCTGGAGTTTAGAAGCACGCGTGCCTTTCCTGGATCATCAAGTTATTGAATTTGGCTTGGCGTTGCCAGACCGGCTGAAGATTCAAGGCCGGCAAGGTAAAAGTTTTTTGCGGCGCTGGGCGCAGCACTGGTTACCGGTGGATCATCTACAATTGCGTAAGCGAGGACTCTCGGTGCCAGTCGATCAATGGCTCAGTGGAATGCGGGTGCCCAAACTGGAGCGGGTGCTGCTGGGTAATGCCGGTATTCGCGAATGGTTCAAGCCCGCAGGTATTCAACAACTCATTGCCGCTCAGCACCAGCACCCGTCAAGCAAAACCAGACAGAAGCTCTTGCGCCTACTCCAGTTTGCGATTTGGCATCGATTATTTGTCGAAGGTAATGGAATGATTGCTCCAACAATACAGCAAGATCCGCTTGATCTGTTGGATACGCAATAATGAAGTGTTTATCCACAAAGCTTCTCAGCTATCGCTACTCCAACTTCATTTTTTAGAAAATTTGTTCTGAAACCCATCAGCTAATTTCCTTCTAACTCTTGATGATTAGATTCGCTAGGTCGTGAATATTTATGCGATCTGAAGAATGATTTCTTATGGATAGAAAATGGTTCTTCTCTTCCAAACTGAAAACCCATGGGAGAATCGAAATGCAGGCACCTACACGCGAAGATACGATGCAGATGCTGAACAAGGTCCCGGAAGTTACACTTTACTTCTGGATCATCAAGATCATGGCAACGACCGTCGGCGAGACCGCCGCCGATTTTCTCAACTTCAATTTGAATTTCGGACTAACCGGCACGTCGATCGTCATGAGTGTGCTGTTGGCGGTTTTTCTGGTCGTACAACTGCGTGCCCGCAAGTATGTACCGTGGATGTATTGGCTGGCGGTCGTACTGATCAGCGTGGTGGGTACACTCATCACCGATAACCTTGTGGACAATTTCGGCATTGCGCTGGAAACGACGACCATCGCCTTTGGCTTGGCCTTGCTGGCGACCTTTGCCGTTTGGTACGCGAGCGAGAAGACACTGTCGATCCACACCATCTTCACGACCAAACGCGAACTGTTCTACTGGGCGGCCATTCTGTTCACGTTCGCGCTGGGCACCGCGACAGGCGACCTTGCTGCGGAAGGTATAAATCTTGGCTATGCCAACTCGACGCTGATGTTCGGTGCGCTGATCAGCATTGTCACCTTCGCGTATTATGGCTTCAAGGCCAATGCCATTCTGGCGTTCTGGATCGCCTATATCCTGACGCGGCCGCTCGGCGCATCTTTTGGTGACTACCTATCGCAATCCGTTAACGACGGCGGCCTAGGTCTGGGTACGGTGGCTACGAGCGCGATCTTCCTTTCGACCATCGCGGGCTTGGTGATTTATCTGAGCGTCACGCGACGGGACGTGCTCGGACAACCCGCTGACCAAACGATCTAACGGTCTCGTTGCTGAGAAAATGATCCTACCTATCCTACGGCTGGAAGATGACTCGATGCCCAGCGGGGCGGTATCCGTCGCTCTCCAGGATGCCGCCTCTGCCGTGGATGGGGCAAAAAGTGGCGCCACGGTAAGCCGTGTGCTCGAAAGCACTGAGTACGTGGCCGTGTTGCCTGGAGTGTCGTGGTGTGAGTGACTTGATTCACACATCCATGCAGTGGGTCAGCCTGCATCCTCATTTTGCCGGTCTGATCTTGGGCCTGGCGACCTGCGCCGAATCGTTGGCTTTCATCGGCTTGGTGGTACCCGGCGCCACGCTGACACTGGTAGCCGGCGTGCTGGTGGGTGCCGGTTCCATGGCGTTCCGGAGTACCTTCGCCTGGGCGGTGGGTGGTGCGGTGCTGGGTGACGGCTTGAGTTATTGGTTCGGCCATCGCTATCAGGCGCAACTGCGCGATCTGGGGGTGTTACGCCGCCACCCGGAATGGCTTGCGCGCGGGGAGAATTTCTTCCATCGCCACGGCGGCAAGAGCATCCTGTTCGCCCGCTTTGTCGGCCCGGTGCGACCAGTGATTCCGGTGGTCGCCGGCATGCTGGGCATGGCGCCGATTCGCTTCTATCTCTACAACTTCGCTTCGGCACTGATCTGGGCGGCGGCACACTTGCTGCCCGGCATGGTATTCGGCGCCTCGCTGGCGCTCGCCGGCCAAGTAGCCACACGCTTGGCCGTCGTGCTCGGCACACTGGTGGCATCCGCTTGGCTGATTGTCTGGCTGATACGTCTGAGTTACCGCCAACTGCAGCCGCGAGTCGCCCGCTGGGCGACCCAGGCTATGGTCTGGGGTCGCAGCCATCGCTACCTCGCGTGGCTGGTGACCGATCTGCTCGATCCGGCCCGCCCGGTATCACGTGCTCTGCTCATCTGGCTGCTGATGTTTATTGCGGCCGGCTGGTTGTTTCTCGGGATACTGGAGGATGTGCTCAGCCAGGATCAAATCGTGTACGCGGGCCAGGCGCTCTACCATCTGCTGCAACAACTGCGTACCCCCCTCGGCGACCGAATCATGGTCGTGCTTACCGAGCTGGGCGATGCCGCCGTGACGATTCCAGTTGCCATCGTGGTGCTGGTCTGGTTACTCGGGCGGCGCGCTTGGCGTGACGCATTGTATTGGCTGACCACGCTTGGCTCCGGAACACTGGCCGTCATAATCCTCAAGGTGGTGCTGAAAGTGCCACGGCCGGTGGCGCTGTATTCCGGGACCGATGCCTACAGCTTTCCGAGCGGTCACGCGACCCTGAGCACCGTGATCTACGGGTTCCTGGCGGTCCTGGTGGCGGGCACCTTCAGCCCGCGCTGGCGCTGGACTCCCTATGCAAGCGCCGCGCTCCTGATTATCGGGATCGCGTTTTCCCGACTCTATCTCGGTGCGCATTGGTTGGCCGATGTCACGGCGGGTGTCTCCCTGGGTACGGTCTGGGTGGCTTTGCTGGCGATCGCCCGCGAGCGACATCCGTCAGCGCCGGTCTCGATTCAAGGACTTGCCACAGTGGCGCTACTGGGGTTCCTCTGCGCCGCGGGCTGGCATGTTCACAACAGGGTATCGCAGGATCTGGTGCGTTACGCCGTGCGTCATCCCGTGATGGCGATGCCCGTGTCGGTATGGTGGCAGGGAAGTTGGGAGAAGCTGCCAGTTTGGCGGCTGGATCTGCAAGGCGAGCACGAGCAACCGCTGAATGTGCAGTGGGTCGGCGATCTGGGTTCAGTGCGGCAGTCTCTCTTAGCGCAGGGCTGGCAGGAACCCACGGTGCTCAGTGCCCGGACCGCCTTGCGGTGGTTCCTGCCTAAGCCGTCGCTCGAACAACTTCCGGTGTTGCCGCAACTCCACGACGGTCAATACGAATCGTTGCTGCTGACCGCCAAACGGCACGATCAGACACACTCCGCCGAACAGTGGATCTTGCGCCTATGGCCGACGATGCTGCGGCTGCAACCGAACGATATTCCGGTATGGATGGGTACCGTTACGTCACAATATAGATCGTGCTTGCCGCTGATCTGCTTTCCGCGTTCGGGCGATGGCTACGACTCAGCGCTCGCGGCATTGGAATCGACTCTCAGTCCCGAACGGTGGAAACAAGTACAACGGCCGCCCGGGGAGGGGGAAGAAACCGCACGATGGAGCGGTACTGTCCTGTTGGTTGACAGCGATAATTCGCACCCCTTCGACCTGATAAAAGAGCTATCGAATCCCAGTAGCGCGCAATGAGGAATGAGATTGATTGGTGGCCTTCTCGTCTGCTCGTGATGTCTTGAGACCGACTCGGGGCGTCGGTCACGTTCCATGCCGGCGTAACTTTCTGCACGATTGCGCTTGTGGGCCTGACGTGGCGGCCGACTAGGCGGCCCGAAAAGGCTTAACTAATTCATCCACCGCGAAAATGATCATGCGTATCCTGCTGGTCGAAGATGACTCGATGATCGGTGAGGCAGTATCCGTTGCTCTCAAGGATGCCGCTTATGCCGTGGATTGGGTGAAGGATGGTGTCACGGCGGACCATGTGCTCGAAAGTGCCGGGTATCAGGCCGTATTGCTCGACTTGGGCCTGCCCAAGCGTGATGGTTTGGACGTGCTGCGTCGCCTGCGCCAAGCGGGCAACACGGTACCGGTTATCGTCATCACTGCGCGTGATGGGGTCGATGATCGGATCAAGGGATTGGATTTCGGGGCCGATGACTACTTGGTAAAACCTTTCAATTTCAATGAAATGCTCGCCCGGTTGCGTGCGATCATCCGCCGCCAGGGTGGGCAAGCCACACCGTTGCTCACGAATGGCAAGGTGACCCTCGACCTGGCCACCCGCCAAGCGTGCTGCGGCGATGCCGTGGAGGTGCTGAGCGCGCGTGAGTTTGCCCTGTTGCAGGCGCTCCTGCTGAGACCCGGCGCGATTCTCTCGCGTGCCCAACTGGAGGAGCGCATCTATGGCTGGAACGAGGAGGTGGAGAGCAATGCGGTGGATTTCCTGATTCACGGTGTGCGCAAGAAGCTGGGTTCCAACAGCATCAAGAACGTCCGCGGTGCCGGCTGGATGGTGGAAAAACCCTTATGAAACGATCTTTGCGGCGGCATCTATCGATGGCGTTGGGAGGCGTTATCGTGCTCGCTGGGTTGGTGGCGGCTTTAGCTTCTTTCAGCCTTGCGTATTTCGAAGCAAAAGAATTTCAGGACGACATGCTATGGCAGATTGCCATGCTTGATGTTAGTGACACGGGCAAATTGCCATTGCCAAAGTTGCCGCGTCGAGATGTCGAGAGTGCTCCGATCAGCGATCCCGAATCCCGCATCATCGTCATCTATCTGCCACGAGATTCAATGCCTGCCTGGATACATCTACCGCGAGGCGCGGGGTCGGTCTGGTTTGCTGGCGAGCTGTCGCCGGGTTTCCATACCTTGAGCACCAGTTCCGGGGATCTTCGGGTATTTGTTCAGGATGCAGAAACAGGGGAGCGCAGGGTGGTCGCTCAACTCACCGAAGTGCGTGACGAGATCGCCATCGACAGCGGCCTGCGTACTCTGATCCCTCTGCTGCTTCTCATTCCTTTGCTTGTGGGGCTGATCGTGCGGATTGTTCGTAGTGAGCTTATGCCTATTACCCGGCTCTCCAGGAGTTTGGATGAACAACCGGCAGACCGGCCTCGGGCCATTTCCGATGCTGACCTCCCGGATGAAATCACCCCTTTTGTGCATGCGATTAATCGCTTGCTGGCGCGAGTCAATCTCTTGATCGGGCAGCAAAGACGGTTTATCGCTGATGCCGCTCATGAACTGCGAAGTCCGTTGACCGCGCTGTCCTTACAAACCCAAAATCTACTGCACGCGGGATCGCTGGAGGCCATGCGCGAACGCGTGATTCCACTTCAGGACGGTATCGAGCGCGCACGCCATCTGACCGAGCAGTTGCTCAGCCTGGCCCGAACCCAGGCCAGTGCCGCCGAAACGTCGGTGGTCGATGTTTCGGTGATGGCGCGCGAACTGATGGCCGAACGTTTGCCCTTGGCCGAGGCTAAGGGTATCGACCTGGGCCTTGAGGAAACCGCGCCGCTTTTCATGCGCGGCTCCTGGGAGGCGCTGTGGCTGGTTGTGAGTAATGCACTGGAAAATGCCCTGAAGTACACCCCGGAAGGCGGTGCAGTGACGCTTCGACTGTTATCCGATGAGAGGAGCGATGTCATCGAAATCGTGGATAATGGTCCCGGGATTCCAATCTCGGAACGCGAGCGGGTTTTCGATGCCTTCTATCGGATGCCCGGTGCCGACGGCGAAGGTAGCGGGCTCGGATTGGCGATTGTCCGGGAAGTGGCGATCCGTTTGGGAGGTGTGTTGAGTCTGCATGAACGGCCTGACGGAACCGGTTTGGTCTTTCGCTACCGACAGGGAGGCGAAAAATGATCGGTGTCCGCATCGCATCTGAAACTTTATTAGGCCCACTATTTTGTGATCGGGAGCATCAAAATCACCATGGATTCGTGTTCTCCGCAATCTTCCGGTTTTGCCCGATGGCTGCTGTTGGGGTTGCTACTGATCTTCACCCTGGTCTGGTTCAGTAACCTCGAATACCGGAAGTTGGCCAACCCCGACGAAGGGCGTTACGCTGAAATCCCTCGCGAGATGGTTCTGTCCGGGGATTGGGTGACGCCACGCTTGAACGACCTCAAATATTTCGAGAAGCCACCCTTGCAGTACTGGGCGACGGCAATGGCGTTCCAAGTGTTCGGCGAGAGCCATTGGGCGGCGCGCTGGTGGCCGGCGACCGCCAGCTTCGGTTGTGTGTTGCTGATGTTCTGGGCCGGTCGCCGCTTGTTCGGTGAGGAGGTCGGTCTGGCGGCGGCGGCGGCGCTGGGAGGATGTACCGGGTTCGTCATCAATGCCCATATCAACACTCTGGACGCGGGTCTGGCCGCGTTTCTCACCGTCGGTCTGCTCGGATTCCTGCTTGCCCAGCGTCCCGGCGCGACCCCGGTGGAGAATCGCAACTGGATGCTGGTCGTTTGGGCGGCGATGGGGCTAGGCGTGCTGAGCAAGGGCCTGATTGGCATCGTGTTGCCCGGCGCGGTGCTGACGATCTATATGTTGATCGAGTGCGACTGGCGCTTGCTGGCCCGCCTGCACATTGGGAAGGGTCTGCTGCTGCTGCTGCTGATCACCGTCCCCTGGTTCGTCGCCGTGTCGCTTGCCAATAATGAATTCGCCCGCTTCTTTTTCATTCACGAGCACTTCGCGCGCTTTCTGACCAAGGTGCATCGGCGAGAGGGCGCTTGGTGGTATTTCGTTCCCATCCTGCTGTTCGGGGTGATGCCATGGCTACCGTTCATCGCGGTCCGACTCCGCGACGGCTGGCGACGCGAAGGGGAACCTGGAATGTTGCAACCGCAGCGGCTGTTGTTGATCTGGACCACGTTTATTTTCCTGTTCTTCAGTGTGTCGGGCTCCAAATTGCCCTCCTACATTTTGCCGGTGTTTCCGGCATTGGCACTGTTCGCGGCGATGGAGATGCAGCGGATGGCGCCAGCAACACTGAGCCACTTCGCTTGGGGATTGGCGGCGATCGGCGGCGTGCTGTTGCTGGTGGTCCTGGTTGGCGGCGGACGGATCGCCCACATGTTTTCGAAAGAATCGTCGCCGTTCGAGATTGTGCGCAATGTCGTGCCCTGGATCGGCGCCTCGATCTTCGTCTTCACCGTCGGCGCGGTTGCGGCGGCCTGGTCATTTCGTCGCCACGTCCGCTCGGTCGGTATCGTCGCGTTGGCGTTTGGCAGCCTCGGCGCCGACATCCTGGCGCTGGATGGCTACGATGAATTGTCCCACCTCTCCTCTTCGTACTACATCGTTCGCGAGATCAAGGCCAGGCAGGGACCGCTTGACCGGACTTTGCCCTTCTACAGCGTGCAAATGTACGACCAGACCCTGCCGTTTTATCTGAAACGGCCGGTTACCTTGGTGCAGTACATCGACGAATTCGCCTTGGGTCTGGATGCGGAACCCGACAAGGGTATCCGACGGGTCGAGGACTGGAAAAAGCGCTGGGTGGCGCTGGAACAAGGTTACGCTATGCTCTCTTCGAGCAATTACGAACAGATCGCCGCCGAGGGCTTGCCCATGCGGGTACTGGCCCGCGATCCGCGTCGGGTCATCGTGAGCCGTCGATGACCGTCACCAGCTTCGGGTTGATTTTGGCCGGTGTGTTGCTCAACGCCACCGCGCAACTGCTGCTCAAGGCCGGTACCAACACGCTTGGGGTGATCACGCCCACCGCCGCCAACGTATTACCGCTGGCCGGCGCGATCGCCACCAATCCGCATTTCCTCGGCGGTTTCGCCTGTTACGGGATCAGCGTCCTGATCTGGATTCTGGCGTTGTCGCGGGTGCCGGTCGGTATCGCTTACCCGATGCTGTCCATCGGTTACATCGTCAACGCGCTTGCCGCTTGGTACCTGTTCGGCGAGGCGCTCACCAGCGGACGCTGGTTGGGTATCGGTTTTGTCATCATCGGCGTTTATCTGCTTGCGAGATCCTGAATGGCATCACTTTCCTCCGATTCACTTTCCTCCGATCCCTCTCCCTCAAGGGAAGAGAGGAGTGTTCATCCCTATCTCCCCTTTGCCCGGCCGACGCTGGACGAGGACACCATCGCCGGCGTGGTCGAAGTGCTGCGCTCCGGCTGGATCACCACCGGCCCGCAGGTGAAAAAATTCGAGGCGGCGCTGTCGGATTATCTGGGTGGGCGGTCGGCGCGCGTGCTCAACTCCGCCACCGCCGCGTTGGAAGTCGCCCTGCAACTGTGCGGCATCGGCCCCGGCGACGAAGTGATCACCCCGTCACAAACATTCTTCGCCGCGCCCAACATGATCGCCAAGGTCGGCGCGACTCCGATCTTCGTGGATGTCGAACTGATCAGCCGTAACCTTGATTTAGACGCGGTCGAGCGCGCCATCACCCCACGCACCAAGGCGATCATGCCGACCCACTTCGCGGGATTGCCGGTGGATATGGATCGCCTGTACGCGATGGCGGAGCAGCATGGACTGCGAGTCATTGAGGATGCGGCGCTGGCCATCGGGTCGAGCTGGCGCGGCCGGCGGATCGGTGGGTTCGGCGATCTCACGGTTTTCAGCTTCCATCCCAACAAGAATATGACCGCGATCGAGGGCGGAGCGTTGGTGTTGAACGACGAAGCAGAGGCGCGCGAGGTGGAAACGCTGCGCTTCCATGGCATCACCCGCCTGCCGGATGGCACCCGCGATGTGGCTTTTCCCGGCGGCAAGTTCAACCTGCCGGATGTCAATGCCCGGATCGGTCTCTGTCAGCTTGTCCGGTTGGAGGAGTTCAACGCCCGCCGCCGCGAACGGGTGGCCGACTATTTCCAGATGCTGCGCACCGATCCTCCCTGCCTGCTACCGCATCCCGGTCATGCGGGCGACGAAGCCGGGCACAGTTGGAATATGTTCGCGCCGTTGTTACCGCTGGACCGGCTGCGTATCGACCGCCAGCAGTTCCGGGTGGCTTTGGAGGCGCGCGGCATCGGCACCGGCGTGTCCTACGAAGCGGCGCATCTCACCACGCTGTTCCGTCGTCGCGGCCATTGCGAGGGGGAGCTGCCGAACACCGAGCGGATTGCCCGCGAAACGGTGACGTTGCCGTTGTTCCCGACCATGACTCGCGCCGATGTGGAGCGGGTTTGCAATGCGGTCGCCGAAGTACTGGCGGAGGCGAGGATTTGAGATGAGCGCGCCACGGCTTTCCGTCATCATTCCGGTCTACAACGAGCAGGAAACCCTGCCGACGCTGTTCGCGCGCCTCTACCCAGCGCTGGACGCGCTGGACCTGCCCTACGAAGTGCTATTCGTCAACGATGGCAGCCGTGACCGTTCGGCGGCGCTGCTGAAGGATCAGTTTCTGGTCCGACCGGACGTGACGCGGGTCATCCTGTTCAACGCCAACTGCGGCCAGCATATGGCGATCATGGCCGGCTTCGAATATTGCCGGGGCGAACGGGTGGTGACCCTGGACGCCGATTTGCAGAATCCGCCGGAGGAAATCGGCAAGCTGCTGGCGGCGATGGATCAAGGCCACGACTATGTGGGTAGCATCCGGGCAAAACGCGAGGACAGCCTGTGGCGGCATGTCGCCTCGCGCCTGATGAATCGGCTACGCGAGCGGATCACCAAAATTCGCATGACCGACCAGGGCTGCATGTTGCGCGCCTACAGCCGCGACATCGTCACGGCCATCGTGTCCACCCGCGAGGTGAGCACCTACATTCCGGCGCTGGCCTACACCTTCGCCGCCAATCCGACCGAGGTCACGGTGGCTCACGCCGAGCGCGCCGCCGGTGAATCTAAATATTCGCTGTACAAGCTGATTCGACTGAACTTCGATTTGGTGACAGGGTTTTCGCTGGTCCCGTTGCAGATGTTTTCGCTGGCGGGTATCGCGCTGTCGCTGGTATCGGCCGTGTTCGTGGTGTATCTGGCGATCCGCCGGCTGATCGTCGGCCCGGAAGCGGAGGGGCTGTTCACCTTATTCGGGATCAACTTCCTGCTAATGGGTATCCTGCTGTTCGGAATTGGGTTACTGGGCGAATACGTCGGCCGGATCTACCAACAGGTGCGCGAGCGCCCGCGCTTCACCATCCAGGGGATTCTGGAAAGGCGCGAGGAGGGAGGGTGAACCGATGACCCGTGCTGTCGTGTTCGCCTATCACAACGTCGGGGTGCGCTGCCTCAAGGTGTTGCTTGCGCACGGCGTTGACGTGGCGCTGGTTTTCACCCACGAGGACAACTCCGGCGAGCAAATCTGGTTCGATAGCGTCGCCGCTATCGCGGCCGAATACGGCATTCCGGCCATCACCCCGGAGGACCCGAACACCCCGGAGGAATTGCGGCGGATTCGGGAATTGGCTCCCGACTTCCTGTTCTCGTTCTATTACCGTCAGATGTTGATGCCGGAACTGCTCGCCATAGCCGCGCGTGGTGCCCTGAACATGCATGGCTCGTTGCTGCCGAAGTATCGCGGTCGGGTACCGGTCAACTGGACGATTATTCATGGCGAGAGCGAAACCGGGGCGACCCTGCATTACATGGTGGAAAAGCCGGATGCCGGTGATCTCGTGGCTCAGACCGCCGTGCCCATTCTGCCCGACGACACCGCCAAGGAAGTATTCGATAAAGTCACCGTCGCCGCTGAATTGACCTTGCACCGCGTGCTGCCCGCGCTGCTTGCCGGCACGGCACCGCGCATCGCCCAGGATTTATCCAAGGGCTGCTATTTCTCCGGCCGCAAGCCCGAGGACGGGCGCATCGACTGGAACTGGCCGGCGACACGGATTCACAATCTGGTCCGCGCGGTCGCACCGCCGTATCCGGGTGCGTTCACCGTCGTGGCCGGACAGCCGGCCCGGATTCTGGGCACCCGGGTGATCGAAGCGGTCACACCAGCGACAGCGGCCGTGCTCGAATGGGGGGTTGGCGACCGGCTGGTTGCGCGTTGTGCCGGCGGCGGCGCGTTGTTCGTTTTTGCATTGGAGATAGCCGGTGAACGGGTGATGCCTGCGTCGTTGGTCGAGCGGCTCGGTCCCGGTCCGTGGCGCTTGGGCGATTGAGATCGCCGGGCAACGCCCGCTTCAAATTCATCTTCAAGACATCGGAATCCTTTCCGCAATGAAAAGAGTGCTTGTTCTCGGCGTCAATGGTTTCATCGGCCATCATCTGTCCAAGCGCATTTTGGCCGACACCGATTGGCAAATTCACGGCATGGACATGCAGGACGATCGTGTCCTTGATCTGCTCGATCATCCGCGCTTTCGCTTTTTCGAGGGCGATATCACCATCAACCGGGAGTGGATCGAATACCACGTCAAGAAATGCGACGTGGTGCTGCCGTTGGTGGCCATCGCCACGCCCGCGACTTATGTGCGCGAACCGCTGCGGGTGTTCGAACTCGACTTCGAGGCCAATCTGCCGATCGTGCGATCCTGCGTCAGGTACCGCAAGCGACTGGTTTTCCCCTCGACCTCCGAGGTGTACGGCATGTGCGCGGACCCGGAATTCGATTCCGAGAACTCGCCACTGGTCTACGGGCCGATCAACAAACCCCGTTGGATCTACGCCTGCGCCAAGCAGATGATGGATCGGGTGATCTGGGCCTACGGCATGGAGCAGGGGCTCGATTTCACGCTGTTTCGGCCGTTCAACTGGATCGGTGCAGGCCTCGATTCCATCAATACCCCCAAGGAAGGTAGCTCTCGGGTGATCACCCAATTTCTGGGTCAGATCGCGAGGGGTGAATCGATCAAACTGGTCGATGGCGGCACCCAGCGGCGCTCGTTCACCTACATCGACGACGGCATCGATGCGCTGATGCGGATCATCGCCAACGAGCGGAGCGTGACCAGCGGCAAGATCTACAATATCGGCAATCCGCGCAACAACTTGTCAGTGCGCGAACTGGCGGTCCGCATGTTGGAACTGGCGGCGGAATACCCGGAATACCGGGACCGGGCGGCCAGGGTGCAATTGATCGAAACCACCGCGAACGACTATTACGGTCAGGGTTATCAGGACGTGCAACAGCGGGTGCCGAAGATCGCCAATACCTGCGCCGATCTCGACTGGCGGCCCGAAGTCACCATGGACGAGGCGTTGCGGCGGATTTTCGAGGCGTATCGCGCCCATGTGGCCGATGCCGGCACACTGGTCGATTGAACGGTGTCAGTGCCATTGCTGACCCTGAAGGTCGATGTCGATACCTTGCGCGGGACGCTGGAGGGTGTACCGCGACTGGTCGAACTTTTTCGCCGGTATCGGACGGATGCCACGTTCCTGTTTAGTCTCGGTCCCGATCACACCGGTTGGGCGATTCGGCGGGTGTTCCGGCGCGGCTTTCTCGGCAAGGTCAAGCGGACCTCGGTCATTGAGCATTATGGCTGGAAAACCCTGTTGTACGGAACGCTGCTGCCCGGCCCGGACATTGGTTGGCGGGCGGGCGACGTCATGCGGCGGGTACGCGATGCCGGTTTCGAAACGGGCATTCACTGTTGGGATCATGTGCTCTGGCAGGATCATGTCGCCGGGGCTGACCGCGAATGGACGGCACGGCAAATGCGGAAGGCGGTGGATCGTTACGCGGAGATTTTCGGCACGGTAGCTACCGTGCATGGCGCGGCCGGTTGGCAGATGAACGGCCACGCGCTGCGGCTCGCCGAGGCGTTGGGCTTTACCTGGTGCTCCGATTCGCGCGGTACGCATCCTTTTCTACCGATAGTGGATGGCGAAACGATCCACTGTCCGCAGTTGCCGACCACCTTGCCGACGTTGGATGAGTTGATCGGCGTGGACGGAATAACGCCGGACAATATCGCTGACCGCTTGTTGGCCATCACGCAAACGCCACGAGCGACCGGCCATGTGTTTACCCTGCATGCCGAGCTTGAGGGCTTGAGGTTTCTGCCGATTCTCGATCGACTGCTGACCGGCTGGCGCACTCAGGGTTATCGTCTCGGCGCGATGCGCACGCTGGCCGGCGAGATGTCGCCGGACGCCTTGCCGCGCCATGAAATCGCTGACGGAACCGTGCCAGGGCGTAGTGGGACCTTGCTGGTTCAGGGGCCAGCTTACGTCGCTTGAGGCATGGCCCTGTTAGTGCTTCGGACGTGGATGCAATCGACCGCAAGCTAATCCGAAGCACGCCTTCAAAACAGAAAATAGCGCTGCGCCAGCGGCAATATCTGGGCCGGCCCGCAAGTGAGCAACACCCCGTCGGCCCGTACCTCGTAGGTCTGCGGGTCCACTTCGACGCGAGGTAAATAGTCGTTGTGGATCAGATCGCGTTTGCCGATGGCGCGGGTATTCCGTACCGCCGCCAGCATTCGGTTCAGGCCCAGTGCATCCAGCACGCCGCTGTTCAGCGCTGCCTTGGAGACGAAGGTCAGGCAAGTGGCGGCCAGCGCCCCGCCGAAGGCGCCGAACATCGGCCGGTAATGCACCGGTTGTGGCGTCGGAATCGAAGCATTGGCGTCGCCCATCGGTGCGGCGACGATGAAGCCGCCCTTGACGATCAGCGACGGCTTGACCCCAAAAAACGCCGGTTGCCATAGTACGATGTCAGCCAACTTGCCCACCTCCAGCGAACCGACCAGGTGGCCGATGCCGTGAGTGATGGCGGGGTTGATGGTGTATTTGGCGATATAGCGTTTGACCCGGAAATTGTCGGTGCGCTCACTCCCCTCTTCCGCTTGCGGGAGAGGGGTTGGGGGTGAGGGTGGCGGCAAATACCCGCGCTGCACCTTCATCTTGTGCGCGGTCTGCCAAGTGCGGGTAATCACCTCGCCGACCCGGCCCATGGCCTGCGAATCGGAAGAAATCATCGAGAACGCACCCAGGTCGTGCAGGATGTCCTCGGCGGCAATGGTTTCGCGGCGGATGCGTGAGTCGGCGAAGGCCACGTCTTCGGGAATGCCGGGGTCGAGATGGTGGCAGACCATCAGCATGTCCAGGTGCTCGTCCACGGTGTTGACCGTGTACGGGCGGGTGGGATTGGTGGAGGAGGGCAGCACGTTCGGCTCGCCGCAGGCGCGGATGATGTCGGGCGCATGGCCGCCACCCGCACCTTCGGTGTGGTAGGTGTGAATCGCCCGATCCTTGAACGCCGCCAAGGTATCCTCGACGAAGCCGGATTCGTTGAGCGTGTCGGTGTGAATCGCCACCTGCACGTCATAACGTTCAGCGACATCCAGGCAGTTATCGATCGCCGCCGGCGTGGTGCCCCAGTCCTCGTGCAGTTTCAGGCCCATGGCCCCGGTTTCGAGTTGCTCCTCCAGCGCCGCCGGGCGACTGGCGTTGCCCTTGCCGAGGAAACCCAGATTGACCGGTAATCCTTCCGCCGCTTGCAGCATCCGCCGCAGGTTCCAGGGACCTGGTGTGCAGGTGGTCGCGTTGGTGCCGGTGGCCGGGCCGGTGCCGCCGCCGAGCATGGTGGTCACGCCCGACATCAGCGCTTCCTCGATCTGTTGCGGGCAGATGAAATGGATGTGGCTGTCGATGCCGCCGGCGGTGGCGATCAAGCCTTCGCCGGCGATGGCCTCGGTACCGGGGCCGATGATGATGTTCACGCCTGGCTGGATGTCGGGATTGCCGGCCTTGCCGATGCCGGCGATGCGCCCGTCCTTGATGCCGATGTCGGCCTTGACGATGCCCCAGTGATCGACGATCAGCGCATTGGTGATCACGGTATCGACCGCGCCCTCGGCTTGGGTGCGCTGCGACTGGCCCATGCCGTCGCGGATCACCTTGCCGCCGCCGAATTTCACTTCCTCGCCATAAAGCGCATGGTCGCGCTCGACCTCGATCCATAACTCGGTATCGCCCAGCCGAATCCGGTCGCCGACGGTGGGGCCGTACATGTCCGCATAGGCGCGACGGTCGATGCGGCTCATGGCTGATCCTCCAGCGGTCCCATGATCGCGGCGCGAAAGCCGTACACTTCCCGCGCGCCGGCGTAGTCGACCAGCTCCACTTCGCGCTCCTGACCCGGCTCGAAGCGCACGGCGGTGCCGGCGGGGATATCGAGTCGGCAACCACGCGCCAGTGTCCGGTCGAAGCGCAGCGCCGGGTTGGTCTCGGCAAAGTGGTAATGCGAGCCGACCTGGATCGGCCGGTCGCCGGTGTTGGCCACGCTCAGTCGCAGCGCGCGGCGGCCGGCATTGAGTTCGAGGTCACCGGCGGCGGTGACGATTTCACCGGGGATCATGGGCGTTCTCCTCAGGGAATCGGGTGGTGCACGGTCACCAGTTTGGTGCCGTCCGGGAAGGTGGCCTCGATCTGTACTTCGGGGATCATCTCCGGGACCCCGTCCATGACCTCATCGCGGGTCAGCAGGGTGCGGCCATGGCTCATCAGTTCCGCCACGCTCTTGCCCTCCCGCGCGCCTTCCAGCAGGGCACAGGAAATATAGGCGACGGTTTCCGGATAGTTGAGTTTCAGGCCCTTGGCCTTGCGCCGTTCCGCCAGCAGGCCGGCGGTGAACAGCAGCAGCTTGTCTTTTTCGCGGGGCGTGAGTTCCATGAACGTTCTCGCACGGGGTCAGGTAATCCAGAAACGGGAGGGGCAGGGCGGACGGTCCAATAGCGCCGGTCGGAGCAAGCCCCATGCCAGGGTCAGAAGCTGGCGGGCCATGGTCACCGATGGGCCCAGATAGCGACACACCAGCACGCCGTCCAACTGACTGACGGATACCCTGGCCTCGCCAGCCGACGGCTCCAGGGCGGCGCGTAAATCGGCAACCAGACCCGGCGGCGAACCGGCGGCAAGCAGAGTGGCGCTGGCCGGTTGGCCTTGCAGTCCCCAGTGAGCGGCGAGCACCGGCTCTCCACCAGTATAGCGCCCCTGCTCCAGGTAGAGCGGTTCGCCGTCGCGCCACAGTTCGAAATTTTGCCGGCATTCGCCGAATTCGAACCGCTCGCCAGCCGCCGGTCGGCCCAGACAGAGGATTTCCCAACCCAGAAAGCGCGCATCGCCCTGTAAGTCGATCCGGGTCGAGGTGTGTATCCGAGCGCCCTGGTAGACGATGTTTTCCTGCGGCAACCATTCCAGCGCCGCCCCGGTGGCGACGGTCAGATGTTGGTGTTGTCGGGCGAACGGACCCGCGCTGCGGTAAAATTTGCCGGCGGCCGGGGTGGTGAGCAGCGCATGGGCGCCCGGATTGAGAGTGGTGTCGATCTGCAGTCGATCGCCGCCGACCACGCCGCCGGGGGGATGAAGTATCGCGACGTGGCAGACCTCTTTTCCTTCGGGATAGAACGGCCGCTGCACTTGTAAAGGACCGCGATGCGCGCATTGCCCCAGAATGGTGCGCTGGGCCTGACGCTGAAAGCCGAGTTTCAGATGGGCTTGCCAGCCCGTGGCGGATGCGGTCGAAGTCATGGCACCATGCGATAGCTTAGATCGGCGGAACGGCGAGTCGAGTATTATAGCCCCTCACCGAAAGGTCGTACCGAACCCGCTGAACCCGGTATGGTGATCGCGGTCCCCATTCGATACGGCCGGCATCGGATTGGATCAGGTGTTGCTGACGGGATAGGGACGCTGACTTTGGAGATTTGAACGCTTGGAACAACCCGCATGATGAACTCATCCGTCGATGGCAATGGGGTGTCGGAAACGCGCTCCATGGCATCCTCGCTCTACATCGAAACCATCGGGACTGGACCGGATGTGGTGTTGGTGCATGGCTGGGGCATGCATTCCGGTGTCTGGGAAGATGTGGTGGAAGCGCTGCTCGATCATTATCGGGTGACCCTGTTGGACTTGCCGGGGCATGGCTACAGTCGGTCGACGGCCGCCGGTCATGCCTTGAACGATCTGGCTGCCGCGCTGGTGGCCGCGACGCCGGCGCCGGCTGCTTGGGTGGGTTGGTCGCTGGGTGGATTGGTCGCGCAACGGGTGGCGTTGCTTGCCCCGGAGCGGGTCAGCCGATTGGTGCTGGTCAACAGCACGCCCTGTTTCGTGCAACGACCCGATTGGTCGTGCGGCATTGCCCGGCCGGTATTGCGCCGTTTTGCGGAGGAGTTGCGGCAGGACCACCGGGCCGTGCTCAAGCGCTTCATCGCCCTGGAGGTGCACGGCAGCGAACATGCGAGCGCGCAACTGCACCGTCTTAAGGCCATGCTGTTCCAGCATGGACAGCCGGATGTGGCGGCGCTGGAGGATGGTTTGGCGATCCTGGAGGCCAGTGACCTGCGCGCCGAGTTGCCACGCATCGCCTGCCCGACCTTGCTGTTGATGGGGCAGCGTGACCAGTTGGTGCCGGCGGCGGCCGGCGAAGCCATGCGGGATTGGCTGCCGGACGCGCGCCTGCATGTTTTTCCCCGCGCCGGTCACGCGCCATTCTTTTCGCACTTGCCGGAATTCGTGGCCGAATTGAGAGCGTTTCTCGATGCATGAATCTTCCGACGACCCCTTTACACTCGACCGGCATCGGTTGCGTCAGGCATTCGAGCGGGCGGCGGCCAGCTACGACCAAGCCGCCTTCCTGCAACGCGAGATTGGTGGTCGACTGCTGGAGCGGCTGGATCTGATCAAACTCAAGCCTGAATCGATCG
>DAOTGT010000022.1:18916-26977 GCA_035447285.1 Candidatus Competibacter sp.
GGTGGTCGACTGCTGGAGCGGCTGGATCTGATCAAACTCAAGCCTGAATCGATCGTCGATGTCGGCTGCGGAACCGGAGCGATCACGGCGGCGCTGCTGAAGAAATATCGCAAGGCTCGGGTGATTGGGTTGGAACTGGCGCCTGCCATGGTGGCTGCCGCCCGCAGGCGTGCACCCTGGCTGCGTACCTTGCACGGCGTGGTCGGTGAAGCCGAGGCGCTGCCACTGGCCACCGCCAGTTGTGATCTGATTTTTTCCAACCTTGCTCTGCAATGGGCGCTGGATTTGGATCGCGTGTTCGCCGAGTTTCAGCGGGTGCTCAAGCCGGGCGGCGTGTTGCTGTTCAGCACGCTGGGACCCGATACGCTGCTCGAACTACGCCGCGCTTGGGCGGCCGCCGATTCTTATCACCACGTCAACGCTTTTTTCGATATGCACGATATCGGTGATGCCCTGATGCGGACCCGTCTGGCCGAACCGGTGATGGATACCGAGCGGCTGACTCTCACCTATCGAGATGTGGATGGGCTGATCAGCGACCTCAGGGCGCTCGGCGCCGGCAATGTAACCGCCGGCCGACCCCGTGGGTTGACGAGCAGGGGGCGGATGCGAGCCATGCGGGAGACCTACGAACAGTACCGCCGTCCCGATGGGTTGCTGCCGGTCGCCTGCGAGGTGGTTTATGGCCATGCCTGGGGACCGCTAACCAGCTCGTCGCGCGCTCGGACAGCGGGTCCGGCGGTATTCCCGTTGTCGCAATTGCGCCACCGTGGCTGGAAGGAAGACTGAACCTGGATTTCGTCGCCTTTGCATCGATCCACAAGGTACAAATCCCTAGTTTTAGGCAGGGGTATTGACAAGAGCCACATATCCCGTTACTTGTTAATAAGGCAAGGCAAAGCAGGGGAATTGCCGGATTATGGTCGCGGTCGAGAGCGGTACGGCAGAGTGTCAATATTGTTATGTACTTCGTCCCAACCGATCGCTGTCGTGGCGGCAAAATCTGGGGGTGTTCGGCGGCTTGTGCCTGGTGACCTTGATGTTGGTGCTTCCCCTGGTTTCCATGGGGTTCTGGCTGGTGTTGCCGTTTGCCGGTCTGGAATTGCTGGCGGTGGGGATCGGGCTATACTTTGTGACTTGCCGCTGTCATGAATGTGAAGTGATCTGCGTCGCGGCAGACAGTATCCGGATCGAACGGGGACGACGACGTCCCCAGCAGAGCTGGGTGCTGACCCGGCATTGGGCGCGGGTGGTGCTGACGGATTGTCCCCGGCAGTGGTATCCGAGCCGCTTGCAGATCCGTGCCCAGGGTCGGGCTGTCGAGATTGGTCGTTTTCTGGTCGAAGAAGAACGGTGCGAATTGGCCCGGGAACTGACCCGTTGCCTTCGTGCCAATCCATAAATCTCTCTACTTTTTGATACGGTCGGAGTCAATCCGGCTGTTTTGTATGTTTTACGCTAGGCGCCGCCGGTCCGGGCGCGTCGAACTATCTGGATGAGGAGGAGTATGGCAACCAGTCGCATCGCGCACCGGGGCGGTATCGCCTTGGGTGCAGCACTATCGTTGGCGTGGAGTGTGGGCGCGCACGCCGATTTGACGTTGAACATGCCGCAGGGCGTCACCGCCATCAGCCATGATGTTTACCATCTGCATATGCTGATCTTCTGGATTTGCGTAGTTATCGGTGTGGTGGTGTTCGGAGTCATGTTCTGGTCGATCTACCACCACCGCAAATCGCGCGGTGCGGTGCCTGCTCAATTCCACGAGAGCACCTTGGTCGAAGTGTTGTGGACGATTGTCCCGATGATGATTCTGATCGGCATGGCGGTGCCTGCCACCGGCACCTTGGTTCGTATGTACGACGCCCGCGATGCCGAATTGACGATCAAGGTCACCGGCTATCAGTGGCGCTGGCAATATGACTATCTGGACGATGGCGTCAAGTTTTTCAGTACGCTATCCACCCCTCAGGCACAGATCCGCAATCTCGCCCCCAAGGGCGAACATTATCTGCTGGAGGTGGATCATCCATTGGTGTTGCCGGTCGGCAAGAAGGTGCGCATCCTGACCACCGCCGCCGATGTGATTCATTCCTGGTGGGTGCCGGAACTGGGCTGGAAAAAAGATGCGATTCCCGGATTCATCAATGAAGTCTGGACGCAGATCGAGAAACCGGGCATCTATCGCGGCCAGTGCGCCGAACTGTGCGGCAGGGATCACGGCTTCATGCCGATCGTGGTCAAGGCCTTGCCCGAGGCGGAATTTCGGCAATGGCTGGAGCAGATGAAGAAAGATTCAACTTCGCAAACCGCGCAAAACGATTCGCGCGCCCCCATCGTTCCTGGAGGTCAGACTCTATGAGCACGGCATCGCATACCACCACCGATCACGATCATGATCACGATCATGATCACGGACCGGCGCGCGGCCTGAGCCGCTGGTTGTTGACCACCAATCACAAGGATATCGGCACGCTTTACCTGCTGTTTTCGTTGCTGATGTTCTTCATCGGCGGCGCGATGGCGTTGGTGATCCGCGCCGAGCTGTTCCAGCCGGGCCTGCAAATTGTCGATCCGTACTTCTTTAACCAGATGACCACCCTGCACGCGCTGGTGATGATCTTCGGCGCGGTGATGCCCGCTTTTGTCGGGCTGGCCAACTGGCTGCTCCCGATGATGGTCGGCGCGCCGGACATGGCGCTGCCGCGCATGAATAACTGGTCGTTCTGGATCATGCCGTTCGCTTTCACGCTGCTGCTATCCACGCTGTTCATGCCTGGTGGTGGCCCAGCCGGTGGTTGGACCCTGTATCCGCCGTTGGTGTTGCAGACCGGCAGCGCCTTTCCGTTCGTGATCCTGGCGATCCACATGATGGGCGCCTCCTCGATCATGGGCGCGATCAACATCATCGCCACCATTCTCAACCTGCGCGCGCCGGGCATGACCCTGATGAAGATGCCGCTGTTCGTATGGACTTGGCTGATCACCGCGTTCCTGCTGATCGCGGTGATGCCGGTGCTGGCTGGTACAGTGACCATGTTGCTGACCGACAAGTTCTTCGGCACCTCGTTCTTCAACGCTGCCGGTGGTGGCGATCCGGTGATGTTCCAGCACATCTTCTGGTTTTTCGGCCATCCCGAGGTCTACATCATGATTCTGCCGGCGTTCGGGGTCATCTCGCAGATCATTCCGACCTTCGCCCGCAAGCCGCTGTTCGGCTACGCTTCAATGGTGTATGCGACCGCCTCGATCGCCTTCCTGTCCTTCATCGTCTGGGCGCATCACATGTTCACGGTGGGGATGCCGTTGGCTGGCGAACTGTTTTTCATGTACGCGACCATGCTGATCGCGGTGCCGACTGGCGTGAAGGTGTTCAACTGGGTCTCGACCATGTGGCGCGGCGCGATGACCTTCGAAACCCCAATGCTGTTTGCCATCGCCTTCGTGATTCTGTTCACGATCGGCGGTTTCTCCGGGCTGATGCTGGCGATCGCGCCGGCCGATTTCCAGTACCAGGACACCTATTTCGTGGTGGCGCACTTCCACTACGTGCTGGTGCCGGGCGCGGTGTTCTCGATCATGGCGGCAGCTTATTACTGGTTACCGAAGTGGACCGGCCACATGTACAACGAGAAATTGGGCAAGCTGCATTTCTGGTTGTCGGTCATCGGGGTCAACGTGTTGTTTTTCCCGCAGCATTTCCTGGGGTTGGCCGGCATGCCGCGCCGTATCCCCGACTACGCTTTGCAATTTACCGAGTTCAACATGGTCTCCACGGTCGGTGCATTCCTGTTCGGCTTCTCGCAACTGTTCTTCCTTTATAACGTCATCCAGACCATTCGCGGTGGCGCGAAAGCGACGGATCAGGTTTGGGAAGGCGCGGAGGGTTTGGAATGGACCCTGAGTTCACCGCCGCCGTACCACACCTTCACCACCGCGCCCGAAATCAAGTGAGCGTGCAGGCAGAGCCAAAAAACGCGGTCAAGCCCGCCGGCGTCAACGATCGTGCCGCGCGGGTTGGCCGCACGGTGTTGGCGCTGGCGGTACTGGCCGCGGTGTTCTATTTCGGCTTCATTCTGATGATGGCGGTCTCTTCTTGATCATGGAAGGGGAGCGATGATGGTGGAAACTCGGGAAGCGGGTTTGGCGGCCGCGAATCGGCGGATGGTGCGACGCCTGCTATTGGTAACGGCGGCGATGTTTGGGTTTGGTTTCGCTCTGGTGCCGTTGTACGATGTGTTATGCCAAGTCACCGGCTTGAACGGTAAGACCAGTGGCCGTGTGGCGGTGGTGGAACCGATGAAGGTCGATGAGTCGCGCACGGTGACCGTGGAGTTCGTCGCTAGCTTGAACTTAGGCGCACCGTGGGAATTCGCGCCACAGGTCACTCGCATGCAGGTGCATCCCGGCCAGTTCTACCAGACCCATTTTTGGGCCAAGAACCTGGCCAACCAGCCGATGACCGGTCAGGCAATACCCAGTATTTCTCCGGGATTGGCGGCATCGCATTTTCAGAAGATCGAGTGCTTCTGTTTCAACCACCAGCGATTCCAGGCCGGAGAAGGCAGGCAAATGCCGGTCACGTTTCGCATCGATCCAGAGTTGCCGCCCGATGTACGCACGGTGACGCTGTCCTATACTTTTTTCAGAATTGACGACGCAGGCGGTTGAAGGGTAGCCGCCCGTCAGATTTCAGATTGGTGAAAGTTACCTAAGGGGGATGCACTAATGACGCACGCGGAGCATGCGCCAGACCACTATTACGTACCCACACAAAGTCACTGGCCCATCATTGCCACCATCAGTTTGTTCACATTGATGCTGGGTGGGGCCACGCTGCTGAACGGAGGGGGCAGCACCCTGCTGCTGACTGGGCTTGCACTCATTGTGATCACCATGTTCGGCTGGTTCGGTACGGTGATCCGCGAGAGCGAGAAGGGGCTTTACAGCGAACAGATGGACCGTTCCTTCCGCTGGGGGATGAGCTGGTTCATCTTTTCCGAAGTGATGTTCTTCGCGGCGTTCTTCGGTGCCCTGTTTTACGCTCGCACCTACTCGGTGCCGTGGCTGGGTGGGGAAACCAACCACGGTGTGCTGACCCACGGTCTGCTCTGGTCCGGCTACGAAGCGGTTTGGCCCACCAACGGGCCGAGCGATGTCGGTGGTTTCTTCGCGCCGATGCATCCTTGGGGGTTGCCGGCCATCAATACTCTGATCCTGCTCAGCAGCGGCGCGACGCTCACTTGGGCGCATTGGGGATTGATCGAGGAGAATCGCCCGCAATTACTGAAAGGCTTGGCGGCGACAGTTGCTTTGGGCGTGTTGTTCCTGAGCCTTCAGGCCTACGAATACAGCCATGCCTACCATGCCTTGCACCTGACCCTGGGTAGCGGTATCTATGGGTCCACCTTCTTCATGCTCACCGGGTTTCACGGGTTGCATGTGACCATTGGGGCGATCATTCTGGCCGTGATGCTATTTCGCAGTTTGGCCGGGCACTTCACCCCACAGCGGCATTTTGCCTTTGAGGCGGCGGCTTGGTACTGGCACTTCGTCGATGTGGTCTGGCTGGGGTTGTTTATCTTCGTCTACTGGTTATAGCCGCCAGTATTCCGGTTACAGGCCATGCGGGGAAATCAGCCCAGTGGCGTAGGCCAGCATTAGCAGGACGAATAACCCGATCGATAGCACGATCCGCACGGTCAGCGCCTTGACCGTGCGGGGGCTGCGCCGCCCTCCATCGCGAATCAGGAAGACCAACCCGGAGCCCAGACTGGCGAGAATCATCAGCAGAATGAGGATGACGATGATCTTGAATATCATGGATGGCGCCGTTCCGGTCAGGGTGGGAACAATTGCCGCAAGTATACCCGAAACGGGCGAGTCATTGATGGCGCGTCCCACGGCGAGGGTTTGACGCGGGATGCGACTTGGATCATGGCGTTTCTGTCCGGGCCGCGCGTCCACCATCGCCGTGCTCTTGTTGTTGCCCGTGCTGCTGGCATTGGGTTGCTGGCAGTTGGACCGGGCGGCACAAAAAGCAGAGCTTCAGACCGCCTTCGCCAAGCGGTTTGCGCAGCCGCCGGTGGATCTGGCCGGGATCGATCCGGCCGATTCCAGCAATCGTTACCTCCATGTGGTCGCTAGCGGTCGTTACGACGGCGCGCATCAAATACTGTTGGATAACCAGGTGCATGACGGCCAACCGGGTTACCAGGTGCTGACGCCACTGCGAATGGCCGAAAACGCTATCCTGATCGACCGTGGCTGGGTACCGCTGGGAGAGTCCCGGCAAGTGTTGCCGGATATCGGAGTGTCCACGGACGATATAACCATCGGCGGTTGGTTGGCGCAACCCGCATCCCCGGGCTTGCGCTTGGGCGATGCGGCTGGGGCTGACCAGCGCTGGCCGCGAGTGATACCTTATGTCGATTACCAACGATTATCCGCAATCCTCGGGTATCCGTTGCAACCGGCGGTGATTCTTCTGGTTCCGGAAGCGCCGGAAGGCTACTGGCGCGACTGGCGGCCCCAGTTCGGCGGTTTTGGACCGGAACGTCATCGCGGTTATGCCGTACAATGGTTTGCCTTAGCGGTGGCCTTGATCATTCTTTACGTCTTCGCCAGCGCGCGCCGATTGCCGCGTTCGGAATGAGCCCTGCGATGAGTGTCGATTCGGTTTCAGTCAATCCCCCTTCTAGCCTAGCGTCTTGGCGGCAGCGGTGGTTCCTGTTGTTGATCATTGCCTGTTTTGCGCTGCCGCTGGTGACCGCTTGGTTGCTGGTCGACCGTTGGCGGCCAGCAGGTTCCGTGCAGCACGGCGAATTGCTGAACCCGGCGCATCCCCTGGATTTGCGGTTTGATCTGGCGGAGAAAAGTCGCGTCGACAATGCGACGGTGCGGGGCCGCTGGGCGCTGGTTTATCTCGGTTCGGCCGGGCAATGCGATTCGCGCTGCCAAACCGCTTTATACGACATGCGGCAAGTCCGCTTGGCGCTAGGCAAAGATATGAGCCGAGTGGTCACCCTACTGCTGTTGGATGCAGTGCCCGAGGACGGATTGCACCAATGGTTGGCCACCGAACACGCTGCCATGTTGCTGGGCTTGGCCGATGCCAAGACCCGAAATTCGCTGCCCGAAGCCTTCGGTCAGCCGGAGCTATCCGGCGATTGGGTCTATTTGCTGGATCCGCTGGGCAACTTACTGATGCGCTACCCGGTCAAGGTCAATCCGAGCGGCATACTCAAGGATCTGAGACGGTTGCTGCGCTTATCCGAAATTGGATGACACAAAATGCGGTCAACGATGTTTCTGCGCTTGGCTTGGGTCGCGTTGGCGCTGGCCTTCGTGGTGGTGGTGCTCGGTGCCTACGTACGGTTGTCGGATGCCGGCCTGGGCTGTCCGGACTGGCCCGGGTGCTACGGGCATCTGGATGTGCCGGACAAAGTCGAACAGATCGCCGCCGCCAATGTGGTTTATCCCCATCGGCCGGTGGAGCCTGACAAGGCATGGAAGGAAATGATCCACCGTTATTTTGCTGGCACCCTGGGATTGTTGATTCTGGCGTTGGCGGTTCTGGCCTGGCGTCGACGCTGTGAGCCAGGCCAGCCAGTCGCACTGCCGCTGGTGTTGCTGGGGGTGGTGGTCTTCCAGGCGCTGCTCGGTATGTGGACGGTAACCTGGCAGTTGAAACCGGTGGTGGTGATGGCACATCTGCTGGGCGGTTTGACGACGCTGAGCCTGTTGGCCTGGCTGGTGTTACGGCAAGGTCGCTACGGGACCAGCGACCCGCTGGCTGTCGGCGATCGGGCACTGCGGGCTTTTGCCGTGTTGGGGTTGCTGCTGCTGGTGGGGCAGATCGCACTGGGTGGTTGGACCAGCGCCAATTACGCCGCGCTGGCCTGCCCGGACTTTCCGACCTGCCAAGCCCACTGGTGGCCGCCGCTGGATTTTCGGGAGGCGTTCACCCTGTGGCGAGGACTGGGGGTTTCCTACGAAGGCGGTGTGCTGGGCAACGACGCCCGGGTGACCATTCACGTGATGCACCGTCTGGGCGCCTTG
>DAOTGT010000023.1:0-15688 GCA_035447285.1 Candidatus Competibacter sp.
TGCTTTGGGAATACGCGGCCAGCCTGGAGCGGGACGCGGCGACCGAGGGTTATCGGGTACGCAGCCATTCGGTCGATGAATGGCTGACCTATATTTCCGTCAAGGCCAACGCCGACGACGCCGTGCTGACCGAGCTGCGGACACGACTGGTCGCCAGCAGTTTGTCGGAGAAACTGGCGCTGCACCATAACGGGAACAATCTGGCGATCACTGTCCGGGGTGTACAGAAGCACGATGCCGTGCGGCGGGTGGCGGCGGAACTGGAGCAGGAGGGGCCTATCGTCACCATCGGCGCCGGCGACAGCCTGACCGATATTCCGTTTCTGCGTGGTTGCGATTTCGCGCTGGTGCCTAGGGACAGCCAGATTCAGACGGAGACTTGGCGCGAGTATGCGCCATGATCCCCTTTTCCGGCAGCTACCGGCCCGAAGACACCGTATTCCTGCTGAAACCGCTGCGGTTGGCGATGGTGGATGTGAACGCCAAGGAGCGGTTGATTCAGTCCAACGCGCGCCACTACAGCGAAATGCTGTCTCCCGAGCAGGCGCCCAGCCCGCACTATCTGACGCTGTTCGAGCTGCTGGTCGACCGCTATGCATCGCGGCTGGCGGCGGAGATTCTGGCGCTGGCCCGCTATCTGGCCGGGACCCGACCCCGGCAGGTGACAGTGGTGTCGCTGGCCCGTGCCGGTACGCCGGTGGGTGCCTTGTTGGCGCGTGCTCTGCGCTGGTTGGGGCGGACGGACGTTCACCACTACTCGATTTCGATCATCCGCGACCGGGGTATCGACGAAAACGCCTTGACGTTCATCTTGCGAAACGTTGGGCGTGCGCCGGCCGGACTGGCGTTCGTGGACGGCTGGACCGCCAAGGGGGTGATCGGCGAGGAGCTGCATCGGGCGCTGAAGCGTTGGAACGCCCGCCAGCCCGAACCGTTGGAGGAAGCGCTGCATGTGGTGTCCGATATTGGCGGTGTTGCCGACGTGGCGGCGACCTACGACGATTACGCCATCCCCAGCGGGATCTTGAACGCAACCGTGTCGGGGCTGACCAGCCGTTCGATTCTCAACGAGGCCATCGGTCCGAACGATTTTCACGGTTGTGTGTTTTACGAAGAGTTCGAACCGCATGACCGATCCGGCTGGTTTCTCGACCGGGTGGCCGGTTATTTCGCCGCCGCTGAACCGGTTCCGCTGCGCCGCGATTCCGAAGAACGGCGAGAGCGGTGTCAAGCGATGACGAGTTTTCTGAGCCGATTGCACGCCCGCTACCGCGTTAGCAACCGCAACTTCGTCAAGCCGGGCGTGGCCGAGGCTACTCGGGTGTTACTGCGTCGATTGCCGGGTCTGCTGCTGTTGCGCGCTGCCGATCATCCCGATGTCGAGCATTTGCGATTGCTGGCCGAGGAAAAACGGGTTCCCGTCGTTATCGATCCGGCCATGCCTATCCAGGCCACCGCCCTGATCGAGGATTTGTCATGAGCATTATTTCTTTCGATGCTCGCGCCTTGCATCCTGGAGGACGCGCTCATGTCGAGCCCGCGCCCTTGCTGTCGGCGGCATCGCTGGGCGCCGCGCTGTACGTGCCCGCCAGTCGACCGGATTTGGCGGCCATCGCCCGTGATCACCGGCGGTCCGGCGCGCGGGCGCTGATTTTCTGCACCGAGGATGCGGTGCACGAGCGGGATCTGGAACGAGCGCTGGTTCAACTGGCGGCACTGCTGCCGCAACTGGACCCTGGGCCGCCGTTGAAATTTATTCGCCCACGCAATCCGGCGGTGTTGCGGCGACTGTTGCGAATGGAGGGCATCGAGCGGGTGCAAGGCTTCGCGCCACCCAAATTCGACCCGCATACGCTGAGCGATTGGCTGAAGGTTTGGGACGGCCGGCATGGGCATTATCTGATGCCAATTCTGGAGACCGCCGCAGCCTTCGACCGTCGCCGGATGGAGCTGTTGCGCGATCGGTTGGAGGAGAGCGGGTTGCGCGAGTATGTTCTGTGTTTGCGCATCGGCGGCAACGATCTGCTGAATCTGCTCGGAATCCGCCGGGCGCGCGGCGCGACGGTGTACGACACGCCGCTGCGCGGGGTGATCGCCGATCTGGCGTGCATTTTCCATCCGGCCGGTTATCGACTCAGCGCGCCGGTGTTCGATTATCTGGATACGCCAGACGTGTTGGTTCGCGAGGTGGAAGCCGATTTGCAGCATGGCCTGATCGGCAAGACCGCGATTCATCCCACGCAGATTCCGGTGATCGAGGGTTGCTATCGAGTGCCGCGCGAAGACTACGAGATGGCGGCGGCGCTGGTGGCGCCGGACGCGGCGGCGGTGTTCAGGATGCATGATTCGTTCTGCGAACCGGCCACGCATCGGCGCTGGGCGGTAGCGGCGCTGGAGCGGGCACGGGTGTTTGGGGTAAAGGAATGAGCGCTTGGAATCAAGAGCTCGAATTTTCAATAAGTTGAGTGTTTAAGTGATAGCCATTCATGGCGATACCAGCACTTTGCGCAATGCGCCGGGCAAGGTTCTGGAAATCTTTGTAGCAATTCTTTACGGCATCAACGTGGGCGCCGATGGCGCCATCGGCAGGTTTGAGAAAAAACATAGGCTTGCGAACCTCCATGGCCAGCGGCATCAGACTGCGATAATGCTTGAGCAGCGCCAGCGAGTAGGGGTCTTGGTCGACTTTTGGAGTTCTTGAGACCGGCTTTTCATCCAGCACGGCGGTGCGATAGATCGATGGAATTCGTTCCATCCAGCGTTGATAAGCTTTAACCGGTCTCGAATCGCGGATGCCATGTTGCATGACAATATATCCGGCCGGTTGCATGGCTCCCTTAGGCATTGGCAGATCGGAAGGCGCTTTAGCAAGTAATTCAGCCCAGATGGCACGCCAGTCGCGCAAGGTTGGACCCAGGTTTTTAAGTCCTTGCAAGGAAAACAGATCGGGAGCAAGAGGAAGACAGACCTGATCGGAGGCAATCAGCGCCGAACGGTTGATAGCGCCGAGATTGGGGCCAACGTCGATCAACGCTATTTCCGCTCCCCATTTTGTGGCCGATTCGATAAGGCGATGAAACGCCGTCATGATCCGAAAAGCTGACTCGTCGCGGTTATGGCAACGAGGCCAGGCATCGGAGAGCTTATCCTCAAAACGAGAGAGGCCAAGATCACCCGGTACCACCCCCAAGGAAGGATTAATTTTTTCCACATGGGGTTTGGCAATATCACCGATGCCGCGAAGGATAGGGCGTATGGCTCCATACACTGTTTGTGGATGTTCATCGTCGTCGGGCCACAATTCTTCCAGACGTTCCTCGTCCAAAAACATTGCGGTTAAGTTGGCTTGCGGGTCAAGATCGATGGCCAGCGTGGGGATACCATGGTCGGCGAACATCCAAGCGAGATGATAGACCAGTGAGGTTTTTCCAACTCCCCCCTTGTTGTTAAAGAAAGCGATGGTCTTCATTCCAGTCTCCGGTAAACCTTGACTAGAACGGAATGCTCGTCGAATTCAAATTGTGCGGGTGGATTACCATTGGTTTTAAGCAAGGATTGCGCCCGTTGCACGCCGTAACCGAAGCGGTTGACAAAACCCAGCGTTTTCATTGCTTCCGCGATGATAGGATTACGATAACTGTTGCGCGTAGGAAAATTTTCGCGGGTCGCTTCTCCATAAAGACCGCCCGGATTCATGATTTCGATATGATCGTCGAACACGTAAAAGTGGATAGATGTATTGCTATCGTAATTACGGTGCATGACCGCATTCATCAACAATTCGCGCAGTGCCCATTCAGGATAATCGGGGAGTAATTTTTCTCTCAATCCAGCAGTTGGTCTGAGACTAGTTTGGATTAGGGTCTTGATCCGAAGCTCCAATTCGCGCAGCACGGATTGTAAGTCGCCCGATATTTCTGCTTGATCTTCGGGAATATCGGTCAGGTCAGTGCCTGGTAATTTCAAGTATTGGATGTGGGAGCCAGGTATAAAATAACGGGGATTTTTACCAAATAGTAGGATGCCGGCATGAGTCAGGCAATTTCGCTCGGGATTGAAGAAGTGTAGCGAGCCAAGTTGTTGCTCGATTGATCGTTGATTGGCGGCAATGGTTTCCGAATCAATCGCTTCATGGCGATAAGCTTCGAATTGTCCCAGTGCCAAATCCTCAATGGTGCTTTCCGGGCACGGACGGGCGTCGAAAGAACGCGCCAGCGCGACACGCCGTTCGGTCAGAATGCGTTCTTCTTGTTCGTTGGCAATACCTTTACGCGGTCCGATTCGAATCCACACCCGCCCCTTATAGCGAACGGGCGGTAGATCGGACGGTAAAACCTCCACCACCGCCACATCACCGTCGGCGAAGGTGAAGGGGGTGACGTTCATCGCCGGTTGTGGCAGCACGTTGCCATCGGAGCGGATGGCGCCAAGGTTTTTCAGCAGCTCGTCGGTGACTTTTAGCCCAGAGCGCTGACCGTCGTCTCTTACGCCAATCAATAGGTAACCCGGTTGACGATGGCCGGGTAGATCATTGGCGAAAGCGCAGATGGCTTCGCCGAATTTATCGGTATCCTTCGTTGAAATGGTTCGCTCGACACGATCCAGTTCGAGATCGGAAAGCAGAACGGAAAGCTGATCGTGCGTCAGCATGGGGATTGAAATCTCCGCTTCATCAATCGAATATCTTCCCCGGATTCATGATGCCGTTCGGATCGAAAACCTGCTTGATGGCTCGCAGGTAGCCAATTTCGGTTTCATCACGGGTGTAACGCAGGTACGGCTTTTTGGTCAGGCCGACGCCGTGTTCGGCCGAGATGCTGCCGCCGTGTCGTTGCAGCACCGCGAACAGATGCTCGCTCACTGCTCCGCATTTTTGCGCGAAGGTGGCCGAATCCAGGTCCGTCGGCTTGAGGATGTTGACGTGCAGGTTGCCGTCGCCGATGTGGCCATACCACAATACTTCGAAGTCCGGGTATTCCCGCGCCAGCAATTCGTCGATTTCCGCCAGCAGTGCCGGTACCCGCGAAATCCGCACCGCGATATCGTTCTTGTAGGGTTGATGCTCCGAAATCGACTCGCTGATGTCCTCGCGCAGCCGCCACAATTCCTTGGCTTGCGTTTCGCTCTGGCTGATGACGCCGTCCGCCAGCCAACCTTGTTCGGCGCAGTGTTCGAACAACGCCAGCGCCTGATCGGTATGCGATTCGTCCGGGTTCTCGAACTCGATTAGCACGTAGTAGGGCGTTTCGGCGTCGAACGGGCGCTGCACCCCTTTTTTCAGTACATGGCGCAACGCCAGTTCCGAGAAGAATTCGAAGGCGCTCAGTTCCAGCTTGTTGCGGAAGACATGGTACAGCGACATCACACCATCCAGGTCGGGTACGCCCAGCACCATGACACTGGGTTCACGCAAGGGTCGGGTCAGTTTCAGGGTTGCTTCGACGATGATCCCTAGTGTGCCTTCGCTGCCGACGAACAGGTACCGTAGATCGTAGCCGCTGGCGTTCTTGATCAATCCTCGGTTGAGATCGAGTAGATCGCCGCGCCCCGTCACCACCTTCAATCCCGTCACCCAGTCGCGGGTCAGGCCGTAGCGGACCACTTTGATGCCGCCGGCGTTGGTGGCGATGTTGCCACCAATCTGGCTGGAACCGCGCGAAGCAAAATCGACCGGATAGTACAAACCATGGTCGCGGGCGAAATTCTGTAGCGCTTCGGTGACCACGCCGGCCTGGCAGGTCACACTGCGGTCGGTCGAGTCGAATTCGAGAATCCGGTTCATGCGCTCCATGGAGACCACGATTTCGCCGTGGTGGGCAACCGCCGCGCCGCTGAGGCCGGTGCGGCCACCCGACGGGACCAGTGCCAGCCGATGTTCGTTGGCGTAGCGCACCAATTGTTGAATCTGCTCGATGTTGCCCGGCAGCACCACCGCCAGCGGATCCGGTGTGTACAGACGAGTCCAGTCGCGACCATAGTTCAGGCAACTGTCCGGGTCGGTGCGAACCTGGGCGGGTTCGATGAAGGAGCGGATGCCGTCGAGCAGGGCGGCGGCCGATTCGTTGCGGGTAGGCATGGTCGTCAACAGTTGTCGCCGTGGGAAAAAAGAGGGTAAGGTTACTTGTCCATAATCCATGGATAAGACTTCGTCCAAGCGCATTCTATCACCGGCGGAACTCCACGCAGCCATGAGCAAAACCTCGCTCGACAAGAGCAAGATCAAGATCCTGTTGTTGGAAGGCGTCCACGCCAGCGCCGTCGAGGCGTTCCAGGCGGACGGTTATTCCACCATCGAAGTGCATTCGAAAGCGCTGCCCGAATCGCAGTTGCTGGAGTCGATCGGCGACGCCTATTTGGTCGGCATCCGCTCGGCGACCCAGTTAAGCGCCCGCGTCTTCGAGCACGCTCCCCGACTGATTGGCGTCGGCTGCTTTTGCATCGGCACCAATCAGGTGGATCTCGACGCCGCCCAGGAACGCGGTATTCCCGTATTCAACGCGCCATTTTCCAATACCCGTAGCGTGGCGGAACTGGTACTAGCCGAAATCGTGCTGCTGATGCGCGGTATTCCCCAGCGTAATGCCGCGGTCCATCGCGGCGGCTGGATCAAGACCGCCACCGGTTCCCACGAGGTGCGCGGTAAATGCCTGGGTATCGTCGGCTACGGCCACATCGGTACCCAGGTCGGACTGCTGGCCGAGGCGCTGGGGATGCGGGTGGTGTTTTACGACATCGAGACCAAGCTGGCGCTGGGCAATGT
Organism: Candidatus Competibacter sp.; assembly: GCA_035447285.1. GTDB lineage: Bacteria > Pseudomonadota > Gammaproteobacteria > Competibacterales > Competibacteraceae > Competibacter. The sequence continues at coordinate 6,761 of DAOTGT010000023.1, forward strand.
TCAGGCATTGCCATCGTTGGACGCCCTCCTGGACCTCGCCGACGTGGTGACCCTGCATGTTCCGGAAACGCCGGGGACTTTTCGGCTGATCGGCGCCGAACAACTGGCGCGGATGAAGCCGGGTTCCCATCTGGTCAATGCCGCTCGGGGTACGGTCGTGGATATCGACGCGCTGGTGGCGGCGCTGGAGTCGCAACATCTGGCCGGGGCGGCGATCGACGTGTTTCCGATGGAGCCGAAAGCCAACGATGAGGAATTTATCTCGCCGCTGCGCCGCTTCGATAACGTGTTGTTGACCCCGCACGTCGGTGGCAGCACCGAGGAAGCCCAGCAGAACATCGGCCTGGAAGTGGCGGGAAAACTGCTCAAGTACAGCAACAACGGCTCGACGCTCAGTTCGGTCAACTTCCCCGAGGTTTCGTTGCCCGAGCATCCCGGCAAGCATCGGTTGCTGCATATTCACCATAATCGGCCGGGTGTGCTGTCGCGGATCAACGCCATCTTTTCCGAACAACGCATCAACATTGCCGGCCAGTACCTGCAAACCAACGCTAGGATCGGTTACGTGGTGATTGATCTGGATAGCCACGAACGCGCCGAGACGCTGCATCTGAAGAAACGCCTGGAGGAAGTGGACGGTACGATTCGAAGCCGGATTCTATACTGAGCCGAAAGGGTCGACACAAGCACGGCAATGAGGTCAACAGGCGATGTCGTTGCGAGATGAGTTACTGAAAGCGGGGCTGGTCCCCTCCGAGCAGGCTAAGAAGCGGGACTCGGATGCGCGCCGGCAGGAGCATCAGCGCAAGAAAAACAAGGCGCTTGGCGCCGAGGAGGCGGCACGGCGCGAGGAAGCGCGCCAGCGGGCTGACGCCGAACTGGCCCGCAAGCGCGAGCAGGATCGACGGTTGAACCAGCGGCGCGAAGCGGAAAGACAACAGCGGGAGCACGCTGCCCGCGCCCGTCAGTTGATCGATGCCCACCGGCTGAACGAACCGTCGGCAGAGGCGATCTACAACTTTCAGGACGGCCGCTTTATCCGCGCCGTCCGGGTCACACCCGCCCAACGCAAGGCGTTGGCCACAGGCCGCTTGGCCATCGTCCGAGGCGATCGTGGCGAGTTCGATTTTCCATTGGTTCCCCGAGAGACCGCGGACAAGCTGGCGCAATTTACGCCGGAGCACGTGCTGTTGTTGTACCCCGAAAGCGAGGGCGACGAAGCCGAGGACGAGTGGGGAGATTGAAGGTTGGGTTGTTGGCGCTCCCGGTCCTGATCCCGTGGGATGGTGGTCAGTCCATCGTCTGTCCGGGCAAGTGTTGGATCCGGTTTGATCCTGTGTGGTTTTTATACCATCACATTTATCCCATCGTTCATATCAACCGCTTTTTTCGCGCGCAACTGGTTCGAGTCGTTCCAGCAAGCGTTGTCGGTAGTGATCTTCCAGCAGCAGGTTGATCGGCTGGCGGCGATTGGCGGCCAGCCGTAGTTGCAATAATTCAAGGCGGACCCGTGCCCGGCTGCGTTCGCTTTCCGGCAGTTGTTGCAGCAAATGTTCGGCTTCGCGTAGCTCCTTGCGCAACTGGAGTTCTGGTGGCAGGAAGCCGGCGTTTTTCAGGATGCGGTAGGCGGCGCGCAACTCCTCTGGAATCGCCGAATCGTCGTCCAGTTGCAGCGGCCTGCCCTCACCGGGCAGGCCGCTCAGTTCACCGCGTTCGATGGCCTCGCGAATGCGGGTTTCGGCGATTTGGTCGATGGGGTTCATGCCGCCTCTGGTGAGTTCAATTCAAGCCGCTTCATCCATCATCAAGGCGAACACGGTGACGGTCTGAGGTTCGATCTGGAAATCGTCGCCGGTACCGATCAGAAGCTCGCCCGCCGCAAGCTGAGGTTGCGAGGTGTCGAGCAGGCAGCGCCAGCCGCGGGCATTGCGAACGTCGGGCATGCGAAACGGAACAACGGTTTTCCCGGCATTGAAGATGGCGAGCAGGGTATCGTCGGTTTCTGGATAACCATCCGGTGTGAAGCACTCGCCGGTATCGCCCGCCAGCAACATACCAAAACAGCGAGCCTTGACCTCCTGCCAGTGATGATCGCTCATGATGCCGCCGCCGGGGCTGATCCATTCGATGTCGCGCAAGCCCGTGGTTTTCGAAATCTGCAGCCCGTGCAGGAACCGTGGCCGACGCAGCACCGGATGCTCGGAGCGCAGGTGAATCAACCGGCGCACGAAATCCTGAAATTCCAAATCCTCGGCGGGTATATCGTGCCACTTCAGCCAGTTGATCTCGTTGTCCTGGCAGTAGGCGTTGTTGTTGCCGTTTTGAGTACGCCCAGATTCATCTCCAGCCAGCAGCATGGGTGTGCCTTGAGCCAATAACACGGTGGCCAACATGTTGCGGCGCAGGCGCAGGCGCAACTCCCGGATGGCCGGGTCGTCGGTGGGTCCTTCGACGCCCTGGTTGTAGCTGAAATTCGAAGGATGGCCATCGCGGTTGTTTTCGCCGTTGGCCTCGTTGTGGCGTTCGTTGTAGCTGACCAGGTCGGCCAGGGTGAAGCCGTCGTGGCTGGCGATGTAATTGACCGAGGCCCAAGGCCGCCGGCAGTCGTGATCGAACAGGTCGCTGGATGCCAGCAGGTTGGAGGCCAGTCGCGGCAACATGCCGTCATCGCCGCACCAGAATCGGCGCGTGGTATCACGGAAGCGGTCATTCCATTCGGTGGTGCCGGCCGGGAAGCCACCAAGCTGGTAGCCACCGGGGCCGATGTCCCAGGGTTCGGCGATGACCTTGACCCGCGATAGGGCCGGGTCCTGGCGGATCGCGTCGAAAAAGCCGCCCCAGCGGTCATAGCCGTATTCTTCCCGACCCAGGGTGACCGCCAGATCGAAGCGGAAACCGTCCACATGCATGTCGTTGACCCAATAACGCAGGCTGTCCATGACCATTTGCAGCACTCGCGGGTGGATCAGGTTGAGGGTATTGCCGCAGCCGGTATCGTTGATGTAGAAGCGGCGGTCGTCGGGCATGAGCCGGTAGTAGGAGGCATTGTCGATGCCTCGAAAGCTGAGCGTCGGACCGAATTCGTTGCCTTCGGCCGTGTGGTTGTAGACCACATCCAGCAGCACTTCGATGCCGGCGTCGTGCAAGCGTTTGACCATGGTCTTGAATTCGGCCAGATCGCCACCACTCAGATAGCGCGATTCCGGCGCGAAGAAGCACAGGGTGTTGTAACCCCAGTAGTTGCGCAAGCCACGATCCGTGAGAAACCGATCATCGACGAAGGTATGGACCGGCATCAATTCGACGGCGGTGACGCCCAGCGCTTGCAGGTATTTGATGATTTCCGGGTGAGCCATTCCGGCGAAGGTACCACGTAGATGGTGGGGTACCCCTTCGTGGCGGATGGTGAAACCGCGGATGTGGGTTTCGTAGATGACCGTTCGATTCCAAGGGGTTTCGGGAGGGCGGTCTCCATCCCAGTTAAAACTGGTGTCCACCACCACGCACTTCAGCATGTCGTGGGCATTGTCGCGGGTATCGAAGGATAGATCGGCGTTCGAGTGGCCGACCTGGTAGCCACAGTGCTCGTCGCGCAGGTGCAACGAGCCGTAAAACTGCTTGGCATAGGGGTCAAGCAGCAGTTTGTGGTGGTTGAAACGGTGGCCGATCTGCGGTTCGTAGGGTCCAAACACCCGGTAACCGTATAAGGTACCCGGCCACAGCCCAGGTACGTAACCATGCCAGATCTGGTCGGTGTTTTCCGGCAACACCAGCCTCTCGATCTCGCGCTGGCCAGAAGAGTCGAACAAGCACAGTTCGACCTTTTCGGCATGAGCAGAAAAGAGCGCGAAATTGACGCCCTTGCCATCCCAAGTTGTGCCGAGCGGATAAGGTTTGCCTGGCCACACACGGGCGCGCGATGACATGGTCGGTTCTCCTGGAGAGGGTTAAGTGTCGTGATGGTGGAAAATGCGCGGACGGACTTTTCATCCACGGCGCTTCGAAAACAGTTTATGACATTTCACGCAAAGTGCTCGTTTTGCACTATATAAAACGATCTTATATCATCTTATAGTTCTCATATTTTTCAAACTCTCAACGATAGGCACGGCGATAACGATGAACGCGAATCGAAGGTAAAAACGGTTCGTCTTCAATCCGTACGTCTGCTCGCCGCAAACGAGGATTGGCGACAGGCTCGGGTGCAACCGGCACAAATTCAGGCAGACACCCATCGCGCCGTAAGGGTATCAATACCGGCAGGGGTACTTGCATCAACCGTCGCCGTACCCCAGCACCTTCATGATCGGCGAAGACGATATTGGCTCGCAGGTGAGGGCAAACTCCACGCACGCGCGCCAGCATTTCATCGACGGGCACTTCGGTCAGTCGTTGCAGTTCCAAACGAATCTGCGGGGTTTCAACCCGCTGTTCCAGCAACCGGCGGGCTGCGGCCACGCTGGTGCGCTGAATGACACGGCCCTGTTTGGACCAGGTAAAACCGATCTTCAACGGCCACTGTTCGAGCAGCGGCAGGTGCCGATATGCTTGTTTGAGGTTCAGACGGGCAGCCCCCATGCGCCGCATCGCCGCCGCCACCGGTTCCTGGCGGTGATGGAGATCCACCATCACCGCATTTGCTTCAAGCCGACCGAGTACTTTCAGAGCCAACACGGCTTGTTTGAACTCATCCTTGGCGGCGTTACAGGCATGCGCCGCGATCAAGGTTTCAGGGCTTGCGCCGACGATGCCAGGGCAGGTCAGGGTTTCCCGTCCATCCCGACAATCTTCATACCAAAGCGCTCGATAAAGTTGGATCGCCTTGAGGCGCATATCAAGATCGGTCACGAGTTCGGCCTCGGTACGCGATACCCAGGACGGCAAAGCCGCGTCTCGCCGGACCGCCGTGCAAAAGACATTCAAGCATCCGAGCAATGTTTCAAATCGTTCCAATAAAGCGAGGCGTAAGGGAATCGCTGAGGGAATTGGCATGCGCGCTTCCTTTATATCATCATCTGTGGCTTTCAAAAAAACCCATTCACCGAAGAGGCAACTCCAAGGAGTCGAAGATAATGGCCACTTCCTCGGGAGAGGAGGTTCGTTCTGCCTCCCGTACCCGTTCCCGAGTTAAATGCGAAGAGAAAATCTCAATAAAATCATACATATAACCACGCAAAAAGGTTCCTCGCCTAAATCCAATCTTAGTCGTATTCATCGCAAACAAGTGACCAGCATTCAGCTGGACCAAATCCTGATCATGACAAGGATCATATGCCATCCGCGCAACGATTCCGATCCCCATGCCTAATCGCACATAAGTTTTAATCACATCCGCATCAGTCGCGGTAAACGCAACATTTGGCTTAATCTGAACACTGCGAAAAGCTTCATCCAACTGTGAACGACCAGTAAAGCCAAACACATAAGTCACCAACGGATATCGAGCAACATCATACAAGGTCAAACAAGACAACTCGCTTAATGGATGACCACGCGGTACCAAAACACAGCGCTGCCAAACATAGCAAGGCATCATGATCAAATCTTCAAACAACTCCAAAGATTCAGTAGCAATGGCGAAATCCACTTCACCCAATTGCACCAGCTCGGCAATCTGTCCTGGAGAACCTTGATGGATCTGCAAAGTAACCGCTGGATAGCGCTCTCGAAATATCTTAATGACCGGGGGTAGCGCATAACGCGCTTGAGTATGCGTGGTCGCGATGGACAAGCTACCGCGCCGGTCGTCACGGTATTCTTCCGACAAAATCTGTATGTTATTAACTTCACATAGAATACTTTCAGCCTTGGCAATAATATGGCGACCAATGGGAGTTATTTCGGTCAAATGCTTACCATTGCGGCTAAACAGTTCAACACCCAATTCTTCCTCCAACAATCGCAGTTGCTTGCTGATACCCGGTTGCGAGGTATACAGACTCTCCGCCGCAGCGGAAATATTCAAATTATTACGTACAATCGCGATCAAATATCGCAGTTGTTGCAATTTCACAAACCCACTCCATTCGAGAACCAATCAAACATAGAACATAGCTACATCAATCTACAGAACGCGGCTGACAAGATAGAAGTACTATTCCAGCCAATGGAGGCAAGTCCACCACCAATGAATAAGTTTGCCCCATATGAAAAACAGACACAGCAAGAATATCACCCCTGGTGGCATTAGTCAGACCACTACCTCCATAGCAACACGCATCGGAGTTCAACACTTCCTTGTAAATCCCAGGTTCTGGTACCCCAATTCGATAACCAAGACGCCCCACCGCTGCAAAATTCAACACAACCACCGCACGTTGGTCTCTATCAATATTATGACGCAGATACACCACAACCGACTGAGCGGCATCATGGCAGTCCAACCACTCAAAACCTTCCTGATTAAACTCCTGACCATATAAGCTCTCAGTTGAACTGTACAGAATATTAAGATCACGAAGTAGTTCCTGCATACCCCGATGCTCCGGTAAACGCAACAAATCCCAATCTAGTATATTATCACAATCCCACTCGCGCTCCTGCGCGAACTCGTTGCCCATGAATAAAAATTTCTTGCCCGGATACATCCACATATAAACATAAAGCAGCCGTAGATTGGCAAAGCGCTGGTAACGATCCCCCGGCATTCTGGCAAGTAACGAGCCCTTGCCATGGACGACTTCGTCATGAGACAAAGGCAACATGAAATTTTCGGTGAAGGCATACAACAACCCGAAGGTCAGCAAGTCGTGATGATGGCGGCGCAAAGCCGGATCGAACGAAAGATACTCCAAAATATCGTGCATCCAGCCCATATTCCATTTCATGCCGAACCCTAAACCACCCATCCAAGTCGGTCGAGTAACCAAAGGCCAGGCGGTAGACTCCTCGGCGATCATCAATACGCCTGGATGACGACGATGAATGACCTCGTTCAGTTCACGCAGAAAAGCAATCGCCTCCAAATTCTCATTGCCTCCAAACGGATTCGGAGCCCATTCACCCGATTCGCGGGCATAATCCAAATAGAGCATGGAGGCCACGGCATCGACCCGCAAACCATCCAGATGGCATTCCTCCAACCAGAAGCAGGCACTGGCCAACAGAAAATTCTTGACCTGATTACGATTGTAATCGAAGACCAAGGTACCCCAAGTACGGTGCTCGCCACGCGCCGGATCCGCATATTCGTAGAGGTGCACACCATCAAAGCGCGCCAAGGCATGAGCATCCTTGGGAAAATGACCAGGCACCCAATCAAGGATCACGCCAATACCCGCCTGGTGGCAACAGTCAACCAAGCGGCGGAAGTCATCCGCCGTGCCGTAACGACTGGTCGGCGCGAAATAGCCGGTCGGCTGGTAGCCCCAAGATGCATCCAATGGATGTTCGGTCACCGGCATCAACTCGATATGGGTAAACCCCAATGAACTAACGTAAGCCACCAAACGTTTGGCCAACTCATCATAAGATAAGTAGGTGCCGGTCTCATCCCGCTGCCAGGAACCAAGATGCACCTCGTAGACGGACAATGGAGATTTCGTCCAATCCCGCTGCCGCCGTCGGTGTATCCAGAGATCGTCATGCCAGGAATACGCCGTGCTGTCCACGACGATCGAGGCGGTGGCCGGCCGTCGCTCGAACTCATGACCGTAAGGGTCAATCTTGTTCAACAGTTCGCCGGTCTCGCGACTGAGAATATCAAAGCGGTAACGCATGCCGGCCGACACGCCGGGCACGAACAACTCCCAGATCTCGCCACGACGGCGCAAGGGATGAAACCGGCTTTCCCACTCGTTGAAGTCGCCAGCCACACTGGCACAGGCGGCATGCGGCGCCCAGACCGCAAACAGGACTCCATCGATGCCATCCACCACGCGCGGGTGTGCCCCCAACACGCGGTAAACATGCATATGGCGACCCTCGTTGAACAGATGCAAATCATACAGACTCAACTGCGGCGCGAAGCTATAAGGATCATGGGTAATATGTTGGCCGCCGCCGGCATCCAGCCAGTTCAACTGATAGTGAGTCGGCAGGCCATCAAGCGGACCCTGCCATTCGAACAAGTCGGTGTCGGCCAACCGCGATAGCGACTGACCGATGCCGACCAGGCTAACCTGGCGGGCGCTGGGTAGAAATACCCGGATCTGTGCATGAGCGCCGCAACCATGACATCCGAGTACCGCGCCCGGGTCTGGGTGTCGCCCCGCTTGCAGCAGAGCGGCATGGTCGATCATGGGGATATCGGCCAGAGTTGGATGCCGCTGGCTGTCTTCGTGGTCAGAATAGGTCATCGGGGGAAGTTAACCACTGTGTTTCCAATCACCTTCCAGTAGCCCAGACCAGAGCACTGCAAGTAGCAAAAAGCCGCATGCGGGACCTACTATAATTCATTGAGAAATCGCGCAGTGTCTGCCCGCCGTGCGCGGGCCACCGACCTGGAAGCGACCCGCCGCCTTGCCGGGACTTCAAACCCGCAAGGGGAAAGCATAACAGAGAGAGAAAGTTAACGCATGAGCGCGGCCATCACCTCACGCTTCGTCAGCCGGCTGACCCGGGAGTCTCTCGCACTCATTCTGGCGGGTGGCCGGGGCAGCCGACTCAAGCACCTGACGCTATGGCGCGCCAAGCCGGCAACCCCCTTTGGTGGCAAGTATCGAATCATCGATTTTCCTTTATCCAACTGCATCAACTCTGGCATCCGGCGGGTTTGCGTACTCACCCAGTACAAGGCCCATTCCCTGATCCAACATATTCAACGTGGTTGGGGATTCCTGCGTGGCGAGTTCGGCGAATTCGTGGAACTGCTACCGGCCCAACAGCGGATCGACCAATCCTCGTGGTACAAAGGCACCACCGACGCGGTTTATCAGAACCTGGATATTATTCGTACTCATGCTCCTGAATATATTCTTATTTTAGCAG
>DAOTGT010000023.1:15788-26453 GCA_035447285.1 Candidatus Competibacter sp.
CAGAACCTGGATATTATTCGTACTCATGCTCCTGAATATATTCTTATTTTAGCAGGCGACCACATCTACAAAATGGACTATGGTCCGATGCTGGCGCAACATGTGGAAAGCAAGGCCGATGTCACGGTCGGCAGCATCGAGGTTCCCCGTGAACGGGCTCGCGAATTCGGGGTGCTGACGGTCAACGAAAACAACGAAATCCTCCGTTTCGTGGAAAAACCGCAGGACCCGGAAACCCTGCCGGGACAGAGCGACGTCACGTTGGCCTCGATGGGTATTTACGTATTCAATACTCGCTTCCTGTTCGAAAAACTGATCGAAGACGCGGGTATCGAAGATTCCAATCACGATTTCGGTCGGGATCTGGTGCCGCGCCTGATCGGGCGACACCGGGCGATCGCCTATCCGTTTCGCGACGTGCAAACCAAGGAACAGAGTTATTGGCGCGATGTGGGGACAGTGGATGCATTCTGGGGGGCAAACATGGAGCTGGTCGGCGTGGATCCCGAACTGAACCTATACGATGAACATTGGCCTATTTGGACGTATCAGGACCAGTCGCCGCCCGCCAAGTTCGTCTTCGACGACGAAGGTCGCCGGGGCATGGCGGTGGATTCCATGATCGCGGATGGCTGCATCATTTCCGGGGGTTACGTCAACCATTCCCTGCTGTTTTCCGGCGTCCAAGTCCATTCCTACGTTCAGCTACGGGATGCCGTGGTCCTGCCGGGGGTCGATATCGGCCGCTATTGCCGACTGCATAAGGTTATCATTGACCGTGCCTGCATCATTCCTCCGGGAACCGTCATCGGTGAAGATCCGGAAGAGGATGCCCGTCGATTCTATCGCACCGAACAAGGCGTGGTTTTGGTTGCCCGCGAGATGCTGGGCCAAGAATCCCCCTCTGTTCGCTGATTCGATCGCCGCAGTCATTTTACTTCGTCCTTTCCGGCCAAATAGAACAAGAATTTCCACAATCCAAGGAGTTAATCAGTTATGAATCAGGATTCGCCACTCGACCGGCGGCGCGCGGGTTTATTGTTGCATCCAACTTCGCTACCCGGAGGCCACGGCAACGGCGATCTGGGACCGGATGCTTATCGGTTCGTCGAATTCATGGCTGCCTGCGGCTTCAGCGTTTGGCAAACGCTGCCGCTGGGACCGCCCCACGACGATCTTTCCCCATACTCGGCACAGTCGGTTCACGCGGGGAACCCGCGACTGATCGCGCTCGATCCGCTCGTCGAGGCAGGCTGGCTGCAAGCGGATCAAGGACCACGAGCGGAGGAAAAGGGTTGGGACTACCGCCAGCGGCGATTAAGCGAAGCCTATCAGGGATTTCAGCGGCACGGTGCCGCCGAGCAGGATGCCTATGCGGCGTTTCAGCGCCAGCACAAATATTGGTTGGATGACTATGCGCTCTATCAGGCTATCCGTACGGCCCACCAGCAGTATGCCTGGTTCGACTGGCCCGTCGAGCTGCGTGACCGCCATCCGAAAGCGCTGGCGACGGCGCGACAACAGTATGGGGCTGCCTTCGAACAGTGCAAGTTCGAACAATTTCTGTTTTACCGGCAATGGGAATCCCTCAAACGTTTCGCCAATGATCGCGGCATCCTGATCTTCGGCGATATTCCGCTGTTCGTCGGCTACGACAGCGCTGACGTGTGGGCGCGTCGCGATGCTTTTCAACTGGACCAGGAAGGGCGGCGGGAAGTCGTCGCCGGCGTGCCGCCCGACTACTTCTCCGCCACCGGTCAGCTCTGGGGCAATCCGCATTACGCTTGGGACAAGATGCGTGCCGACGGTTTTGCATGGTGGAAGGAGCGGATTCGCACGCAGTTCACTCAATTCGACCTGCTGCGCATCGACCATTTTCGTGGCCTGGAGGCGTACTGGGAGATACCGGCGACGGCCGAGACAGCCGTCAACGGCTGCTGGCGACAGGCGCCGGGCCATGAATTGTTCGAAGCCTTGCAGGACGAGTTTGGTCGGTTGCCGCTGGTTGCGGAGGATCTGGGCATCATCACGCCGGAAGTCGAAGCACTGCGCGACAGCCACGGCTTGCCGGGCATGAAGGTCCTGCATTTCGCCTTCGGCGGTGGGGCCGACAATCCCTACCTGCCGCACAATCACGTCATCAATGCGGTGGCCTATACCGGAACCCATGATAACGACACCACCATGGGCTGGTTTCAGCAACTGGACGAGTCGACGCGAGCGCATCTGTTCGACTACCTGGGCGGTGGCCCGGAGCAGATGCCGGATCTGTTGGTGCGAACGGTCTTCGCTTCCGTGGCGCGGCTGGCGGTGATACCGATGCAGGACTTGCTGGAGCTGGGCAGCGAGGATCGCATGAACCGGCCGGGCGTGCCGGATGGCAATTGGACCTGGCGGTTCCGCTGGGAGCAGATCGAACCGCGCATGACCGACCATTACCAACATCTGCTGCACTTGTACGGGCGCATCTGAATGCGTATCGAAGCCGGTTTGAAGTTGGGCTTCAAGGATGTATTGATCCGGCCCAAGCGCTCGACGCTGAGCAGCCGCAGCCATGTCAGGCTCGAGCGCAGCTTCAAATTCCGGCACACAGACCGAAGCTGGAGCGGGATTCCGATCATGGCCGCCAACATGGACACCGTCGGCACCTTCGCCATGGCAACGGCGCTCGCCCGGCACGGCTTGTGCGCGGCCGTGCACAAGCATTATGCGCCGGCGGAATGGGCGGCGTTCATTACGCAACTGAATGGCGCGGACGAAAGCCAGTTGTTGGACAACGTGGCGGTTAGCACCGGTATCTCGGACCACGATCTCGATAAATTGAACCGGATCATGGAATGCCATCCGGCATTGACCTTCATCTGCATGGACGTGGCGAACGGCTATTCGGAGGATTTCGTGGCCCGGATCGGCGAGGTCCGGACGCGCCATCCGGACAAGATCATCATTGCCGGCAACGTGGTCACCGGCGAAATGGTGGAACAACTGCTGTTATCCGGCGCCGACATCGTCAAGGTCGGTATCGGGCCGGGCTCGGTTTGCACCACACGGATCAAAACCGGGGTAGGTTATCCACAATTGTCGGCGATCATCGAGTGCGCCGACGCCGCGCACGGGTTGTCCGGACATATCATCTCAGATGGCGGTTGTGTTTGTTCCGGTGACGTGGCCAAGGCATTCGGCGCGGGCGCGGATTTCGTCATGCTGGGCGGCATGCTGGCGGGGCACGACGAGGGTGGCGGAGAAGTCCTGCAAGAGCAGGATGGACAGCGCCGAGTCAGGTTCTACGGCATGAGTTCGAAAACGGCGATGGAGAAATACAGCGGCGGGGTTGCCGATTACCGCGCCTCGGAAGGCAAGACCGTAACCGTACCGTACCGGGGACCCGTGGAAGAAACGATCAAGGATATCTTGGGCGGGCTGCGTTCCGCTTGTACCTATGTCGGAGCCAGCCAGCTCAAGGAACTGAGCAAGCGCACCACCTTCGTCAGGGTGATGGAACAGCACAATCCTATTTTCAATGAGTAGATTTCGACTGCCGTGACCGCTGACCAGATTTGGAGATTACTGAACGCCATCCGCGAGCGGCGGCCTCTGGTGCACAACATCACCAACTTCGTGGTGATGAACAACAGTGCGAATGCGCTACTGGCGCTGGGGGCCTCACCGGCCATGGTGCATTCCAGCGACGAAGTGGAGGATTTTGTCGCGCTTAGTCAGGCACTGGTGGTCAACATCGGCACCTTGTATTCGGAGCAGATCGCCGCCGGCAAGTTGGCGGCGATCCGAGCGAAGGCGGCTGGCATACCGTGGGTATTCGATCCGGTAGGGGCGGGGGCTACTCCGTACCGACAGGCTGCGGCGGTTGCCCTGGCCCGATTGGGGCCGAGCGTCATTCGGGGCAACGGGTCGGAGATTCTAGCCTTGGCACAACAGGCGCGGGCAGGGCAGGGCAGGGGGGTCGACAGTCTCCACGGTTCGGAAGCGGCGCTGGATGCGGCACGAAAACTGACCGAGGACTGCGGCGCGGCGATTGCGATTACCGGCGAAGTGGATTACGTGACCGATGGTCGGCGAGTCGTGGAAATTCATAACGGCCATGCGCTGATGACGCGAGTCACCGGATTGGGATGTTCGGCAACCGCGGTTATTGGCGCATTCTTGGCCGTGGAACCCGATGCGTTGGCGGCGACCGTGGCGGCGTTGGCGGTGTTCGGCGTGGCCGGAGAACTGGCGGCGGAACAGGCGAGGGGACCAGGAAGTTTGCAGGTGGAACTGTTGGATGCGCTCTATGCGCTGGATGCGGCGACCCTGACCGCGCGGGCGCGGGTCACCGGTTAGCAACAGGAGGGGGCAATGCGCGGGTTTTCGTCTCCGTTTGTCCCCCGCGCACCGCCCTTCTGGTTTTTCAGCGCGGCAAATCCGATTTGCCCATCAAATATTCGTCCACCGCCCGGGCGCACTGCCGGCCTTCGCGGATGGCCCAGACCACCAGAGACTGGCCGCGCCGCATGTCGCCGGCGCTGAAAACCTTGTTGAGTGAGGTCTGATAGCCTTGGGTGTCGGCGCGGACATTGCCACGCGGATCCAAAGCCACGCTCAGCTCCCGCAACATACCCTCGTGAATCGGGTGAACGAAACCCATGGCCAACAGCACCAATCCGGCCGGGATTTCGAACTCGCTGCCCGGCACTTCCACCATGGTCTGCCGGCCATCGACCTGCCGCCATTCCAGACGAACCAGCTTGATGGCACTCACCTGTCCATCCTGACCGACGAAAGCTTGGGTCGCTATCGACCAATCCCGCTCGCAGCCTTCCTCCTGAGAGCTGGAGGTACGCAGCTTCAGCGGCCAATTTGGCCAAGTCAGCAGCTTGTTTTCATGCAGGGGCGGTTTGGGCATGATCTCCAGTTGGGTCACCGAGCGCGCACCTTGCCGGATCGAGGTGCCGACGCAGTCGGAACCGGTATCGCCGCCACCGATGACTACCACGTCCTTACCGTCGGCGAGAATTTCCTCATCGACCAGTTTCTGGCCCGCAACCCGGCGGTTTTGCTGGGTGAGGAAATTCATGGCGTAATGGATGTTCCGCAACTCGCGACCTGGTACGTTCAAGTCGCGCGGCTGCTCCGCGCCGCCGGCCAGTACCAGAGCATCGAATTCCGCCAGTAAGCGGCGAGCGGAGATATCGCTGCCCACATGGTTGTTGGGACGGAATTCGACGCCTTCGGCCTGCATCTGCGCCAGACGACGGTCGATCATATCGACTTCCAGCTTGAAGTCGGGAATGCCGTAACGCAGCAGGCCACCGATGCGGTCGTTTTTCTCGAACACCACCACGCCATGACCCGCCCGCGCCAATTGCTGGGCGCAAGCCAGCCCGGCGGGACCGGAACCGACCACGGCCACGCGCTTGCCGGTGCGGTGAGCGGGGATCTGCGGCACCACCCAGCCTTCAGCCCAACCTTTGTCGATGATGGCGCACTCGATATCCTTGATCGTCACCGGCTGATCGTTGAAGTTCAGGGTACATGACGCCTCGCAGGGCGCCGGGCAGATCCGCCCGGTAAATTCCGGGAAGTTGTTGGTGGAATGCAGGACGTCCAAGGCCTCGCGCCAGTTGCCGCGATACACCAGATCGTTCCAGTCGGGGATGATGTTGTTGACCGGACAGCCGTTATGGCAATAGGGAATGCCACAGTCCATGCAACGCGCGGCCTGTTCCCGTACCCGCGGTTCCGGTAGGGGAACCACGAAGTCGCGGAAATGCCGGACCCGCTCTTCGACCGGGACGTAGCCGTGATCGTGACGGGCGATTTCCAGAAAACCGGTTGGCTTACCCATGACATCAAGCTCCCACGGCCAGGTCGGCGGATTCGTCGCGGCGCGCGGCACGCGCCTTGGCTTGCATGTCCTGCAAGGCTCGGCGGTAATCCAGAGGCATCACCTTGACGAATTTCGGCAAGGCCTCGCGCCAGTGCTCCAAGATGCGGTGCGCGGGTTCGCTGCCGGTATGCAGATGGTGACGGGCGAGCAGAATCCGCAGCCGGTGGGCGTCATGGCGCAGCATGTCTTCCGGCAACGCGGCTTCGGCCAAGCCGCGCCAGTCGTCGCGTAACACCCGAACGTTGAGCGTTTCCTCGATGTCGTTCAACGGCCCCAATTCGACCATGGCCAGATTGGCGCGGCGGGCGAAATCGCCGGATTCATCGAACACGTAGGCGAGACCGCCACTCATGCCGGCGGCGAAGTTGCGACCGGTGGAACCGAGCACCACCACCACGCCGCCGGTCATGTACTCGCAACCATGATCGCCGACACCCTCCACCACGGTCAGCGCGCCGGAATTGCGCACCGCGAAGCGTTCGCCCGCCATGCCCCGGAAATAGCACTCACCGGCGACGGCGCCGTATAACACGGTATTGCCGACGATAATGTTGTCCTCGGCTCGCAAGCCGCTTTCAGCGGGCGGATAGATGGCGATTCGCCCACCGCAGATCCCCTTGCCGACATAGTCGTTCGCTTCGCCCGCCAGTTCGAGGGTGACGCCGCGTGCCAGGAAGGCGCCGAAACTTTGGCCGGCGGTGCCCTTGAGGTGAATGTGGATGGTGTCGTCCGGTAGCCCCCGATGACCATGACGCTGAGCGACTTGACCCGACAGCATGGCGCCGACCGTGCGGTCGGTGTTGCGTACCGACAGATCCATGCGCACCGGTTGTTGTTCGTCCAGAGCCGGCCGCGCCTGGGCAATCAACTGACGATCCAGCACGCTGTCCAAGCCATGATCCTGCGCCTCGCAGTGGTAGACCGCCACGCCCGGAGGCGCTGGCGGGGTGGCCAGCAAACGGCTGAAATCCAGTCCGCGCGCCTTCCAGTGATGGATGGCCCGCCGCATGTCGAGCCGGTCGGAACGACCGATCATTTCGTTGAAGGTGCGGAAACCGAGCTGAGCCATCAGTTCGCGTACTTCCTCGATCAGGAAGGTGAACAGGTTGATGACATGCGCCGGTTGGCCGGGAAAGCGCTTGCGCAATTCCGGGTCCTGGGTAGCGACGCCCACCGGGCAGGTGTTGAGATGACACTTGCGCATCATCACGCAACCGGCGGCGATCAGAGCAATAGTGCCGAAGCCGAACTCGTCGGCTCCCAGCAGCGCGCCGATCACGATATCGCGCCCGGTGCGCAAGCCACCGTCGACTTGTACCGCGATACGCCCGCGCAAATGATTGCGCACCAGGGTCTGATGAGTCTCGGCCAAGCCGATTTCCCAAGGTGAGCCGGCGTTCTGGGTCGAGGTCAGCGGACTGGCGCCGGTGCCGCCGTCCTCGCCGGAAATGGTGACGTGATCAGCATGGGCCTTGGCCACGCCCGCCGCCACCGTGCCGACGCCGATTTCGGAGACCAGCTTGACGCTGATGGCGGCCTGGGGATTGACGCTCTTAAGGTCGAAAATCAGTTGCGCCAGATCCTCGATGGAATAGATGTCGTGATGCGGCGGCGGCGAGATCAGGCCGACGCCCGAGGTGGAGTGGCGAACCCGGGCAATCCAGTCGTTGACCTTATGACCGGGCAATTGGCCGCCCTCGCCAGGCTTGGCGCCCTGGGCCATCTTGATCTGGATGGCGTCGGCGTTGACCAGATATTCGGTGGTGACGCCGAAGCGGCCGGAGGCCACCTGTTTGATCGCCGAGCGATTGGAATCACCGTTGGCCAGCGGCTGATAGCGTTCGGGGTCCTCGCCGCCCTCGCCGGTGTTGGATTTGGCGCCGAGCCTGTTCATGGCGATCGCCAGGGTGGTGTGCGCTTCCCAGGAAATCGAACCGAAGGACATCGCGCCGGTGGCCATGCGCTTGGCGATCTCGCTGGCCGGTTCCACTTCATCGAGCGACAGGGGTTGATTGGCGAAGCGGAATTCGAACAGGCCGCGCAGGTTGCGCAGATGATCGCTTTGATCGTTGATGACCCGGCTGTACTGTTTGAACTGCTCGTAACTTTCGGAGCGAACCGCATGCTGGAGCAGGGAGATGGTTTCCGGGGTCCAGGCGTGTTGTTCGCCGCGAATCCGATAGGCCAACTCGCCGCCCACGTCCAAGGCATTGCGGTAGAGCAGGGCATCGCCAAAAGCCAGTCGGTGCCGGCGCACCGCCTCATGCGCAACCTCGTGCAAGCCCACACCTTCGATGACACCCTGGGTACCGGTGAAGAAGCGATGCACGAACTCGTCGGCCAGCCCCACGGCTTCGAAGATCTGGGCGCCGCAGTAGGATTGATAGGTGGAAATGCCCATCTTGGACATCACCTTGAGGATGCCCTTGGAAATGGCCTTGGTATAGTGCTCGTGTGCCTCGGCTTCCGATATCGTCTGGGGTAGACGAGAAACAGTGGCGGACAGCGTATCGAAGGCCAGATAGGGGTTGATAGCCTCGGCGCCGTAGCCGGCCAGCAGGCAGAAGTCGTGCACCCGCTTGGCCTCGCCGGTCTCCACCACCAGACCGACCTCGGTGCGCAGACCGGTACGGATCAGATGGTGATGCACGGCGGCGGTGGCGAGCAGGGCGGGAATGGCGATGTGATCGGCGTCCAGCTTGCGGTCGGAGAGGATCAGAATGTTGTAGCCGCGACGCACTACATCGGCCGCCTCGCGGCAGAGATCTCCCAAGGCCCTCGCCATGCCGTCGGCACCGCGCTCGACCGGATAGCAGATGCTCAGGGTTTGGGTGCGGAAGGCTCGATCGACGTGATATTCGATGCGACGGATCCGCTCCAGATCAGTATTGCCGAGAATTGGGCGCTTGACCTCCAGTCGTTTGTGGGTGCCGCCGCTGGTCAGGTCGAGCAGGTTGGGCCGGGGACCGACCAAGGAAACCAGCGACATCACCAGTTCCTCGCGGATCGGATCGATCGGCGGGTTGGTCACCTGCGCGAACTTCTGTTTGAAATAGTCGGACAGCAGCTTGGGTCGGTCGGACAGTACGGCGGGCGGAATGTCGCGGCCCATGGAGCCGATCGGATCCTCGCCGTTGACGGCCATCGGAATCAGGAAAGCCCGCAAGTCTTCCTGGGTATAACCAAAAGCCTGCTGGCGGCGCAGCAAGGTTTGGGGATCGGGGGCCATCGGGCCGATTTCGGCCGGCAGGTCCTTGAGCCGGATCTGGGTGGCGTCCAACCAGGTCTGGTAGGGGTGCTTGGATGCCAGTTGGGCCTTGATCTCATCGTCGTCGATGATACGGCCTTGCTCAAGGTCGATCAGCAACATCTTGCCCGGTTGCAAGCGCCATTTCTTGACGATCTTTTCCTCGGGGACCGGCAGCACGCCCATTTCCGAAGCCATGATGACCTGATCGTCGTTGGTCACCAGATAGCGGGCGGGACGCAGGCCGTTGCGATCCAGCGTGGCGCCGATCTGGCGGCCGTTGGTGAAGGCGATGGCGGCCGGTCCATCCCACGGTTCCATCAAGGCGGCGTGGTATTCGTAAAACGCGCGGCGTTGTGGGTCCATCAGCGGGTTGTCGGCCCAGGCTTCCGGTACCATCAGCATCATGGCGTGCGGCAGCGAATAGCCGCCGGACAGCAGCAGTTCCAGGGCGTTGTCGAAGGTGGCGGAGTCGGAGGCACCGTCGCCGATCAGCGGCCACAGCTTTTCCAGATCGGCGCCCAGCAGGTCCGACCTCATGCTGTGGCGACGGGCCAGCATCCAGTTGATGTTGCCGCGCAGGGTGTTGATCTCGCCGTTGTGGCAGAGGTAGCGAAACGGCTGGGCCAATGCCCAGGACGGGAAGGTGTTGGTGGAGAAGCGTTGGTGAACCAGGGCCAGCGCCGACTCCATGCGCGGGTCGCGCAGTTCCGGGTAGTAAATGCTCAGATTGCGGGCCAGTATCATGCCCTTATAGATGATGGTCCGAGACGACAGCGAGGCGATATAGAATTGCTGGCGACCCAATAATTCCTGATTCCAAATGGCGTTGTGGGCCTGTTTGCGAATGACGAACAACTTCCGTTCGACCGCATCGCCAGCCGGGCAATCCGGGGCGCGCTGGACAAACACCTGGCGGATGACCGGCTCGGTGGGACGCACGCTGTGACCCAGACAGGAGTTGTCTACCGGTACGTTCCGCCAGCCCAGCAGTTGGAAATTTTCGGCGGCAAGCGCGCGGCGCAGCGCGGCTTCGCTCTGGGCACGGGCGTTGGTATCTCTGGGAAAAAACACCATGCCGACCGCGTAATCGCCGGGCGCGGGCAACTCGAAACCCAACGAGGCGCATTCGGCGCGCAGGAAACCATCGGGGATCTGTAGCAGGATGCCCGCGCCGTCGCCGGACAGTGGGTCGGCACCCACCGCGCCGCGATGGCTTAGGTTGGCGAGAATTTCCAGACCCTGGCTGATCGGCTGGTGGCTCTTGCGGTTTTTGATATCGACAACGAAACCAATACCGCAGGAGTCGTGTTCGTTACGCGGGTCGTAGAGACCCTGGTGGGTGGAGATTTGGTCAAAATGACGCATTAGGCATTCCTCGATCACGGTCGGAGGGTGGCGTCCCCGCGGATAAAGTCCACGCGCCGAGCGCGGATAAGCACGCCAGCCGGCAAATTTTGCAGCGGCGAACATAGTATGATTGGATTTTTGGTCGCGCAACTGCTATGCCGGATGCGGTGTTTCCGATGCG
>DAOTGT010000024.1:0-26327 GCA_035447285.1 Candidatus Competibacter sp.
AAATGTCCAGGGGTGTCGTTCAGACACCCTTTTTTCATGGGCGCTCGCCGCGCGCGCGGCTCCGCTGCGTTCCGAGCGATCCGACCTGAAACCGGGTAACCGCCATGCTGCTACAGAAGATCCGCGACCATGCCCAAGGCTGGTTCGCCTACATCATCATCGGATTGCTGACTGTTCCGTTCGCCTTATGGGGTGTCAATCAATATTTTGAAGCTGGTGGGCCTGCGGATGCCGCCGTGGTGGGTGGTAGCAAGATCTCTCTACAGGAATTCCAGCGGGCCTACCAGCAGCAACGCCAGCGGATGCAGGCCATGTTGGGCGGTAACGCCGATCCGGCTCTGCTGGAGGGATCGCGCATCAAACAGCAGGCGTTGCGGCAGTTGATCGACGAGCGGGTATTGAACCAGATGGCCCACGACCAGGGGCTTCGTATCGGCGACCCGCAGTTGCACGATGCATTGGTCGCGTTGCCGGTATTCGAGCAAAGCGGTGGGTTCAACAAGGATCTGTACGAGCGGTTGTTGCGCAATCAGGGGTATACCCCGGCGGTGTTCGAGGAAGGACTGCGGCAATCGCTAGCGACCGCCCAACTGCGTGACGGCATCGTGGCGTCAGCCTTGGTCACTCCGGCCGAATTGACACAAGTGATCGCCTTACTCAAACAGCAGCGCGACCTGCAATACACGGTGTTGTCGCTGGAAAAATACCTGGCCGGAGCGAATGTGGACGATGCGGCCATCCAGGGTTATTTCGAGAAAAACAAGGACCGTTTCGTCAATCCTGAACAAGTACAATTGCAATTCATCGAACTGAAACTGGCGCAAATCGCTGAGGGTATCGAGATTGGCGAGAAGGAGTTGCGGACGAGCTACCAGGAGCAGATCGCCAAGTATGGTCGACTCGAGGAGCGCGCGGCTTCGTACGTTCTGGTCAAACTGCCGCCGAACGCCAGCGAGTCCGCAGTGGAACAGGCCCGTACCAAGGCACGGCGGATTGCCGACAGCATTCATTCCGGCGCCAAGAGTTTTGAGCAGGTTTTGCAGGACGCGCAAGCCGATCAATCCGGTGCATTGGAAGGGGGCAACTTGGGTGTCATCACCCAGGGTATGTTTGCCAGCCCCGCGTTCGAAAATGCCTTGTACGCCATGAAGAAGCCTGGTGAAATCAGCGATCCGGTGCAAATGCCGTCAGGGTTCCACATCATCCGCCTGGACAGTATCACCCCAGCACAGGTCAAGCCGTTCGAGGAAGTGCGCGAGGATGTGGCCAAGGAGCTGCGCCATCAACAGGCCGAGAACCGTTTTTACGAAATCAGTCAGACGCTGGCCAATCTGAGCTACGAACATCCCGATAGTTTGGAGCCGACGGCCAAGGCGTTGGGTATGCCGGTGCAAGAGAGTGATTGGTTCAGTCGCCAAGGCGGGAAGGGGATCGTCGCCAACTCCAAGGTGATTGACAGTGCGTTTGGCGAGGATGTGCTCACACGCGGCCTGAACAGCGAACCGATTGAGCTGGAGCCGGGGCATGTGGTGGTGGTTCGGGTGAAAGAGCACAAGGACGCCACCCCACGTTCGCTGGAGGAATCGCGCGAGGACATCGCCAAACTGCTGCGTCAGCAGCAAGCCCGCGAGGCCCTGGCCAAGAGTGTCGAGGCGCTGAAGGCGCGCGCCGCCAAGGGCGAGCACTTGCAAACGCTAGCGGCGGAATTTGGTGGAGAGTACAAAAATGCCGGACTGGTGGGTCGCGATGCCGCCTCGGTGGACAGCACCGTACTGGCCGCCGCGTTCCGCTTGCCGCAACCGCAAGCCGGTCAGGTGGCGCTGGGTTCGACGGTGCTGACCAGTGGCGATCAGGCCGTGTTCGAAGTCGCGCGGGTGGTGCCCGGCCAGATGGATGCGCTGACGGAAGACGAGCGCAAGGCGCTGGGGCAACAATTGGGTCAGCAAGCCGGATCAGGGCAGTTCGCGCAATTGCTGGATAGCCTGCGGGCCAAGACCAAGGTTGTGGTTTATTCCGACCGGTTGTGAGCGCGCCGGGCGCGAGCGGCGTGCCGGCCGCGCGTTTGGGTCGGCACGGCCGGCGGCGTGCTTATTCGAGAGCTCCCAGCGCGACGGTGTTGAAGCCGCCGTCCACGTACACGATCTCGCCGGTGATGCCGGAGGCCAGGTCGGAACAGAGGAATGCCGCCACATTGCCGACTTCCTCGATGGTGACGCATTTGCGCAAGGGCGCAACGTGCTCGAAGGTATCCAGCATCTTACGGAAGTTCTTGATGCCGGACGCCGCCAGGGTGCGGATCGGCCCGGCGGAAATGGCATTGACCCGAATCCCTTCCGGTCCCAGCGTCTGCGCCAGATAGCGGACGTTGGCGTCCAGACTGGCCTTGGCCAAGCCCATGACGTTGTAGTTGGGCACCGCCCGCGCTCCGCCCAGATAAGTCATGGCGATCAACGCGCCATTTCGTCCCTGCATCAACGGCCGGGCGGCCTTGGCCAGCGCCGCCAAGCTGTAAGAGCTGATGTCGTGGGCGATACGGAAGTTTTCGCGGCTGATCCCCTCCAGAAAATCGCCTTCCAGCGCCTCGCGCGGCGCGTAGGCGAGCGAATGAACGACGATGTCCAGCCCATCCCAGTGTTGTTGGAGCGTCTCGAATACCGCCGCGATTTCGGCATCGCTTTCCACGTCGCAGGGTAGCGTGATGGAACTGCCCAATTCCGCGGCCATCTTCTCGGCGCGAGGTTTCAGCTTGTCGTTCTGGTAGGTAAAGGCGAGTTCGGCACCTTCCCGGCGCATGGCTTGAGCGATGCCCCAGGCAATGGAACGGTTGCTGGCGACTCCCAGGATCAGGGCGCGTTTGCCGGCGAGAAAGCCCATAATGAACTCCTATGTGTTTTAAGTATCGTTTAGACGGGTCACTGAATTCGCGAACTGTAAAGGATATTGGATGACGCGCGCAAAATACCGTTGCCGCCACAGGCTGGCGGCTGGCTGGTTCGGCTGGGTCTGCGCCCTGCTCGCGACCGTTGCCGTCGGCGCGCCGCTGCACGGCATCGCCCTGCACGGCCAACCGAAGTATGGGCCGAACTTCGAACATTTCGATTACGTCAACCCCAATGCCCCGAAGGGCGGCGAGGCGCGCTTTGCCGCCATCGGCAGCTTCGATACCTTCAATCCCTTCAATATCAAGGGGCAAGCCGCCGCCGGCATCGGCCAGTTGTTTGAGACGCTGTTGATCGGCAGCGCCGATGAGCCGTTCAGCGAGTATGGCCTGATCGCCGAGAGCGTGGAGATGCCGGAAGATCGGAGTTCGGTGACATTCAATCTGCGACCGCGGGCGAAGTTCCACGACGGCACGTCGATCACGGCGGACGACGTGTTGTTTTCCTTCGAAATCCTGAAGACCAAAGGCACGCCGCTCTATCGGTTCTATTACGCCAACGTCGCCAAGGTCGAGAAGCTGGGCGAACGGCAGGTGAAATTTACCTTTGCTCCCGGCGAGAATAGCGAATTGCCGCTGATCGTGGGCCAAATGCCGGTATTGTCGAAAAAATACTGGCAGGATCGGGATTTTGCCGCGACGACGTTGGAGGTGCCGGTCGGCAGCGGTCCTTATCGAATCGAGCGTTTCGAGCCGGGGCGTTTTATCGTCTACCAGCGCGACGAGAATTATTGGGGCAAGGACTTGCCGGTCAATCGGGGGCGATACAACATCGACCGGCTGCGCTACGACTACTACCGCGATGTCACGGTGGCGCTGGAGGCGTTCAAGGCCGGCTCCTACGATTTGCGGGTGGAGAACGTCGCCAAGCAGTGGGCAACCGGCTACGAGTTTCCGGCGCTGGCCAAAGGCTTGGTGAAGAAGGAAACCTTTCCTAACCAAATGCCGTCGGGAATGCAGGGCTTTGTCTACAATCTGCGGCGGCCCTTGTTCCAGAATCCCAAGGTCCGCGAAGCGTTGGCCTACGCCTTCGATTTCGAATGGAGCAATCGGAACCTGTTCCACGACCAGTACAAGCGAACCCGCAGCTATTTTGACAACTCCGAGCTGGCGGCGTGGGGCTTGCCGTCGCTGGAGGAATTGGCGGTGCTGGAACCGTTGCGCAAGGAGTTGCCGCCACGAGTGTTCACCACTGAGTATCAGCCACCGGTAT
Organism: Candidatus Competibacter sp.; assembly: GCA_035447285.1. Classification (GTDB taxonomy): domain Bacteria; phylum Pseudomonadota; class Gammaproteobacteria; order Competibacterales; family Competibacteraceae; genus Competibacter. Next base: position 4,152 of record DAOTGT010000024.1, read on the forward strand.
CGAACGATGACACCCAGTTACGCGCCAACCTGCGCCGAGCGCTGGAACTGCTGCAAGAAGCCGGCTGGACCTTCCGTGATCACAAGCTGGTCAACGCCAAAACCGGCGAGCCGTTTCGCTTCGAGCTGCTGATCGATGATCCGACCTGGGAGCGGATCGGGCTGCCGTTCGCCCGCAATCTGGAACGCTTGGGTATCGAGATGAGCGTGCGCACGGTGGATTCGGCGCAATACGAAAACCGGGTGCGCGATTTCGATTTCGACATGGTGGTCAACGTTTGGGGCCAGTCGCTATCGCCCGGCAACGAGCAGCGCGAGTTCTGGAGCAGCGCCGCCGCCGATCAGCCGGGTAGTCGCAACATTGCCGGCCTGAAGAGTCCGGCGGTGGATGCGTTGGTGGATCAGGTGATCGCCGCCCCGGATCGCACCAGTCTGGTGACGCGAGTACGGGCGCTGGATCGGGCGTTGCAATGGAATTTTCTGGTCATTCCGCACTGGCATCTTCCCTACGCCCGCATCGCCTTTTGGGACAAGTTCGGTTATCCGGCGGTGACACCGTTGCAGGGTGTGCAATTGGATGCTTGGTGGATCGATCCCGCCAAGGCGGCGGCGCTGGCGGGAGGCGGCCAGACCGGCAATCGGCCGTAATCGGGCATCGCTGTTACTTGGGAGCAGCCGTCATACGCTTTTTCAACACCGCCGGGCCGATCAAACCCGACTTGCACTATTGTCTGCCGCCACTGACCCGTTTCGATCTGGGTGAAGTGCTGCAACTGATCGAGCAGCAGAAATATTTCGTGTTGCACGCGCCTCGCCAGACGGGAAAAACCTCCTGCCTGCTGGCGTTGATGGAGTATCTCAACGCCTCCGGCCAATACCGCTGTATCTATGTCAACGTGGAAATCGCTCAGGCGGCGCGGGAAGATGTGGCGGGCGCGATGCAGGCGATTCTCAGCGAATTGGGTTCGTGGGCGCGCATCGTTCTGAACGACGATTATCTCAACTCGATTCGTACCCGCGTTTTGGCCGACAGTGGTCCCTTTACGGCGTTGAGCGAGTTGTTGAAGCAGTGGGCGGCGCGGGATCGTCGTCCGCTGGTGGTGCTGATCGACGAAATCGATGCGCTGGTGGGTGATACGCTCATTTCGGTGTTGCGGCAATTGCGGTCCGGCTATCCACAGCGGCCGGGTCATTTCCCGCAGAGCATCGTGCTCTGCGGTGTGCGCGACGTGCGGGATTACCGCATTCACTCCAGTCGGGAAAAAGCCATCATCACCGGCGGCAGCGCTTTTAACATCAAGGCCGAGTCGTTGCGATTGGGCAATTTCAACCGCACGGAAATGGAGACGTTGTATCGCGTTCATACCGAGGAGACCGGACAAATCTTCACCTCGGAGGCACTGGAGCGGCTTTGGGCATTGAGCGGCGGACAACCCTGGCTGGTGAATGCCTTGGGTTACGAAACTTGTTTTCGCATGAAGGCGGGGCGGGATCGACAACAGCCGATTACGGCGGACTTGGTCGATACAGCCAAGGAAAATCTGATCTTGCGCCGGGACACCCATCTCGATCAACTGGCCGACAAGCTGCAAGAAGAGCGGGTGCGGCGAGTCATTGAGCCGCTGTTGGCGGGTAATGATCTAGCCGTCGAGTTTCGTCCCGATGATGTCGCTTATACGCAAGATTTGGGGCTGATCCGGCAACAGGTGAACGGTCGAATTCAAATAGCGAATTGCATTTATCAGGAAGTGATCCCCCGAGAACTGGCTTGGAACATACAGTCGGGGATGAGCCAACAAACGCAATGGTACATCGACCCGGAAGGTCGCTTGGATATGTCCAAATTGCTGGGGGCTTTTCAAGAATTTTTCCGCGAACATTCCGAGCACTGGGTTGAACGATTTCAGTACAAGGAAGCCGGTCCGCAATTGTTGTTGCAGGCTTTTCTGCAGCGCATCGTCAACGGTGGCGGGTGGATCGAACGGGAATACGGATTGGGGCGAATGCGGACGGATTTGTTGGTGATGTGGCCGCTACGAAGGGTTGAGGGTGAGAGTGAGATTCAAAAAATCGTCATCGAACTCAAACTCCTGCATAAAAGCCTGGAGCAGACGCTGGCGTTGGGTCTGGAACAGACTTGGGAATATCTCGACCGTTGCGGAGCAGAGGAAGGTCATCTGGTGATCTTCGATCGGACACCGGGCAAAACTTGGGAAGAAAAACTGTTTCGGCGGCAGGAAACGGTACGAGGCCGACAGATAACCGTGTGGGGAATGTAGACGGCGGCCAAGCTCGCAATCGGCTTCCAGTCCGGGCAATCGAACCCGCGCGCCGATCGGTTCCGAATGCACGGGTTATAAACCGGAGGTGATCCATGCAGGGCAAGCTGTTCACCCAAGATTTTCTGCGCGAAGGCATCAAGGAAACGGACGCTTGGAAGTGTCTGGATAGCAATGAGCTGACCCGATTCCGTAAATGTATCGGCGCGATCTTCGACACCTTTCCCCCCGATAGCCAAGCCAACGAAGCGGTCACGGAAACCGAGATCGTTTTCAAAGTGCTGGAAGCTTTGGGCTGGGCATCTCTGCCGCAGCAAACGGCTTCCGGCAAAGGCTGTCAGGACGTGCCTGATGTGCTGCTGTTCGCGGATACCGCCACCAAGCAGGCGGCGCTGGCGGAACGCAAGGACGAACAACGCTATCGTCACGGTGCCGCCATCGTCGAATGCAAACGCTGGCGACGCCCGTTGGATCGCGGCGACCGCACCGACCCCCTCGACGCCAATGCGCCGTCGAATCAGATGTTGCGCTATCTGAGCCGGGTGGAAGTGGCCTCGGAGCGGGCGATTCAGTGGGGTCTGTTGACCAACGGCCGATATTGGCGGCTGTATTTTCAAGGCGCGCGTTCGCGTTCAGAGGAGTTTTTGGAACTCGATGTGGCGCTGCTCGCCGGCATGAAAGGATTGCAAGTGGAGCTGTTCGATGCCAGCGGTCAGGACGCCGAACATTTCCTCGCCGTGTTCTACCTGTTATTCGGCCGGGCCGGTTTCGTTCCTCAGCCCAAGGACCCCGAGAACCGGGCTTTTCTCTTCATCGCTCTGGCGGAAACCCGGCGCTGGGAAGAGCGCGTTTCCCAGGATTTGGGAGAGCTGGTTTTCGAGCGCTTGTTCCCGCGCCTGGTCACGGCGATGGCCCAACGCGATCCGACGGCATCCCAACCGCCTACGGCGGATGATCTGGACGCCGTGCGCCGCGAGGCGCTGATCTTGCTTTACCGGCTGTTGTTCGTTCTCTACGCCGAGGATCGCAACCTGCTACCGGTTCACGACCGCCGCTACGACGACTATTCCTTGCGCAAGATCCGCGAGGATGTCTCGCGGCGTCTGGACGCGTGCGATGTCTTCAGCACCAGTGCCCGGCGTTACTGCAACGATCTCAAGGACCTGTTCCCGCATCATCAACCAGGGCGATGCCTCGCTCGGCGTGCCGCCCTACAACGGTGGCTTGTTCGACGACCGCGCGCATGAGTTGTTGGCGCGCTTAGCGCTGTCCGACGCCGTGCTGGCCGAGTTGATCGATGGCCTGTCGCGTCGCCCGGTGGGGCAGGAGCGCCGCTGGATCAATTATCGCGATCTATCGGTGCAGCAGTTGGGTTCCATCTACGAACGCCTGTTGGAATATCGGGTGGTCGGTGACGGTGCCGGCCAAATCCAGGTTAGTCCCACCGTTTTCGCTCGCAAGGGCAGCGGTAGTTATTACACTCACGACGATTTGGTCCAACTGCTCATTCGGCAAACGGTCGAGCCTTTGCTCGACGAGCGCGCGGATGCGTTTCGGCAACGGGTGGATGCGCTGGCACGTCTGCGTTCTCCCAAGTCGCAACGCTTGCGCGAATTGCAGGACCACGATCCGGCCGCCGCCATCCTGGAATTGAAAATCTGCGACCCCGCGATGGGTAGCGGGCATTTCCTGGTCAGCTTGGTGGATTACTTGGCCGATCAAATCCTGGAGCGCATGGCCGACAGCACCGCGCAGCTCGACGACCGCCATATCGTGCGGCGCATGATCCTGAAGCGGGTGATCTTCGGGGTGGACAAGAACCCGATGGCGGTGGAGTTGGCCAAGGTCGCGTTGTGGCTGCACACCTTCACGGTCGGTGCACCGCTGTCGTTTCTCGATCATCACCTGCGGGCTGGCGATGCCTTGTACGGCGAACGGGTCGATAAGGTGCTGGACGAGTTGCGCGCGTTCGGTGCGTTGTTCCAGAAAAACGAACTGGCCCGGATCGCGGTGGCCACCGCCAGCATGAACCAGATCGCCGATCTGACCGATGTGGACATCGCCGAGGTGCACCAATCCCGGCATCTGTTCGAGCAGATCGACACGGAATTGGCGCCGCTGCGCAAGCTGCTGGATTTTTGGCAGGCGTTGCGCTGGCTGCCCGCGAACGATCCGGTTCGGCAACGCGGTTGGGCCGATCTGGTGTCGGGGCATTTCGGGGATGTCATCGACGTGATCGACGCCGGTTCGGTGGACACTGGAGATTCCGCCAGCGACGAGGCAGGGGCTATCCAGGCATTGCTTCGGCAAACCCGCGAACGGGTCGAGCAGGAAGGTTTCTTGTCCTGGGCCATTGCCTTTCCCACGGTTTGGCGTCATTTGGAAAGCGGTCAAGCGCAGGGTGGTTTCGATGCCATCATCGGCAATCCGCCGTGGGACCGGATGAAACTCCAGGAAGTCGAATGGTTCGCCGCGCGCAAGCCGGACATCGCCCACGCCGTCCGTGCCGCCGACCGCAAGCGGTTGATCGGTCGGTTGGAGAAAACGGGCGATCGCTTGTGGTTGGATTATCAGCAGGCCAGAAACCGAGTCGAAACCGCTGCCCGGATCGCGCGGGATAGTGGCGAGTATCCGCTGTTGTCCGGCGGCGACGTGAACCTGTACTCGCTGTTCGTGGAACGGGCGCAAAGCTTGGTGAACGCGCGAGGCATCGTCGGGTTGCTGACGCCCTCCGGGATTGCCTCGGACAAGGGTTCCAGCGCCTTTTTCAAAAGCATCGCCACCACCGGACGGTTAGCGGCGTTGCTGGATTTCGAAAACAAGAAAGTTTTTTTCCCCGATGTCCACGCGAGTTTCAAGTTCTGCGGCTTGGTATTCGGTGGGGCCAAACGCAGGTTTCCCGAAACCCGCTGCGCCTTTTTTCTCCATGCCGTGGCGGAACTCGACGACCCGCAACGTTCATTTACCTTGAGCGCGGACGACTTCGCCGCCGTCAATCCCAATACCGGCACCGCGCCGATTTTCCGCTATCGGCGGGATGCCGAGATCACCAAGGCGATTTATAGCCGTTGCCCGGTGCTGGTGGATCGGCGCGGCAATCCGCCCCAGCCGGTTTGGCCGGTGCGTTACCTGCGCATGTTCGACATGACCAACGATTCCCACCTATTCAAAAGGCGGGATGAATTGGATGCGGCTGGATTCTATCCGGTGAAGGGCAATCGCTGGAGCAATGGGCAGGACGAGTATGTGCCGTTGTATGTGGGGCGTATGATTCATCAATACGACCACCGGGCGGCGGGTGTCGAGGTCAATGAGACGAGCTTGCATAATCCGGCGCTAAGTAATGCTGTAAGCTTGCAGGAAAAACAAAATGTTACGTTTGTGCCGGCTCCTCAATATTGGGTTCCTCGTAACAAGGTGTCTTGCAATTACCAAAGATGGGTTATTGGCTTTCGCGATGTGGCTCGCGCGACAGATATGCGAACTTTGATATCTGCTCTCATCCCATTTCCAAGTGCGGGCAACAAATTGCCTTTGCTTCTGCCGTTAGATAATGAGCACGAAAACTACAAGAATTTTATGCCATTACTTTTGGCGAATCTAAATTGCTATCCACTCGATTATGTTTTGCGACAAAAAGTTCAGAGCACGCATGTCAATTGGTACATCCTCGAACAAATACCGATGATCTCACCTCAAAAATTTGAAAACTCCATCGGCAACCAAACCCTCGCCGACTTCATCCGTGATCAGGTTCTCCGCCTCAGCTACACCGCTGTGGACATGCGGCCCTTCGCCACCGACATGGGCTATGGGGGCGAGCCGTTTGTCTGGGACGAAGACGATCGCCGTCACCGCCTGGCGCGGCTGGACGCCTTGTTCTTCCATCTCTACGGCCTGGATCGCAACGACGCCGATTACATCCTGGCGCAATTTCCCATCGTCCGCGAGCAGGACGAAAAGCAATTTGGCCGCTATCTCACCCGGGATCTGATTCTCGCCTACATGAACGCGGTCGCGGCGGGGGATTTGGAGACGGTGGTGGAGGTTCGCTAGTATCACTCGGGTTGGTGGCCGCGATGGCGCTGAATCGGGACCGGGCGCGTCGCCGACACCCAGCGACGTGGGTGCCTATCGCGGCGCGCGCGGGCTGGTGGTATCGGATAACTTGATAGCAGAATATGCTATCATTTAACTAATGAATAAACGCCATCGCGACACCCTCGATAAGGTTTTTCAAACACCGGTACCCGCCTCGTTGGCATGGCGTGATATCGAAGCGCTTTTCCTGGCGGTGGGCGCACGGACGGTGGAAGGGAGCGGGTCGCGGGTGCGTTTCGAGCTACAGGGTGTTGTAGCGACGTTCCATCGGCCCCACCCAGGGAAAGAGGCGAAGCCCTACCAGGTGCGCGATGCGCGATGTTTCTTGGAGCAGGCAGGCATCAAACCATGAACAAGATGATTTACAAAGGGTATGCGGCCCGAATCGAATACAGCGAGGAAGATCGATGCTTGATCGGTCATATCGCTGGCATTAAGGATGTGGTTGGGTTTCACGGCGAGTCGGTGGGCGAACTGCGCACGGCGTTTGAAGAAGCGGTGGAGGATTATCTGACCACCTGCGAGAAGCTGAATCGCGCGCCGCAGAAGCCCTATTCAGGCCGGCTCATGCTGCGCGTGCCGCCTGAGATCCATGCGGCGGTCGCCATGGCCGCGCAAGCGAGTGGTAAGAGTATCAATCAGTGGGCTGCCGAGGCATTCGCGCGGGCCGTGCACACCTAGACATTCAGGATCGGGACGGCTTCAAGCACGGGTTTTCGTGATAGCCTTGTGAGACCATCTGGCCTCTTGTTTCCCTCATGTTCGCCTACATCCTTCGCCGCTTGGCGCTGATTCCCCTGACCCTGCTCGGCATTATCGCCATCAACTTCGCCATCGTGCAGATCGCGCCCGGCGGGCCGGTGGAGCAATTGCTGGCGCAACTGAAAAATACCGCCGTGGCCGCCACCGCTCGGGTGGGCGGCGGCGAGAGCGCGGAGGCGGGGCGCGGCAACACGGCGACGGGTGGGAATGGCGCCTATCGTGGTGCCCAGGGATTGGACCCGGCTTTCGTAGCGGAGTTGAACCGCCAGTTCGGTTTCGATAAACCGGCTTATGTGCGGTTTGGCCTGATGATCCGCGATTACCTTACCTTCAATTTCGGCAAGAGTTATTTCCGCGATCGGGAGGTATGGGACCTGGTGGTGGATAAATTGCCGGTGTCGATTTCCTTGGGCGTGTGGAGCACTTTGCTGATCTATGTGATTTCGATTCCCTTGGGCATCGTCAAGGCGGTGCGCGACGGCTCACGCTTCGACGTGTTGAGCAGCGCGGCGGTGATCGTGGGCTATGCGATCCCTGCTTTCCTGTTCGCCATCCTGTTGATCATCCTGTTTGCCGGTGGGCGCTATCTGGATTGGTTTCCGCTGCGGGGGCTGACCTCGGACAACTGGGCGGATTTGAGTTGGCCGGCGCGGATCGTGGATTATTTCTGGCATCTGACCCTGCCGGTGACGGCGATGGTGATCGGCGGCTTCGCCTCGCTGACCATGTTGACCAAGAACGCTTTCCTGGACGAGATCAACAAGCAATACGTGGTGACGGCCCGCGCCAAGGGTCTGAGCGAACATCGCGTGTTGTACGGGCATGTGTTCCGCAACGCCATGTTGCTAGTGATCGCCGGCTTTCCCGCCACACTGGTCGGCATGCTGTTCACCGGCTCCTTGCTGATCGAGGTGATCTTTTCCTTGGATGGACTGGGCTTGCTGGGATTCGAGGCCGTGGTCAACCGGGATTATCCGGTGATGTTCGGCACGCTCTACATGTTCAGCCTGATCGGGCTGTTGCTGAATCTGGTCAGCGATCTGAGCTATCACCTGGTCGATCCGCGCATCGATTTCGCGGCACGGTGAGCCACGCCATGCGTTTCCTGCATGCCGCCGACCTGCATCTCGACAGTCCCTTGCGCGGTCTCGACCGTTACGAGGGCGCTCCAGTGGACGAGGTGCGTGGCGCCACTCGTCGCGCCTTCGAAAACCTGATCGCCGTCGCCCGGCGCGAACGAGTCGATCTGGTCGTGATCGCTGGCGATTTGTACGACGGCGACTGGCCCGATTACAACACCGGGCTGTTTTTCATCAAGGGCGTGGCGCAATTGGCCGAGGAAGGCATCCCGGTCGCCATCGTCCGGGGTAATCACGACGCGGCCAGCCGGCTCACCAAAGCTCTGCGCCTGCCGGCGAACGTGCATCAGTTCGCGGATGCCGGCCCGGAAACCAAGCCCTTCGCCGACATCGGTATCGCCGTGCACGGACAAAGTTTCGCGACCGCCGCCGTAACGGATGACCTGGCCGCTGGTTATCCTCGCCCACTGGCCGGCTATTTCAACCTGGGTCTGCTGCATAGTGCGCTCGACGGTCGTCCCGGTCACGACCCTTACGCTCCGACCACGCTCGATGTGCTGCGCGGCAAGGGTTACGACTACTGGGCGCTAGGCCATGTCCATGCGGCGGAAATCGTATGCCGCGAACCGTGGGTGGTGTATCCCGGTAATACCCAGGGCCGCCATATCCGTGAAATGGGTGCCAAGGGCTGCACGCTGGTGACCGTCGAGGACGAGGCGATTTCGCAGCGATTCATCGCACTCGACGTGATGCGTTGGGACACCCTGACACTGGACATCGATGGCTTGCCCGATCTGGAGGCGTTGTTGGACGTGGCCAAGCTGGATTTGCGTCAGCGGCTCGCCGGGTCCGAGGATCGCGCGCTGGCGGTGCGGGTTCAGGTGCGAGGCAGTGGTCCCCTGCATCGCCAGCTCGCCTTGCAACCCGAAACCGTGGAGCAGCAATTGCGTGGCGTCGCAGTCGAGGCCACCAACGGGCGGGCCTGGATCGAGAAAATCGAGTTCCGCACCCGTCCATTGCTGGATCTCGACCGCATCGCCGAACGCGACGATCCCATCGGTTTGCTGGTGCGCGAGCTGCGGCGGCTCGCCACGGACGAAGCCGCGCTGCGCGACGTGGCTGACGAGGCGTTGAGCGAGTTGCAGCGGAAATTGCCGGCGGAACTCCGCGAGGACCGCGACGCCCTGCGCCTGGATACCGCCGATGCCTTGCTCGAACTGCTGGGCGAGGTGGAAGCCGATCTGCTAGCGCGACTGTCCGGGGACGAAGGCGCCTGATGAAAATCGAGCGTCTCTATCTCAAAGCGTTCGGCGCGTTCTCAGAACGCCAGCTCGATTTTACCGGCGGACCGGATTTCCATGTCATTTACGGCCCGAACGAGGCAGGCAAGTCGACCACCTTGCGTGCCCTGATCGGTTTGCTGTTCGGGATCGAGGAACGCACCGTCGACGACTTCGTCCATTCCAAACCCAACTTGCGGATCGGCGCCGCGCTGGCGACCGCCGACGCCGGACGGCTGGCGATCATGCGGCGCAAGGGGCGCAAGCAAACCTTGTTCGCGTTGGACGAGGTCGGCGGCGAGGAACGGACCGACCAGCCGCTGGCCGAGGATATGCTGACCCGGCTGTTGGGCGGTCTCGATGAAGGCTTGTATCGCGCCTTGTTCGGGCTCGACCACGATGAATTGATACGCGGCGGCGAAGCGCTGCTGGAAGGAAAAGGGGACATCGGCCAGAGCTTGTTCGCGGCGGCGGCGGGGTTGGCCGATCTGCGTCAGTTGTCGGGCAAGCTGGAGGTCGAAGCCTCCGACCTATTCAACCCGCGTGGCAAAAAAAGCGAGATTCAAGTCGCCCTCAAGGAGCTGGAAGAGCAGCGCAAGCGGGCACGGGAAGCCACGGTGCGTTCCTCGGCCTGGGAGCAGACCGAGCGGACCAAGCGTCAAGCCGAGAAGAAGCATGCGGAGCTGCGCGCGGAACTGAATCGCTGGCGCGAGGAGCAGCGCCGCTTGTCCCGGATCATCGCCCACCTGCCGCTGGCCGCCGAGCGCGCGGCGAAACTTCGGGAACTGGCCACGTTGGCCACGATTCCTCTGCTGCCGCCGGAGGCCGGACAGCAACGCATCGAAACCGAGGAACGCCTGCGTGCCGCCGCCGACAACCAGCGGGAAGCCCGAGCGGCGCTGGAGGAGTTGCGCCGACAGCGCGCCCAGATGGTGGTCCGCGAAGCGTTGCTGAGCCATGCGGGCGCCATCGAGCGGCTGCATCACGCCGCGAACGACTACCGGGGTACGCTGGAACGCCTGCCCCTTATCGAAGCGGATCTCGATGCCGCGCGCCAGCTTTGCGTTGGCCAGCTTGCCGAGATCGATCCGGCGCTGGCGGCGGATCTCGCACCCACCGAACTGTCGGAGCGGACTCGTGCGCTGGCGCCCGTACCCACGGCGCGGGCGCGGGTACAGGCGCTGCTGGAGGAGTGCGACAAACGGTCGGTCCAGAGCGAGCAACTGGAAGAACGAGAGCGCGAGCTGACCGACATGCGCCAACGACTGCGGGATGAGCTGGAAACCCAGCCCATACCCGTGCCCTTCGAGGCGCTGGATCAGGCGCGTGAGCAGGCGGCCGCGCCCGGCGACCTCACCGGCCAGTGCATCCAGTTGGCGCGAGAAATCGCCGCACTGGAAACCGCGCTCGTGCACGAGGCCGCGTCGTTGTGGGAGGGGACGCTCGATGAGTTGATCGCGCTGCGCGTGCCGCCCTTGGCCACGGTGACCGAGATAGCCGACCGCTATCGGCAGTGGGCCGAGGCGGAACGTTCGCTCAAAAACCAGGATGGAATCCTGCAACGGGATATCGGTGAGCGGGAACGCGAATTGTGCGAGTTGGCGGCGGTCGCCGAAATCGTGACCCACGATCAGGTGCGGCAAGCCCGTCAAACGCGTGACGAAGACTGGCGGCGGATTCGTCGGGGCTATGTCGAGCGCACGATGGACCCCGTGCCGGGACAGTCGCCGCTCGATGCCTTCGAGGCGGCCATGCGGGAAGCCGACCGTCTGGCCGATTTGCTGCACGCCGACGCCACGCGGGCCGCCAACGTCGAGAGCCTCCGCCAGCGCATCGCCGACATGCAGCGGGCGCGCTCGGATTGCGCGAGCCAGTTCGCCACGCTGGCGGCCGAACGCAACCAGCTCGACACGCGTTGGAAGGGGATCGCCGAATCCTTGCGTCAGCCCGATCTTTCGCCCGGCGCGGCGGCGGAGTGGCTGGGCAAACAGGCGCTGCTGGTCGAACGTTCCGCTCATTTGGAAACCTTGCGACGGGAACGACGGGAGATCGGCGCGGCACTGGCGGTGGCCCGTCAAACGCTGGATCGGGCCTTGCGGAAATGCGGTTTGCCGGCGTTGAGCGAAGACGAAGCCCTGTCGGTCGCGCTCGGCCGTGCCAAGGTGGCCATCGAGCAGGGCCGCCAAACCGCCATGGCACGCGCCAAGCTCGATAGCGGCATCCGCCAATGCGAAGCCGAACGGCGTGAAGTTGCCGCGAAGCGCGCCGGACTGGCCGAGAAACAGGCGGTCTGGCGGACGCAATGGGACGCCGCCATGCGCGAATTGCGGCTGTCGCCCCAAGCCTTGCCGGCGGAGGCGCGAGTCCGGCTCGATCAGTGGGATCGGCTTGTCCAGACTCTGCAAAAGCTGGAAAGCTTGTCCGGTGAGGTCCAGCGGGAACGGACGACCCGTGCCGACTTTGAAAGCGCGCTGGCCGAATTGACGCGCGCCGTCGGCGAAGCCGCCGCCGATCGGACGGCCGACCGGATCGCCGACACGCTGTACACCGCCTTGAACGAAGCGCGCGACGCCGACCGTCGGCGCAAGCAGGCCGACGCCGCCATCGTCCGGGAACAGGACGGACTCGACCGAGCGGAGGCCGCCGCCGCGAGTCAGCGCGACCGTTTGGCCGAACTGCTGCGGCGTGCCGGGGTGGAATCGCCGGACGAGCTGGCGGCGGTCGAGGAACAAGCGACGCACAAGCGGCGGTTGGCCGAGCGGGTGATCGAGATCGAGGAGCAACTGGTGCGCGGTGCCGCTCGCCCGCTGGCCGAAGTATTGGCCGAGATTGAGGGCGAGGATCTGGATGCCACCCATGCCCGCTTGGATGAGTTGGAAACCACGATCCGCGAGGGTGAAGCCGAGCTGGAAACCGCGTATGCGGTCTGTCTGGACGCACGCCGCGCTTTTGACGCCATCGACGGCGGCAACGTGGCGGCACAGGCGCAACAGGGTGCCGAGGAGACGGCCGCCCGTATCGCCCGGCAATCCCGCGCCTACGCCCGCGCCCGGCTGGCCGGCGCCGTCGTGTCGCGGGTCGTGCAGGCGTACCGGGAGCAACATCAGGGACCGGTGCTGCGCCGTGCCAGCGAGATCTTCGCCCGGATCACCCTGGGTAGTTTCAGCGGCTTGGAAATGGATTACCAGGACGACCGGCAAATCTTGGTGGGGAAACGGCCGGATGAGGTCAAGGTAGGGATGGATGGATTGAGCCAAGGCACGCGCGACCAACTGTTCCTGGCGTTGCGCATTGCGGCCATTGAGGAACATCTGCGGGAGCGCGAGGCCGTTCCCATCGCCATCGACGATTTGCTGGTGCAGTTCGACGATGACCGAGCCGTGGCGACACTGGGGGTGTTGGCCGAATTGGCCCGCTGCGCACAGGTGCTGTTTTTCACCCATCACGGCCATCTCTGCGAGTTGGCGACCGCCGCGCTGCCGCCGGATGCCTGGCGGCGGCACGATTTGAGCGCCGATCCAGGCAGCCTTGCCATCAGGGTTCGCCCATGAGTTCGACCCACAATCCTCTCTCCTTGCGGGAGAGAGGACATGGGTCAGGGCCTGTCTCACGCGCCGTTCGATCCCTTGCCGCGTCGCGTGCCCAGCGCCTCCCCTAATTGATACCAGTCCACCTTGCGGGTCAGCGTCATCACCAGCGCCAGGGCGCCAAACAGCGTCACCGAGCCGGCCAACAGCGCCAGATCCTCCAGGCTGATCAACACGTACAGAATCCCGAACACCGCGCCGATCAGCGCCCCGAAACCCAAACCCCAACCCAGGCTATCCAGCACATGGCTGAGATAATAGGCCAGCAGCGCCACGCAGCCGGCGGTGGCGATCGCGTAGGCGATCCCAAAGCCCACATGTTCCGACAGCGACAGGAGCAGCAGATAGAACAACACCAGCGCAGTGCCGGCCAAGCCGTACTGAAAGGGATGGATCGCCAACCGCTTGAGCACCTCGAACAGGAAGAAGGCGGCGAAGGTCAGACCGATGAACAGCAGCCCGTATTTGATCGCGCGGTCGGTCTGGGTGTAACTGTCGGTCGGATCGACGAAACGCACCCCGATCAGAGTATCGAGCGGGCGGTTGTTACGCAGATGTTCGAACAATTGATGGAGCATGTTGGTGGCCAGCCGAGTGGTGGACCAGGCGGCGGAAAAGCCGGCGTCGTTCACTTGGCGCGATTCCGGTAGGAACTGGCCATAAAAACTGGGATGCGGCCAGTTGCCGCGCACGTCAATGTGGGTGGTGTCGCCCACCGGCGCGACATCGAAGGACTGGGTACCGCGCAGGTCGAGCGTGAATTCGAACTCGGCCGACCACCCGTGCTGGAGGTCGAGACCCATAAGGCGGGCCTGAATACCGTTAGGCATTTTTTCCTCGGCGGTACCTGGCAGGAAATCGAGCCGTTGTCCGGCCCAAACCAGCGCCGGCGCTCGCAGGATGCCGCGCGGATCGCCGATCCCGACGATCAGGCGAGGATCGCCGAATTCGATCCGTTCGTTCGGACCGGGTTGCAGCAATTCGCCATCGGACGCGAAGCGGCCCTTGAGCGAAACGGCACCGCTAAACACCACGGCGTAATACAGGCTGCGGCGAATTTGTTCGGTGTTCAGGTTGGCCTGGACATCCAGCTCGGCTGGCGGCAGATACAGCCAGTCCGCATAACGTGTTTCGACCTCGATCATCTTGTTGTCGTCCTTCTCGCTGGGCTTCTGCGTCTTGACGATGCGAGTGTAGGGAATGACTAGCAACGGCCCGACCAGGATTTGGTCGCGAGCGGTGGCGGCGGCGATGCCGGCGACGACCTGATCGCGGCGTTGCGTCCGCTCTCGCACCAGATAATCGATTTGCGACAGGCCGGTGGCCAGCACCACCGTGACCAGGAACACTAGAACCACCTTGACGAACAGCGGGTTTCTCATCGGGGCTTCCTCGGTGAATGAATGACGAGGCCAGCCTAAACCGACGAATTGAGGCCCTGATGCGCGGGAAGTGAGGGAAGTGTGAGGATTGAGTGAAGCGGCCGGTAACGCTGATCGAGCGGGAGTCAGGCCGCCGGCAGGCTCAGTCGGGCAACCACTCCGATGATAGCGCCATCGGCATCTGGCACGTTATCCACCGTGATCGTTCCGCCGTGTAGCTGCGCGACTTCCCGGACGAAGGCCAACCCCAGTCCGGTGCTCTTGCGGCCGGTGTCCGGGCGGGGTAGGGAATAGAAGCGCTCGAACAGCCGCTCGCGGGCGTAGTCGGGAATGGCGCTACCGCTGTTGGTCACGCTCAGCCGCCAGACGCCACCGACCAGATCGACCTCGATCATCACGGTTCCGTGCGCGGGCGTGAAATCCAGTGCGTTATCGAGCAGATTACCGATGGCCTGAACCAGCAGGAACGGTTCGCCTAGAAAGGCCGCGCCCTCGGCAACCCGGTTGTCGATCCCTAAAACCTTGCGAGCGATGGCGGGTGCGCGGGCGGTCCGCCATTCCTCCACGGTTCGGTGCAGCTCGACCGGTCGCCGCTCCTGCGGTTCGCGCCGCTGCTCGACGGTGGCCAGCGCTAGCAGGCGTTCGACTAATTGCTGGAGCCGTTCGGCCTCCCCGGCGACCAGGTTGGCGAAACGCTCGCGTTGCGGTCCCGGCAGCTCGCCCTGCAACAATTCGGCGGCGCCGGCGATAGCCGCCAGCGGGCTTTTCATTTCGTGGGTCAGGGTATGGACGTAGCGCTCCACGTAATCCCGGCCATCCAGCTTGCTCCGCATGGTTTCCACCGCTTCCGCCAAGGCGCGCAATTCCGGTCCGCCGCCTTTCGGCACGAGAGCCCGCCGGCCATCGGCGGCGGCGCGGGCGTAGCCGGCCAGCCGGCCAATGGAACGGGCCAGTGACCAGGAGAACGCCAGCCCCACGGTCAGGGATACCGCCACCAGCACGGCGGCGGCGCGATACAGCTTGGCTTCGGCCCGATCCACAAAGGGCTGAACGCTGGCGCCGGGTTTGGCTACGGTCAGCACGCCGATGATGCGTTCGCCGTCCCGAACCGGCGCCGCCACGTACATCACCGAGGTCCGCTCGTCGTGTGGGTCGTCGCGGGTGGTGCGGGCGCCGTACTGACCGCGCAGGGTCAGATGGACATCGTTCCAGCGGGAATAGTCCTGACCGACATCCCGCCCGCTGGAGTCGAACAGCACCACGCCCCGCTGGTCGGTGATGTAGATGCGGTGATCGAAAGCCTGTTTGGCGATATCCCAAATCCGGGCATTGGGCGCGCGATTGGCGTATTCCGCCAGCCGCTCCTGGAAGCGGCCGTCGGCGATACCGCCGTCGAGCAGGTCGTCGCGCACCAGCACCGCCAGCAGGTTGGCGGTGTCGATCAGCGTGTCCTCGGTGGCTTGGCGGAAGGCCGGTTTGAGTTCCTTGCCGAAGATGTTCAGGGAGAAATACACGCCCAGCCCGACGATCAGGAAATAGCCGAGAAACAGCTTGAGACCCAGACGCATGGTGGCGCGGTTTCAGGGTCGGTCCGCGACTCGGATCGAATAGCCCAAACCGCGATGGGTGCGGATCGGATCGAAGCGCGGTTCGATCTCGCGCAGCTTGGCCCGTAGCGTCTTGATGTGGGTGTCCACGCTGCGCTCGAAGCTGGCGGCGGGGTCGGACCAAACCCGATCCATCAGTTGGGCGCGGGAGAACACCCGTTCCGGTTGGGTCAGCAGCGTCTTGAGGATGAGGTATTCGTAACGGGTCAAGTCCAGGGGTCGGCGCTGAAACCGAATCGTGGCGCGGGCCTCGTCGACCTCGAATCCGTTGGAGTCAGCGGGTTCGCCGGCGGCCGGCCCTGTCGCGATGGCGTGGTTTCGAACGCTGCGCTTGAGGATGGCCTTGACCCGGGCAGCCAGCTCGCGCGGGCTGAACGGCTTGCTGACGTAATCGTCCGCGCCCAGTTCCAGCCCGAGAACCCGATCCAGTTCGGCGTTGCGAGCGGAGAGGATCAGCACCGGCATGTCCGAATCGCGTCTTATCCGCTTGAGCAGCTCCAGACCCGATCCATCGGGCAACCCGATATCGAGGATGAGCAGATCGTGGGCATCGGCGCTCAGTGCGACTTCGGCGTCGCGGGCCAGGGTACGCCAGGCGACTTGGAACCCTTCGCCGGCCAGCGCGAACTCGACGATTTCGGCGATGGTGGGTTCGTCCTCGACCAAGAGGATGCGGGCGGCCATGCCGGGTGAAATCCGCTCAGGGCCGTTGCGCCACAAAAGTATTGCATTCCTTGACGTCGCCGGTTTTCAGTCCCCGGCTGAACCAGCGCATCCGCTGCTCGGAAGTGCCGTGGGTGAAGGAGTCGGGTGTGACATAGCCGCGCGCCTGGCGCTGGAGGCGATCGTCGCCGATGGCCGAGGCCGCCTTCATCGCCGCTTCGATATCACCCGGTTCCAGCACGCCCCGCCGCTGTGCATAGTGGCCCCACACGCCCGCTAGGCAATCGGCCTGCAATTCCACCAGCACCGACAGTGCGTTGCCCTGTGCCTCGGGCAGTTGTCGCCGTTGCGCCTGCACCTTGGCGGAAATACCGGTCAGATTCTGGACGTGGTGTCCGATCTCGTGGGCGATCACGTAGGCGCGCGCGAAATCACCGGGCGCACCAAAACGCTGGGACAGTTCCTGAAAGAAAGAGAGATCGAGATAAACCTGGCGGTCGCCCGGACAGTAGAAGGGACCCACG
The DNA here is from genome assembly GCA_035447285.1 of Candidatus Competibacter sp. Lineage (GTDB taxonomy): Bacteria > Pseudomonadota > Gammaproteobacteria > Competibacterales > Competibacteraceae > Competibacter. The sequence continues at coordinate 21,415 of DAOTGT010000024.1, forward strand.
GCGGCGCTGGCGAAACCGCAGGCGGATTGCGCGGCATCGTGGAACAGGACCAGCTTCGGTCGCGCGTATTGGCCGCCTTGCGCCTGGAACAACTGGCTCCAGGTATCCTCGGTGTCGCCCAGGACGGCGGCGACGAAATCCGCGCGCTGCTGGGTCTGCTGGGGTGCTGTCGCCGTCGATCCGCCGCCCAGCAGGCTCAGCACTTGCGTGGGATCGACCCCGAATATCAGGCTCGCCACCATCACCAGCACCAACCCGACGCCACCCAGCTTGATGCCGCCGCCACGACGGACGGATGGCGACTCGTCCCGCCGGTCTTCCACGTTACTGCTGCGCCTCAGATCACGCCAACGCATGGGGAACCCTCCTTCCGGTTCGATGGAAAGAGTGTAGCGTGGCGAGCGTCGGCGCGGCCAGCGGTTACCGCTTTTTCCAAAGGCCCACGTCCGCCAGTTGCTTCACCAGCGTGGTGCGCCGTCGGCGCGGCGCCATGAAACGTGCAGTGTCTGCTCGAACGGTTCGCGGCCTGCGAGCCGCTGGTAGGCTTCGGCCAAATCAAATGGTATAGTTCGGCGCCGCGCCGGGAATCTCGATACTGGTGAGCGTCGAGCCATCGCATTGGACCGCGGCGGGCTTACCGATGCAGTCATCCCCGTAGAGCGCGGTCAATGCCTCGGCCAGCAGGCGCGAATCGGCGTGTAACTGGTGCTTGATTCGACCCGTATCCAGAATCAGCGTCGCGGTGGCGCCGTCTTCGATCACGTCGGCGATGGTCCCGGAGAAGTACATCATGGCGCGCGCTCCATGAGTCGGTTGCCAGCCGCTTCAACAGATCGATATGGAAAATCGCGGGTCTGTTCGATCGTCATGTCGCCAAAATTCATGGGTGTCTCCGGTGGAGGTCGAGGGATTGATCGATGGTATGAAAAGGGACGAGTCCGTAGAGGCCACAGAGGGGGCGTCAAGCGAGTCAACCCACATATTGCAGCGCAAACGGCACCATCTCTCCCAGAATTTTCTGCACGGCGGCGTTCGTCGCCCGGACCGCGCCGTAGGCATTTTCGCTGGGAGCCGGTTCCACCGCCTCGAATACCTGGGTTCCCAGCACATGTCTACTTTTCATATCCAGCACTTTGATCCGCACGGTCAACCGCACCTTGCTGGGCTGGGTCATGAATTCCTGCTGCAGGCGGATTAGATCTACATCCACCCGCAAGTCGGCCAAACCTGGCGCCGGCGGCGATACCACCGCCTTGAACGCTCCGGTGGTTTCGAACGCCCGCACCAGAATGGGCAGCAGCATCTTGGCTGGTGTATCGCTCCAGCCGCTGTCGTTGTAGTAGTCCAGTTTCAGCGGTTCCCGGCTGTAGGCGATACGGTTGGAATCGAATCCCGGCGCGGCCTTGGGCATCGCCACCAGCAGGATCTTGTCGCTGGCGCGTCGAGCCGGTGGTGACGCGAAGCTCGTGACCTCCAATAGATAGTCCTGTCGTGGCGGCGATTTGTCCTGCGGCAGCAGACAAGCGCTCAGCGCCAGCGTGGCCAGTAGCACTCCCCCAATCCAGACCCACCGTCGCCTGCGTTCGCCTTCGAGGCACCCTACGTTGTGATTCCGCACATTCCGTCCTTTTCGACTTTTATTCGTTGTTGACCCGCTTTTCGCGCCCTTACTGTTCCCCAGGACCCGGTCGGCCGCTGGGCTTGCCCACCAGCAGGGCGCGCGGGTTCTGTTCCAGCAATTCGGCCAACCGCCGTAGGACTACCACCAGTTCGTTGGCTTCCACCAGCAGGCTATTGAATTCCGGCACGGTATTTTGCCCCAGTTGTCGCAATTCCCGTTGCCCGACCTCAGCCAGGCCGCTCAGGTCCCGGCTGGTCTGGTTGAAGGTGTCGGCCGTCCGACGCACCGCTTGGGCACCCGCGCGAAAATCGCTCAGGGTGGCCCGAACCCGTGCACTCAAGTCGCCGGTGCCCTGTAACATCGTTGTCAGTTGATCCAGCGCCTTGCCCAATTGCCCCGAGCGTTCCGCCAAGGTGCCGGTGAAGACTGCTACATGATCCAGGGTTTGGCGGATGCGGTCGGAGCGGTCGGCCACCGCGCCGGTGATCGTGCTGAGATTTTGCAGGGTTTGGGTCAGGGCCGTCTGATTTTGATCGCCCAGCAAGCGTTCGAGGCGCCGCGACAGGTTGTCGACATTGGTAATGATATTGTTGAAAGCGTCGTCCAGGCGGGCCACCAGCGACGGTCCGGCTTGAATCACCGGCAGTTCCTGCCCCGGTTGCTTCTCCAAGGGCAGCGACTGACCACCGCCGCTCAGTTCCACCGACGCCACGCCGGTCAGGCCCTGCTTGGACAGGGTCGCGATGGTGCCGCGCCGGATTGGCGTGCCGCGTTCGATGTTCAGCACCACATCCACCTGATCAGGGTTGGCGGGATCGAGCCGGATGGATTCCACCTGACCGATCTGAACGCCGCGATAGCGGACCGCCGCCTTGAGGCTCAGACCGGCCACCGATTCGTGGAAATACACCCGGTAGCGGTCGTAGGTTTTGTTTTCGACCCCGATCGTCAGCCAGAACGACACGCCCACCGCTGCCGCGCCAAACAGGACGACGAACAGGCCCACCAGAGCGTAATTCACTTTGCTGTACATATTTGTCCCCGCGCCGCGCGGCCGCGTGGTCCCTCGAAATAGGCCCGGATCAGCGGATGTTCGGCCGTCACTAACTCCGCCATCGGCGCGTAACCGATCACCCGCTTTTCACCCAGAAACGCCACCCGATCGGTGGCGTGCCACAGCGAATCCAAGTCGTGGGTCACCATGACCACCGTCAGTCCCAGTGATTCCTTGAGCTGCACCACCAGTTCGTCGAAGGCGCCGGCGCTGACCGGATCGAGGCCGGAGGTCGGCTCGTCCAGAAATAGCAGCGCCGGGTCTAGTGCCAGGGCCCGCGCCAGGGCCGCGCGCTTGAGCATGCCGCCGCTCAGCTCGCGCGGCAGTTTGTTGCCGGCGTCGGCCGGTAGACCCGCCAGCGCGATCTTGAGATCGGCGATTTCCGCGATTCGCCGGGCCGGCAACCGAGTGTGCTCGCGCAGCGGCACCGCCACATTCTCCCGCACCGTGAGCGAACCGAACAGCGCTCCTTGCTGAAACAGCATGCCGAAGCGCCGCCGTAGCCGAAACGCCGGACCGTCGCCGATCCCGACAATCTCTTCTCCAAACAACTTGATGGAGCCTGCCGCCGGCTTCAGCAGCATGATCACCGCTCGCACCAAGGTGGTCTTGCCGGAACCGCTGCCGCCGACCAGGGCCACCACTTCGCCTCGGGAAATATCGAGATCCAGGTTGTCGTGAATGATCGTCTCGCCGAAGCGCGTGCGCAGGCCACTGATTTTGATCACTTTCTCCGCCGGACCCATGCTCAGCGCCATAAGCCGACACTACCCAACATCACCGAAAACACAGCATCGGTGGCGATCACCAGAAAAATGGACTGCACCACGCTGACCGTGGTTTGCCGGCCGACGCTGTCGGCGCCGCCGCGCACCTGGAAACCTTGATAGCAGCCCACCAGAGCGATGATGGCGGCGAATACCGGTGCCTTACCGATCCCGATCAAGAACGAGGTCAGTGTCACCACTTGCGGGAATCGATCGAGAAAATCGCCGTAACTCACATCCAGCATGATTTGCGCCATGACCATGCCGCCGAACACGCTCAGTGCGTCCGCGAACAGTGTCAGCAGCGGCAGGGCCACCACCAGGGCCAGCAGTTTGGGCAGTACCAGCAAATTCATGGGCGGGATGCCGATGGTACGCAGCGCGTCTACTTCCTCGGTGACCTGCATGGTACCGATCTGGGCGGTGTAGGACGAACCGGTGCGGCCGGCGACGATGATGGCTGTGATCAACGGCGCCAGCTCGCGCAGCATGGTCAGTGAGACCAGTTCAACGATGAAAATATTGGCACCGTAGAATTCCAATTGGCGACCGCCTTGATAGGCGATGACCACGCCCATCATGAAGGCTAGCAACGCGACGATGGGTAGGGCATGAATGCCGGCGGTTTCAACGTTGCCGAACAACGCCCGCCAGCGAAACCGCCTGGGGTGCACTATCAACTGGCCCAACGCCAGCGCCGCTTCGCCGACGAAGGCCAGAAAATCGCCGCCGCGCCTGAGATGATGCCAGACCCAGCGACCCAGCCGTTCCAGCCGGTTCCTCGGTGGCGTGGTCGGCGGCGGTTCTCCGGCGGCGGCGCGGCGCTCTCGCACCAGCTCCAACAGTTCGCGGTGTTCCTCGTGCAAACCAACCAGTTGCACTCGACGACCGTCCCGTTCCAGCGCGGCGACCAGATTGAGCAGTTGTAGCGCGCCGGTGGTGTCGATGGCTTGAATGCCGGAGCCGTCCAGTTGCAGCGTGCCGGTCGCCCAGGGCATGCCTTGCAGTTGTGCGTCGAGCGTCTCGATGCCCGCCAGGGTCCAGCGGCCCTCGCAGCGGTAGCGGCCCTGGTCGCGACGGATGGCGGCACTATCGCCGCTGGCGAGCGGAATCGATGTGGATGCCATCATCGTGCAAGATCGTGGTTCGCGGGCGGGTTTAGCGTGGGTTCAACCGCCGCCAAGCGGCTGGGTCCTGTTGACTGCCTGGTTTTTCCCAGATGCCGCGCCGGTCCCGTTTCGCCTCGGTCTGGGCCTGCCGGTAGGCGGCCGAATCGTTGTACTGCTCGTAAACGGCCGCTTGCCCTCGCCGGACCATTTCCAAACCCACATCGGTTTGCCCGACAAACACTTGGGCGACTGTCCGGCCGTAGCGGTCCTGATCCCGCACCCGCAGCGTGATGTCGCTACGGGACAATAGCTCGCGCAACGCGTCTCGCGACTTGGCGCCCCACGGCTTTTGGCCCATCTCC
>DAOTGT010000025.1:0-26136 GCA_035447285.1 Candidatus Competibacter sp.
GCGGCGCGGTCGTGGAAGCCAGGGATGCGCCGAACCTCTATTCGAGAATAATAGCTGAGTATGTGGCGACTGCCGCATTCCGTTGCCAACCGACGAAATGCGGCAACGGGCATGGCGCATCACTCGGATATTGGCGATAGCCGTTTCGATCCGAAGTTCTAACGCACGGAAAACCCCGCCTATGCTATCGTTCTTGGTATTGAAGTTGGTCGCGGGCATAACTCGTTATCCCGCTATTCCATGCTCGGCATCAAACCACGCGTATCTGTCTCCACTCCGTTAATGCGTTAATGCGCCTCGTCCAAACTGCCTTATGTCTCGACTCCATTGCCCATTTGCCGCTCGAACGACTGCCGTACCAACCCCAGCACATAGGGCAATTCATCCAACGACGCCAAGCCGACCTCCACATCGCCATTACCCCAACGGCCAACGCCGGTAACATCTTTGCAGAGACCTCTCGGATCGTTGATCTCGGCGAAAGCCATGTTCAGCGACAACCGCAACCGCTTAGCCTGCGGCACTACATCCACAAAGTTGGTCTCCGCCTTGTAGGCAACATATAGCTTCAGGAACTCCTCGGTTATGCAGGGATCGAGGGCAAGAACCTCCTTGCGGAAGGATTCGAACAGTTCGCGTACCGGGCTAGTGAGCAGATATGGATGATCGGCAATGCGGTAGCTCGCTGCGACAGCCGCTTTGGGACGATACGCCTCCACGATTCCAACCGGCAAACTTGGGGTCTTCCAAACTTCCACGGCAATGCTGGCTAGCCTCTCGGCACGAGCCTTTATGGTATCTTCATTCCATTGCTCAAGAAGTCCGAGACCCGCGTTCAGCTTGAGCGGGCTTTCCTTGAAACCACCCACCATGTCGCGCTTTTCGATGAAGGGGCGATCACTGTATTCCGAGTTGTAGCCAGTGAGCGTCAGATTACCCAGGGTGTGCAACCAGGTCTGCTGGATTCGTTGCCACTCCGGGCCGAGCGCCTCTTGCCACGCTACGGAGAGTTTCTCGTTCTGGGGCAAGATATGCTCGATGGTGTATTCATCGGCTGGTACGCGCTCTTTTCTACCGTGGTTCTCCAACCGGCGTAGCCAATAGCTTCGGCTGCGGAAGTTATAGAGATCGCGGGTTTGCAGGTCGCGCCGGAATTCATCGTCAGTCGGAAAACGTCGATACGACGGTAGTCCGAGCAGATGTGCCTGGATGCTTTCGAGGTAGCGATCCTTCCTTAGCGCCTTCGTGAACGTGGCGAAGGTCTTGTTCAGCGAGTTGGTCGGGATGGCGCAAATGGCGCGGCGAAACACATAAGCTTCCACCAACCGGACCGCTGCGACGAAGTCTGCCTGGGGTAGGATACCGATGACGTAGTCATGATACAGTTCCAGTAGGAAGGGATAGGCTACCTCCACCTTCAATTCACGCAGGTCGTGGAAAGCCACCTTGAGGTTCGGAGCGATCTCCGCACCGAGTGCGATGGCGCAAAAATAACGGCCAAAGTCGCGGATATCTTTCACCAGCACTTCTACTCCAGCCTGAGCTACCACGGGCGAGCGGGCGTGAGCTCTAAACGCCTCATACACCTCACGCACATTGGGAATCTCACCGGTTTTCATCGTCAGGTAGTGGCGCATGAAACCATCGAAGTGGGTACCGTAAGCTTCTTGTCCGAATTCCACCTCCATCGGCCGCCAGAACTGCTCGTAGAGCCGCATCTGCAACTTCGGCTCTAACCCCATCAGAATAAAGTTGCGGATCAGGTCAGCTTGGCTCAGTTCTCGACCGGTGGAGTTCATGCTTTCGAAAATCAGCTGGGGATTGTCCTGGTCGCGGCTGAGCGCAATGTCGACCACTACCAGCTTGGCCAATCCCTTGCACACTGCCGCCAGATCGCCGTTGCAACCGGCGATCAGTGACTCGAACAGCGCGAAGTTCTGCATCACCCGTAGAGAGGGTTCCTTCGGCTGTTCGGTGCTGCCAACGATAGCGATGAGCGAACTCTTGTCGGTCTGCGACAACAGCAATTTATAGCGCCGCTCCCCATCTTCCTCGGGATTGAGGAGGTAGTAGTTGCGCAGCTTGCGCGGCGAAAAACCGTCCACCGGTTCGCGCCTGCTCTCGTCAAGTCGTTCCAGCGCCTTAGCCAGCGCCGCCAGCAGCAAGGTAAGGGTGGTCAAGCGTTGCTGACCGTCGATCACCAGGAGAGGTGGTTGGCTCACCACATGATAAAGCCCCTTCTCGATGTAGACGATGGAACCAATGAAGTGCGCGGAGATGGCATCGTTCCCCCCGGTACGTACGATGTCATCCCACAACTGCCGACATTCCTTGTCGGTCCACGAGTAGGTGCGCTGATAGATCGGGATTACGAACTGCGGTGACTTCTTAAGGAAATCTAGTAACTTGGCTTCGGTAGCTTTCATTTTTATTTTCCCTTGCAAGCACGACCTTAGAGGACGTCAAGTGTTCGGTACACTATCTCAATGCGCCTCGTCCCAATTCGCGCCCACGCCGATATCCACCTCCAACGGTACGCGCAACTCCGCTGCCGCGACCATCGCCGCCCGAATACGCTCCCCGGCCTCCGTCACGGCGTCCTCGGCCACTTCGAACACCAACTCGTCGTGAACCTGCATCAACATCCGCGCCGGAAAACCGGATTCCCGCAACCAGCGATCCACCGCCAGCATGGCCCGTTTGATGATGTCGGCGGCGGTACCCTGCATCGGGGCGTTGATGGCGGCCCGTTCCGCCGCTTGCCGAAACTGTGGGTTGCGGGCGCGGATGTCCGACAAATACAGCCGGCGACCGAATACCGTCTCCACGTAACCCCGCTCGGCGGCCGAACGCCGGGTGTTTTCCATATACGCCTTGACGCCGGGATAGCGGGCGAAATAACGATCCACGTAATCCTTCGCCGCGCTGCGTTCGATGCCGAGTTGCTGGGCCAATCCGAACGCCGACATGCCGTAGATCAGTCCGAAATTGATGGCCTTGGCGCTACGCCGCTGCTCGGCGCTGACTCCCTCCACCGCCACGCCGAACACTTCGGCGGCGGTGGCACGATGCACGTCGACGCCGGCGGCGAAAGCACGCAGCAAGCCGTCGTCGCCGGACAGATGGGCCATGATCCGCAGTTCGATTTGCGAATAATCCGCCGCCAGCATCGCCCAACCCGGTTCCGGCACAAAGGCTTGCCGGATGCGCCGCCCTTCCGAGGTGCGGATCGGGATGTTCTGTAAATTCGGATCGGAAGACGACAAGCGCCCAGTACTGGCCACGGCCTGATGATAGGAGGTATGGACCCGGCCAGTCTGCGGATGAATCTGCTCGGGCAGCCGGTCGGTATAGGTCGATTTCAACTTGCTCAGCGAGCGGTGCTCCAAGATTACTTTCGGTAACGGATAGTTCAGCGCCAGTTCCTGCAACACGTCCTCGGCGGTGGATGCCTGACCGGTCGCGGTTTTCTTGCCGGATGGCAATCCCAGTCGCTCGAACAGAATCATCTGCAATTGTTTCGGCGAACCCAGATTGAACCGTCCGCCAGCCAAATCGTGGGCTTGCTGTTCCAGCTCCCACAAGCGTTTGGCGAGTTCACCACTTTGCTGGCGCAATGCCGCCGCGTCCACCCGCACTCCGATCCGCTCCATCCGCGCCAGCACGTCGATCAGCGGGATTTCCAGTTCCTCATACAGCCGCCGCAAGCCCGGCTCCCGTTCCAGGCGCGGCCACAGACAGCGATGCAACCGCAGGGTCACGTCGGCATCCTCGGCCGCGTAGGGTCCGGCCTGTTCCAGCGCCACCTGATTGAAGGTCAATTGTTTGGCACCCTTCCCCGCCACATCCTCAAAGTGGATGGTGTGCAGCTTCAGATGCCGCTCCGCCAGCGAATCCATATCGTGACGGGCGGTGGAATCCAGCACGTAGGACTCCAGCAGAGTGTCGTGCCGGATACCACGCAGCGCGATACCATGATTGGCGAGCACATGCGAATCGTATTTGAGATGCTGGCCCAGCTTGGGCCGTGCTGGGTCCTCCAGCAATGGGCGCAACCGCTCCAATACCCATTCACGGCTCAATTGCTCCGGGGCACTGGGATAGTCGTGCGCCAAGGGCACATAGGCGGCTTCGCATGGATTCACCGCGAAAGACACGCCGACGATCCGCGCGTCCAGATAATTCAGGCTGGTGGTTTCGGTATCGAAGGCGAACAAATCCGCCGCCTGTAACCGCGCCAGCCATTCCTCGAACGTCGGCCGATCCAGGACGAGTTGATAGGTCACCGGTTCGGCGGCGGTTTCCTGAAAATCGAGCGCCGGCTGAGTCGGCGCTGGAACCGGATTGGGCTGCGAGGCGGACGCTAAATCCCGTAACCAGGTGCGGAATTCAAAGCGCTCGTACAGCGCCCGCAGCGTGGCGGTATCGAGCGGCGCGGGCCGCAGCTCCTCAAACGCGACGGGCAGCGCGACCTGACAATCCAGGGTCGCCAGTTGCCGCGACAACGGCAGTTGCTTCAAACCGGCGCGCAGTTTGTCGCCGATCTTGCCGGTGATGGCGGCGGCATCGGCGATCAGCGCATCCAGCGAACCGTATTGACGTAGCCACTTGGCGGCGGTCACCGGTCCGACGCCCGGCACGCCGGGAATGTTGTCGGACGTATCGCCGACCAAGGCCAGCCAATCGACGATCAGCGCCGGCGGCACGCCGAACTTTTGTTCCACACCGGCCACGTCGGTCACCAGATTCTTCATGGTATCCAGCATGCGCACCCGCTCACCCACCAACTGCGCCAGGTCCTTGTCGCCGCTGACGATCAACACCGGCAAGCCTTTGGCGGTCGCTTGGTGGGTCAAGGTGCCGATCACATCGTCGGCTTCGACCCCCCCCACTTGTAGCAACGGCAATCCCAAGGCGCGAATGCAGGCATGCAAGGGTTCGATCTGCCGGACCAGCAGCGGGTCCATGGGGGGACGATGGGCTTTGTAATCGGCGAACTGTTCGTGACGGAACGTCTTGCCGGGCGCGTCGAACACCACCGCCAGATAGTCCGGGCGGTAGTCGGCCAACAAGCGGCGCAGCATGTTCAACACCCCGTACAAGGCGCCGGTCGGCTCACCCGCCTTGGTGCTCAATGCCGGCAGCGCGTTGAAAGCCCGGTGCAGCCAGGACGAACCATCCACCAACACGCAAGGATTGGATGCAATCATCGATACCCATTCTCCGTTATTTGCTCCGCCGGCCTTGACGCCGCAAGTGGTCGATGGCCTGCAATTGCGCCGTGGCCTCCGCCAACGTCCTCGCGCACTCCATATCGCTCAAACATTGCAGCAACGTGCATCGAGCTGCTTCGCGGGCGCGAACGGCGGCGGCTTCGTCGAGATTGGCGGCATTTTCGGCATAATCGGCCAACACCGTGACCACTTGCGGCTGCACTTCCAGCAGACCGCTGGAGATATAGAACACTTGCGTTTCCTCCGACGACAGTTGTACTCGCACCTGTCCGGGTTTCAAGCGCGCCAGGAATGGGCTGTGCCCCGGCAGAATGCCCACCTCACCCAGCTCCGCCGTCGCCACCACCATCTCGGCCAACCCGGAAAACAGTTCCTTCTCCGCGCTGACGATGTCCACATGCACCTTGATCGCCATACCGCCCTCATCCACCCGATGCCGCTGTCATCATGGCTGATTGATCATGCTGGCCAGACAGGCGGCGCCGAAACCATTGTCGATATTGACCACCCCCACGCCGCCGGCGCAAGACGTCAACATGCCCAACAATGCCGCCAAACCGTCGAAACTGGCGCCGTAGCCGACGCTGGTCGGCACCGCGACGACCGGACGGGCCACCAATCCGGCCACCACGCTGGCCAAGGCTCCTTCCATCCCGGCGACCACGATCACGACCCGCGCGGCTCGGATCAAATCCAATCGCGCCAGCAGACGGTGCAAGCCGGCCACACCCACATCGTTGATGCGTTCGATGCGGTTGCCGAACGATAACGCGGTTTCGGCCGCCTCCTCCGCCACCATCAAATCGGAGGTGCCGGCGGTGATAATCGCGATATAGCCATCGGTCAACGATCGGAGGGAACGCTGCACGACGACGGTACGCCCCAAGGCGTTATAACGGGCATCGGGACACAACTCCGCGATCGCGTCGGCCATTTCCGCCGTGGCGCGCGTGGCCAAAATGGTGCTGTCTCCCTCCAGCATGGCGGCCACGATGGTCTTGATCTGCGCGACGGTCTTGCCCGCGCAGTAGATCACCTCGGGCTGGCCACATCGCAGTTCGCGGTGATTGTCGAGCACTGCTTCGCCCAGATCGCGAAATGGTAGATCCCGCAATCGGTCGATTGCGCCATCCACCGCCAATTCACCAGAGCGAACTTGCTCCAGCAGCAGGCGCAAGGAGGCTTCGTTCACCATCACCCTCGATGGGCCAACGCGGCCCCATTGTGTTGCTGACAACACTTCATATACATTTTGGGGAATCTCGCTGGACGCCCGCGTCCAACTCCATCAAAGCCACCTCGTCCGATACCATTCCATGCGTAAACCCACTCTGCTTCTTGCCTTCCTCGGCCTGGCGCTATCTATCGTGTCAGGCTGCGCCAATAACCCTGGTTCGCCATCTCCCGAGGTTGAACCTTCCTATATGAGCAATGATTGCAGCGATCAGGAGCATTACGACAGCAAATCCTGCATCCCGGCGCCGGCGCCCCCACCCCCATCGATCCTCGATGGTGATTGAAGAAAGCCTGATCCCTCCGTTCAGGTCACGACGGTGAAGCTTCCCCGGCGATAGCCCTGCAAATCCAGGGTGACGTGGCGGAAGCCGCAATCGGTCAGCGCCGCCACGACTTGATCAGCCATCGTCTCGTCCAGCAGGCGCGCTTGATCGGCACGATCCACTTCGATCCGCGCCAGATCGTCGTGGCAACGCACCCGCACCGTGCCAAAACCCAACGCCAGCAACGCCCGTTCGGCTGCTTCCACCCGCCGCAGCAGTTCGGGCCGGACTTCGGCATCGTGCGGCAGGCGGGTCAACAAGCAGGCATAGGCCGGCTTGTTCCAGACCGGCAGTTTCAAGGCTTGGGCATAACGGCGGATCTCGGCCTTGCCCAGCCCGGCTTCCAGCAGCGGGCTGCGAATCTCCAACTCGCGCAAGGCACGCATTCCGGGCCGGTAGTCGTGCAAATCGTCCCGGTTGCTCCCATCGGCCAACCAGGCGCAACCCTCGGCGGTGGCGATGGCTTTCAGTTCGGAAAACAGCTTCAGCTTGCAACGATAACAACGGTCCGGGGGATTGTGGGCGATTTCCGCCGCGAGGGGTAATTCCAGCACCTGGTGGCGCACGCCGAGCGTCGCGGCCAATTCCCGAGCCTCGGCGATTTCCCAGGACGCCATATAAGGTGTCACCGCAGTCAGCGCCAGCACCCGCTCGCCCAAGGTCGCGTGGGCGGCCGCCAGCAGCAGGCTACTGTCGAGCCCACCGGAACAGGCCACCGCGACCGAACCCAGACCACGCAGCAATGCCACCAGATCTCGGTAGCCGGGTTCGTCCAGGGGAGAAAGTGATTCGGCGGTCACGGTAACCATTCCACCGGTTCCAACGACAGGTCCCGCTCCGCCAACACCTGCCGCGCCGCTTCGTAAATCCGGTGAATCGGCACGCCGCTATCCAGCGCCAGCCTCTTGCAGTCTTCGTATTCCGGCTTGCCGCGCAGCGGCCGGCCGTGATGGTAGGCGATCTTGACCGCGACTTCGCCGTAACGGGTAGCGATCCGCTGAACCTCCCGCTTCAAGGCAGTCCGTGCCACCGCATGCCGACGCACGCCCAGCGTGGTGGTCTCGATCAGCAAGACGTCGGTCAGCACCGGCGCCAGCCATGGGGCGCACAACACGCCAAGCAACATACCCGGCCGGTTCTTTTTCATCAGCACCGGCACCAGCCAGACATCGTGGGCGCCGGCCGCGAACAGCCGTTCCAGTACATGGTCGTAGCATTCCGGGTTCATGTCGTCGATATTGCATTCCAGCACGCATAGCTCATTCTGCTCGCCCTCCTCGTCGGAGGCTTCGCCCAGCAAGACCCGCAACACGTTGGGAATCGGACCGTCGCGATGACCGATACCGTAGCCGACCCGCTGGACCCGCAAGGTGGGACGGGCCACAAATTCATCCACGAAGGCCGCCAACAGCGCCGCGCCGGTCGGCGTGGTCGCCTCGAACGGCACCGCGCCCAGCTTGACCGGCGCTCCCTTGAGCAACTCCAACGTGGCTGGCGCCGGCACCGGCAATATCCCATGGGCGCAATGCGCCACGCCGCTGCCCAATTCGATCGGCGAGCATAAAATCCGATCCACCTTCAATCGTTCCAGGGCGATGGTGCCACCGACGATATCGACGATGGCATCCAGGGCACCCACCTCGTGAAAATGAATCTGGTCTGGCGACGTGTCGTGGATGCGCGCCTCAGCCTGGGCCAGACGGCGGAACACCGCCACCGCCCGTGCCCGCACACTGTCCTTGAGCGAGCTGGCGCCGATCAACGCCTCGATCTGTCGCAGGTTACGGCGATCGGGTTGCTTGGGATCGACCACCACCCGCACCTGAGTACCGGCAATTCCTCGGCGGGTGGCGCGACTGGCCTGAACGCCGTAACCGTCCAGCCCCAGCTTGGCCAGCTCCAGTACCAGCTCGTCGTAATCCAGCCCCAAATCGAGCAGCGCCGCCAAATGCATGTCGCCGCTGATACCGGCAAAACAATCGTAATAAAGGATGTTCATCGTTCGAATCGTGGTCGGTGGGCAAAACGGCCCGGAAAAACAAAGCGGTATCCGGGAAAATTCCCAATTTATCCAGGCCGCTCTCGGAACGGCTCCCAGTGGCGGCGAATACAGCCGTCAGAACGGAAATCCACTATCTGGCTGGTGCTCAAGCGGCTTGGCCGATGGCCGAAGCGCCTGTAGGTGTACCGGATGGCCATCGACATAGATCGCCCGATACGGCCGGGCTGGGCAGGCATTCTCGCAAGCCCCACAACCGACGCACAGCGCTGACCGTACTTCGGGGATGGTCAAGCCATCCCGGTACGGAATCATATGTACCGCCTTGGTGGGACAGTACTCGTCGCAAGCGCCGCAGGCGGTGTGATCGGTATAAACGATGCAATTATCGCGAACGAAATGCGCCACGCCCAATTGCACGGTCTGCTTGGCGACCAATGCCAACGGCAGAATCGCGCCGGTCGGACAGACCTGGCCGCAGCGATTGCACTCGTAGCTGCAATAGCCGGTCGCGAAATCCAGGCGCGGTTGCAACAGGCCGGACCACCCATAGTCCAGCAGGGATGGCTGCAACACGCCGTAAGGACAGGCGCTTACGCACAAATGACAGGCGGTGCACAGATCGTTGAAGCGGATGATGTCACGGGCGCCGGGCGGCGCCACCGGCCAGGTCTTGGCGTTGGCCAATCGAGTGGGAACACGGTTGCTCGGCTTGGCTTCGACGTTTGACGACCGAGGCAGACTCGCCAACCCGACCAGCGCCGTCGCGCCCGCGCGCAGCAACGCCCGCCGCGCCTTCCCGTCCCTGGACAAGGCGGCGCGATGCACGATGTCGGGGGAATTCGACGGTTGCGGTCGCGGCAAGGCAACCGGGCTTGAACGGCGCAATGGCACCGGCCACGACCACGCATAACCGATGCCGTGCGTCTCGCACACGGTCATGCAGTTGAAACAGGCCACGCAGCGGCTGAAATCCACTTCCTTGGTTTTCAGCCGGATACAGCCGGCCTTGCAATGAATGGAACACTGGGCGCACAGCACGCAGGCATCCTGGGGAATGCGGATCTTGAACAGGGCGAAACGGGAAACCAGCCCCAGCAACGCGCCCACCGGACAGAGGGTATTGCAGAACAGCCGGCCTCTGGCGGCGCTCAGCCCGATCAGCCCGAGCAGAAACAGCGCCGGAAAGATCAGGGCGGCCAGCGGCGGCGCCTTCCAGTGCAGTGGAAACGGCCCGTAAACCCCGAAGCTTTCCAGCAACTGCCCGAATCCGTTGTGGACGACGACATAGAACGGTCGGATCAAGTCGCCGGCGATACGGCCGAAATTGCTGAATGGGTCCAACAGACTGAGCGCCAGCGTGCTACCGCTCAGGAACAGACCAACCGCCAGCGCCAGCACTCCATAGCGCAAGACATCGTGCGGTTGCTGGTAGCGGAATTTGACCTTGCGGGGTTTACGCAGCCAGTCGGCAATACGGATCACGATGTCCTGCAAGGTACCGAGCGGACAAATGGTCGAACAGTAGACCCGGCCGAACAGCAGCGTCAGTACCAGCACCGCCAGGAAGCCAGCCGCCCCCCAGGCAACAGTCTGACTGAATTTCAGTAGCGAGGGTACGAACTGCGGATACAACGCCGCCGTCGCGGTCGGCGTTTCGCCGATGCGGTCGAAATCGACGAACAGCAAGGTGGTCAGCGCCAGAAAAACCAGCGAGACCACCACCCGGATTTTCTTCAGCCACGCCTGGTTCATGAACCGCCTGCTCTGCGGAAAGACAAGAAAGCATGGATCAAGCTAGATGGTCAAACTTATAGTTTTCGTTTAGCAGATACCCCCGACTAGAGGGTTTCTTTACCACGAAACCAGCTTTTTCCAATTTATTGAAGGTGTAACGTGCCTTACGATAGAAAGTATCGAAGGCCTTGACTTCATTTATCGCGCCACCTCCATCCTGCTGTGCCCAGAGATACAAACTAATTTGTTTAGCACTCGCTGCTTGACTTTTTGAGTAATGATTGAATCGATAAAGAACACTTAATACATCCTTGGCAAACTCATTCAGCGCGTCAAAAAATAATCCAAACAAGGCGCGCAACTCATCCAAATAATCTTGTTTCATCAACTCTTGATCTACGCTATAAACTGGATACAATCCAGGACTGTCAGGGTGCTTGTTAATCAGCTTGGCTTTTTCTAATACCAACAACTCTCGGTAGTGGTTGTTATCGGGAGTCAACAAAATGGTATGGCACATCAACTCGTTAGCCCATTCAGACTTGATTAGGTAGGCCAATACTCGTTTCTGATTTTCGGTAGGAACTAGACCTTTCAATTTGTTTTCTAAATATGCATCGAATGAAATAAAAAGCCGCTCCATTCGCTCGTCCAACAACTTACCTACGCAGACAAACAGACGAACCTCTTCTTGGTGAAGACGGTAATAGGGTAGCCCCATTTTATCCTGCAAACAGAGATTAACAAGAGTCGCCATCCCGATGCCTTTCCCTTCCCATTTACGAAAAACCCGTAACACGTCCGCTAGTTTAGGATTACGAGGCTTGGCCTCGGGAATGATACGGCGCAAAATAGGTTTTTGGGTGGTCTCGATGAGTAAGTGCCTACGAAAGGTGCCCGGATTCATGATCGAGAAATGCTCGCCGGGTCTGATCGTGATGATCACCTGCCGATCGATGGCATAATCGCGGTGAGCGAGGGCATTATTGACTGTCTCTCGCAGGACTTCTTCAGGGTATTGTGGTCGGTAGCTACCACCGGCCACCACGCTAACCCCAACCTGAATGTTACGCAACAAATAAGCCAGACTCCCTTCCATCAGAGGCAAGATATTATCACATAGGTCTTGCTTATCCTGGGCGATTTCCTGAGCAATATCCACATAACCATGGACCTGGCTGCGAAATCCAAGGTGATCACCAGGATGTTTACCACAAACCAGCATCCCCAATGTGGTAACCGCCTTTTCTTTAGTAAATATCTTCCGTTCTAAAAAAGGCAAGGCGGCATCTAAGCTGGGTTTGAAGGTCTCAACTCTGACAATTCGATTCAGTTGCTGAATATATTCGTTGAGCCGATCAAGGTCGAGGTCACTCAGTGTCGCCCCAGGAACAATCTTCAATTCCCGAGCGTGTAGTGCTTCTTCCTTGAATTCTTCCTGCGCTTCGATTTCAGCTTCCTTGATCTTGTGATCGCCAGTAAGAATACGTCGATACGCTTCGCGCTGATAGAAACAGTATTTTCGATCAGCGGCCAATTCATCCACGTACACCACCGCCAAACGCCCATCAAAAAACGCCTTGAGTTCCATCGGAGGAAAACAGTCGTTCAAGTCGAGCGGATGGCCAGCACGATTTGTGAATAACCCGGAAAGTTCCTTGAGCTTGGGTTCAGCGTGTTCCTGATAACCGGTAAAGACATAGCGCCTTCTCTCACCTTGTCCTTCTTCCTTCACTCCCAAAATCAGGATACCGCCTCGCGTGTTCAGAAACGCATTGACGCTCTTGTAGCGTTCGCGCCACTGACCACCATCGGCGGGAACAGGTTTGATCTCCAAGGTGTCGGACTCCAGTTCCTCGAAGCGCCCCTGCCTGATCAGTTCCGCCAGCTTGACGAGAGTGCGATCAACGAGTGAGGTCATGGAGATATTCAGTGTCTTAATTTCCGAGACAATCGCATGTTGATCGATCCTGGGAGATAGGTGGTAGCAAATTCAGCAAGTCTTTTCACCGCCAGATTTAAAGCACGATCCGCCGGATAGCGAGATTCTCCAGATCCATGCGGCCCGCGCCCATTTCGCCCGCGATGCGGATATAGCCGACCTCTTCGGGCTGCTTCAAGCCGAACAACCGCGCGGCGGCGGCATCCGCCGTCACCAGATCGGTGGACAACAATTGCGACCGCATATTCACGACATCGGCCGTGGAAACCCCGCGCGGTCCATGGCGCAGCATCACGTTCCAGGCATCCACCACGTTCAGATCGGGTTTGCGATAAGTGGCAAAGTCGGCGATGCACTGATGCAGGTCGTTGGAGTGCCATTCGCCGCGATCCCAGACCACGCCCATCAGGTTCTTCATCGCCACGCTCAGCCGGGCACCGCCGTGGCTCTTCAGCACCGGTACGTTGATGAACACGTCGGCTCCCAGCACCAGCTCGTGCTCCTGGGTTCGACGCAGCCGATGTCCGCCTGGAATCGCGACGGTCTGGAAATAGCTTTCGCTGTTGCCCGGCGCCAGCTTGCCGCCAGCGTCCTTCACCGCCTGCTCGATGCCGCTGGCGCGGTAACTGTCGCGCCAGGCATCACAAGTGTGATCGAAGACGTAAACCTCTTGGGCGCCGGCTTGCAGGCAGTGCTCGACGATGCGGCGGATCAATCGCGGATTGGTGTTGGCGGCTCGCTCCGGCGGCACGTTCCAACCGATATTCGGTTTGACCACCACTTTCTGGCCTTTTTTGACGAAGCGCCCCATGCCACCCAGCGCCTTGATGCCATGGTCGAACAGCGCTTCCGGTTCGCCGTTTCTGATCGCCACCAGATCGGGGGTTCCGGCTGACGGCTCGCCCGCGTCCAAACGGCGGCCATAACCACCCAGCGCCAAACCGGCGCCCGCCCATGCCCCCACGCCGAGGGCCGTGAGAAAACGACGACGTTGCATGGTCGATTTCCTCCACCATCAGGTCAAACGGCGATCATCGCGCGACGACATCCCCGGCGGCACGGCCATTCCCCGTTGCCGGGGAGCGTCACTCACTTTCCCGATACGGTTTAAAAGCGGAACCGTCGGAGAATGGTCAACGAGGACAACGAGCCGACCAACTTGCGATCTGGCCCAACCACCGGCAGGCGGATATAGCCCTCCGCCAGCAGCTTAAGCGCATCGGACAGCGGCGCTTCCGGCTCGACCACCGGATGGGCGACGGCGAAATCGCCCACCTTGCGGTGTAAATGCGGAATGAGGCGATTATCGACATCCTCGGCGGTCTCGATTTCGGCATCGTCCGGCAACTGCGGCTCCGGCGGTAGCAGCATCTTGGAAAACATGAACGAGGTGATGGTACCCACAAATTGCAGTTGATCGTTGACCACCATCAGATCCTGCATGTGCTTGCGTTCCATGATCGCCAGTGCTTGCGACAACGGCGCGGTGTCGAGTACGTAGGTGGGCGCGGACGCCATGTAGTGTTTGCACTTCATTTTAGTTCTCCCGCTGGGTTTGACCGGTGGTACCGGGCTTCGGTCGTCGCCCCGAACCGTATCTGGAATCTGGACTTTATATTAATCGGCTTGGCAATGCCTCATTCGGGTATTATTACCCCGCCTTGGTCGTGGCGTATGCGGACGGACCATGCGAATACAAGCACATCGTGGAGGGCATTGTATGTTTGTCGGAATCCTATCGCTGGTGTTGGGCCTGGGTGGGCTCACCTTTGCCGCGATGCTTTACAGGGGAATTGTCCGCCGGTCCACCGGCGATGAGTTGATGGCTTCAATCGCCGCCGAAATCCAGTTGGGCGCGATGACCTACCTGCGCGCCCAATACGTCAAAATCGGTATTTTCGCGTTGGTGGTGGCTATCCTGCTGGCCGTTTCCAAACAGCACGGTTTCGGCACCAGCATCGCGTTCCTGACCGGCGCCCTGACCTCGGCGCTGGCTGGCCTGGTCGGAATGTACGCGGCGACCAAGGCGAACGTCCGCGTCACCGCGGCGGCGCGAGAACACGGCGCCGGCGAGGCGCTGCTGGTCGGATTCAACGGCGGCGCGGTCATGGGCTTGGCCGTGGCCAGTTTCGGTCTGCTGGGCCTGGGCCTGTTTTTCACCGTATTGTCACCTCAGTTTGCCGTCAATCCGGAATCCGCCGCCACCATCTGGGGCTTTTCGATGGGCGCGTCCTCCATCGCCCTGTTCGCCCGGGTCGGCGGCGGCATCTTCACCAAGGCGGCGGATGTCGGCTCCGACCTGGTCGGCAAGGTCGAGGCCGGCATTCCCGAGGACGACCCGCGCAATCCGGGCGTAATCGCCGACAACGTGGGCGATAACGTCGGCGACATCGCCGGCATGGGCGCCGACATCTACGAATCGTATGTCGGCGCGATGGTGGCAACGATCACCCTGGCCGCCACCTCCAGCGTCGCCGAACTGACCCAATACTTCGGAGAAGGCGTCAGCCGGCCGATGCTGCTGGCCCTGCCGCTGGCGCTGGCGAACATCGGCCTGCTCTCGTCGCTGGTCGGCATTTACGGGATGACCGCCTTCAAGAAGTACGGACCGGAAAAGGCACTGGCGATTTCGGAGTTCAGCTCCGCTGGGCTGTTTCTGGTGCTCACGATGCTGATGATGCTGATGTTCGGCTACGGCTGGCCGGCGTTCTTCGCCATTCTGGCCGGCAATCTGGCCGGCGTCGCCATCGGCCGCGCCGCTTGGTATTACACCTCGTCCAAGCCGGTGATGCGTATCATCCAGGCATCGAAAACCGGACCGGCGACCAACATCATCACCGGTCTCGCGGTAGGGCTGGAAAGCTGTGCGTTGCCGATCCTGATCATCGTGGTGGCCATCTTCGTCGCCCACCAGACCGCTGGTCAGTATGGCATCGCCATCGCGGCGGTCGGGATGCTGGCGACCGCCGGCGTAACCATGACCATCGACGCTTCCGGCCCGATTTCCGACAACGCCGGCGGCATCGCCGAAATGTCGCACCAACCTCCCGAGGTCCGCAAGATTACCGACGAACTCGACGCCATCGGCAACACCACCGCCGCTACCGGCAAGGGCTTCGCCATCGGTTCGGCGGCGTTGACCGCGCTGGCGCTGTTTGTCGCCTATAAGGAAGCGGTCACGCTGGCTGTCGGCCATCCCGTGGCGATGGACATCACCGAACCACGGGTGGTGATCGGCGTCTTCCTGGGCGGGGTGGTGGTACTGCTGGCCGCGGCCATGACCATGAGTTCGGTGGGCCGGGCGGCCATGGAGATGGTCACCGAGATCCGCCGCCAGTTCCGTGAAATACCAGGGCTGTTGCAGGGCACCGCCAAGCCGGATACCGCTCGTTGCGTGACGATCTCGACCGATGCCGCGTTGCGCGAAATGATCCCGCCGGGGCTCATGGCGGTGATCGCCCCGGTGATCGTCGGTTTCTTCTTCGGACCGGTGGCGCTGGGCGGCATGCTGCTGGGCGCCTTGCTGACCGGCATGACCATGGCGCTGCTGATGTCCAACGCCGGTGGCGCCTGGGACAACGCCAAGAAGGCGATCGAGGCCGGCAAGCTGGAAGGCGAACGCAAGGGCGGCGACGCGCACGCGGCGGCGGTGACCGGCGACACCGTGGGCGACCCCTTCAAGGATACCAGCGGCCCGGCCATGAACATCCTGGTCAAGCTACTCTCCATCGTTTCGCTGATCCTGGTGCCTTTCATCACCTGAACGTCGGAGGAGCGATCGCCGACCCAGGCGTCCGAAGCGACTGGGCCGGCCATTGCGGCTGACCCTTCCGGCAAACCGGGGATTTACACTGGCCGACCGGCGAACCATTCCGTCAGTTCGTCCAGGCGGCTGACCACCACATCCGGTTCGACATCCCAGGGATCGAACACTGCCTCCGGTTGCCGCCGGATCCAAGCGGCGCGCAAACCGGCCGCCTTGGCGCCGATCACATCCCAGGCGTTGCTGGATACCAGCCAGGTATCGCCCGGCACGTGCCCGGCCCGCCGCGCCAGATAGGCATAGACCGCCGGATCGGGCTTGAAAGTGCGTAGATCGTCCACGCTGACCACATCCTCCAGATACGGCAATACCCCAGCGTTGCTCAGCAACGCGCGGATGCTGGCTTCCACGCCGTTACTAAAAGCCATCAACCGATGGCCCTGGGTCTTGAGCACGGTCAAGGCAGCGGTGACTTCAGGGAAAGTCGGCAGGTAAAGATAGGTCTCCAGCAGCCGACCCTGATCGGATTCCGGCAAATCGCAGCGCAGCGCCTGTTGAGTATAAAGCAGCGCTTGCCGGGTGCAGGCGTCAAAATCCACGTAGCGCTGCATCAGACCGCGCCGAAATGAATATTCCAACTGTTTGGTCCGCCAAAGTTCGGCGAAACGGACGGCCTGCTCACCGACCAGCGCTTGCAGGGGTTCGGCCAAAGCCAGCGGCTCCACTAGCGTACCGTAGACATCGAATCCCAATGCGTAGGTTCTTTCCACGTTCAACTCCATCTTCCTCGTCTGAAGGGCTTGCTGTCATCATGTCCGCCCTGGATATACTCGCGCGGATCGCCGCCCGGTCTAACCCGCCCGTATGACCGCGATTACCCACAGCAACCAGGCCAGCAGAAAGCTCGTCCCGCCCAGCGGGGTGATGGCGCCCAGCCAGCGGATACCGCTCAGGGCGAGTGCATACAAACTGCCCGAAAACAGCAACAGGCCCACAATCATCAGGATGCCCGAACCACGCAGGAGCATCGTCGGCGGCATGTGCAACGCCAACAGCCCGACCGCCAGCAATCCCAGGGCATGATAGAAATGATAGTTCACCGCAGTTTCGTAAATGGCCATGAGATCGGGTGCCAGCGTCTTTTTCAGAGCGTGCGCGCCGAACGCACCCATCGCCACCGCCAGCAGCATTCCACAGCCGCCCAGTATCAAAAATACCTTTGCCCATACCGACATCGCGACCCTCCACGGAACTCGCTTGGCAGGCGATTCGCACGGGGTCTCGCCAACCACTCTCTCCATTGATCATACCCCAACGCGCCACTGGCCACATTCCCTCGGAGTGAACGATCCAGCCCAACGGCACCATAAAACATACCTCAGGCGCGCAACCTCAGCGATAGCCGATGATGCGCGTCTCGCTGTTCCACTCGCCGAAAAACGGCTTACCCTCCGCCTGCAGGATCAGTTGCCGGTTCCGCGGCATCGGCAGCCAAACATTGTCGGAATTGTAGCTCCACCCTCCCTGCGACTGACCGGTGGCGTACAGGTAAAAAGACACCTCGCGGCCATCGTCCAGCGCTACCGCCATCCGGAACCGATGGGGTCCGCCCTCGACATAGCCGGTGGCGACTTGCGCGTACACCAGAACTTCGCGCGCCGAATTCGGAACGGTGACCGGAATCGGATACACAACCTGTTTGCCGTCCCCTTCGGGTAACACGCCCAAGGGCACATCGATCGGCTGGTACGCCTTCCAAACCGGATCGTCGGCCGCGCTCGCCGGCCGCGCCACCACCGCAGGCTTTTCCACCTTGTGCCGTAGGGCCGCGACGCTCTTGCGGGTACCCCGTATTTCGCGGCCGACCTCGGCCAGCGACTGGTCGAGCGCCAGCCACTGTTCTCGCCGTTGCTCGACGATCTGCCGTTCCAGCGCCGCCAACCGGGTATCGAGCGCCGTCAACCTCGCCTCCAACACGGCTTGTCCCACCGGCGGCGCCGGTTCCGGTTCCAGCGTCGCGCAGCCTGCCGCCAGCATCCCGCTCAAGGCGGACAACGCCCAAATCCGTAGCAACTTCATGTCATTTTCCCGATTGTTTTCCATTTGAATGGCACGGGCATTATACCGGTTGCACCGTGCTGGTTCCCGCTCGCTTGCAACCACTGTGAATAGGGTATATTTCACGCAGTTGCACCAGCGTTTCCCGAGAGGAACCCCAGGATGAATGAACTCGACCTGTCCCGACAAACCCCGTTCGGCGCGGATTTCAGCGTCGCCGAATTCGCTGACAACCCGGAGCCGCGCTGCCCCTGCGTGCTGCTGCTGGACAACTCCTGGTCCATGAGCGGCCACCCGATCGCCGAACTCAACGAAGGACTGGCCACCTTCAAGGACGAACTGCTGGCCGACAGCTTGGCGGCCAAGCGGGTCGAAATCGCCATCGTCAGCTTCGGCCCGGTCCAGGTGGTCAACGAATTTCAGACCGCCGAGCACTTCACACCACCGCAACTGACGGCGCGCAAGGACACGCCCATGGGCCTGGCGATTATCCAGGGGCTGGAGTTGCTGGACCAGCGCAAGGCGCTGTACCGCGAACACGGCATCCCCTTCTTTCGTCCCTGGGTGTTCCTGATCACCGACGGCAGCCCCACCGACGACTGGAAAGCCGCTGCCCGGGAAGTCCGCAAGGGTGAGGAAAACCGTGCCTTCGCCTTCTTCGCGGTTGGGGTCGAGGGCGCCAACCTGGATATCCTTCAGCAAATTTCCGCGCGCCAGCCGCTGCGCTTGAAGGGACTGCGGTTCCGCGAAATGTTCCAATGGCTATCCAACTCGATGCGCTCGGTGTCGCGCTCGGTACCGGGCACCGAAGTACCGCTGGGCAATCCCACCGCGCCCGACGGCTGGGCCTCGGTGTGAGCGAATCGGATGACTGGCGCTATGTCCACGCCAGCGTGGCGGGCGTGGCACACCTCGTCGATGGGATCGGCTGTCAGGATGCCTGCGCGGCCCAACTACTGCCCGGACCGGCATCGAATCCCGTGCTGGTGCTGGCCGCCACCGATGGCGCCGGCAGCGCCACCCTCTCGGGCGTCGGCGCCGAGTTGGCCTGCCAGACCCTGCTGGCCGAATGCGCGGCCTGGCTGGCGTCGACACCTCTCGACGAGGATTGGATGCCGACCGTGGCCGAGCAACTGTTCCAGCGGGTTCGAAACGCGCTGGAGCGTCTCGCGACGGACACGGAGCAACCGATCCGGGAATTCGCCTGCACCCTGCTGGGCGCGGTGGTAGCCGCCGACCGTGCGCTGTTCCTGCAAATCGGCGACGGCGCCATCGTGATCGGCACCCCGGACGAGGGCTATCGGCCAGTGTTCTGGCCGCAGGGCGGCGAATATGCCAACGAGACCTACTTCGTCACCGATGCCGGCGCCGCCGCCCATCTGGAATACGCGATCCTGACCGAGCCCATCGTTGAAATCGCGCTACTGACCGACGGCCTGCAACGGCTGGCGCTGCACTATCGAACCCGCCAAGCCCACCAACCGTTTTTCCGCCCCTTGTTCCAGCGCTTGCGCGAACACCCCGAACCCGGCTGTCCGACGGCACTGGTGACCGCGCTGGAACGCCTGCTCGCCAGCCCAGCGATCAACCAGCGCACCCACGACGACAAAACCCTGATCCTGGCCACCCGGCTAGCGGCGACACGGTTCGTCGAAGGCACCACCGATGCCGGCATCGACCCTCTCCCTCCAGCCGCCGCCTCCAGCGGCACGGAAGAACCGGCCAGCGACCCCGCAAAAACGCTCTACCCCACCGCCGGGGAAGACGGGGGCGAAGCAGCATCCCCCGAATCCGCGCTCCGGGACGAATCCGGTGACGAGGCTGTATAGCGGCGCTGGCCACCTCGTCGAACCGGGCAAGGCACTGGGGCGTGGTGGCGAAGGCGCGGTCCATGACATCGTCGGTCGACCGGGCTTCGTCGCCAAGATCTACCATCAGGCGGTCGGTGCCGACAAGGCGCTCAAACTGGAAGGGATGGCCCGGCAAGCCCATCCCAACCTGCTGGAAATCGCCGCCTGGCCGGTGGACGTGCTGCGCGCCCAGCCAACCGGTCCGATCTGTGGCTTCGTGATGCCCAAGGTCAGCGGCTATCAGGAAATCCACAGCCTGTACGGCCCCGCGCACCGCAAGCGGGCCTTCCCGCAAGCTGACTGGTCCTTTCTGATCCATGCCGCCCGTAATCTGGCCAGCGCGTTCGAAACCATCCACGCTCGCGGCCACGTCATCGGCGACGTCAATCCCGGCAATGTGGTGATCTCGGCCCAGGCGCTGGTCAAACTGATCGATTGCGACTCCTTCCAGATCGATACCGGCAACCGACTGTTCCCCTGCGACGTCGGCGTACCGCAGTTCACCGCGCCGGAATTGCAGGACCGGCCGTTTCACGGGCTGCGGCGCACCCCGGACCACGACGCCTTCGGTTTGGCCTTGCTGTGTTTTCACCTGCTGTTCATGGGACGCCACCCCTTCGCCGGCCGCTATCGGGGCAAGGGCGACATGCCGATCGAGCGCGCCATCAAGGAATGCCGGTTCGCCTTCGGTCAGCATGCTGCCGCCCGCTCAATGGAGTCGCCGCCGCACACCCTGCCGTTCGCCGCCCTGCCGCATCCGGTCGCGCATCTGTTCGAACGCGCCTTCGCGCCCCCCAACCCGGCCCAGCGGCGGCCTTCCGCCCGCGAGTGGCTGTTGGCGCTGGAACAGCTCGGCGGCGAGTTGCGCACCTGCCGGCACAGCGCCTTGCACAAATACCCGCAACGGTCGTCGGTCTGTCCATGGTGTACGCTGGAGCAGGCCAGCGGAACCCTGTTTTTCGTGCCACCGGTCCATCAGTCGGCGGCTGGCGGCTCTGGCGCCGGCCTCGGCGACGCCGATCTGGAACCGATCTGGAACCGCATCCTGGCGGTGGAGCCACCGACGGATGAGGAACCACCGGCACCGGCCTCGACGCCATTGACACCGATCACCCCCACCCCGCTACCGGAGCCGCTGCGTCTGATCCGCCGTCGCAACGTACTCAAGACGGCGGCCATCGCCGGCATCGCCCTAGTGGTGACATCGATCCACCCGCAATTGAGCTGGCTGTGGCTGCCGCTGGCGGCCGTCGCTTGGTCGCTGACGCAGGACAACGCGGCGCGGCGGGAACGGCAGCGCCGCCGCATGGCGCTGCTGGCCGCCCGCCGGGAGCTGATGGATCTGCGGGCGGCCTGGCAACGGCACGCCACCGCACAACCCTTCGCCGACAAGCTGCAAGCACTGCGCGAACTGCGCGAGCGCCACCGCAAGCTGGACGCCGAATACCAACGCGATCTGCGACAACTGGAAACCGGCCAGCGCCAGCTTCAGTTGCAAGCGTTTCTGGAGGGTCACTTCGTCGATGCGGCTCGGATTGCCGGATTGCGCGCCACCGACCGAATGGCGCTGGAATCCTACGGCATCGAAACCGCCGCCGACGTCACCCCGGCCGCGATCCAGGCGGTGCCCGGTTTTGGCCGACACTTGGGCCAGCAGCGCTATGCGGCACTGTTGGCTTGGCGTCAGGCCCTGGAGCGCCAGTTCCGTTACGATCCCGACAAGGGTGCCGCCAATCCGACTGCCGTCGCCAACCTACGCCAGCAACACGCCCAACAACGGCAACGGATCGAACGGGAACTGCTGGCGGGTCCCGAAGAACTGTCTAGAATCAAGGCAGACATCCTCAAGCAACGCGCCCAGCTCAACATCGCTCTGATCCGCCAAGCGATGCGAGAAACGCAGGCGCAGGCCGACCTGCGGGTTTTCTATCCCGATCTCGGCATTTTCTGGCGGCGCAACGGCGGCTAGACGATTGTGGCGAAGAGGTTCTGATGGGCAGACGCAACGAGCACACGCGCGAGGAACTCCGACAGATCGCCCTGGAGGCCGCCGAGGAACTGGTCGCCGCACAGGGGCTGTCCGGCTTGAGTACCCGCAAGGTGGCCGCCCGCATCGGGTACACGGTCGGCAGCCTGTACATGATCTTTCGCAACCTCGACGACCTGATTGCGCAGATGAACGAGCGAACGCTGGACGCGCTGCACGCGCGACTGGTCGCCGCCGTCGCCGGACAGCCACCGCCGGTCGTCGCCATTCGGGCCTTGGCTCAAGGCTACATTGCCTTCGCGCTGAACGAACCCAATCGCTGGCTGGCGATTTACCAGCACCGCTTGCCGGAGGGGGAAACCGTGCCGGACTCCTTCAGCGAGAAAGTGGCACGGATGTTCGCGCTGGTGCAGCAACAACTCATGTTGCTATGCCCCCAACGACCGCCGGACGACAGCATTTTGGCCTCCCGCGCGCTGTGGAGCGGAATTCACGGTATCTGCATTCTCGGCCTGGGCCAGAAACTGGAAGCCGTCGGCGGTCATTCGATCGAGGAGGTGGCCGGCTCGCTGCTGGACCATTATCTGACCGGCTTCGCCCTGCCGCAGCTCACCCCTTCGTGACGCGCCGCCTGCTACCAAAGCGCCGATGTTCGCTTCCCCGTCATGTGGGACACGCCACATAAACCGCTTCGCCCCAAGACAGCCATGCCGCCGTTGCTGACGGATGCCTGCGCGGCTGGGCGGCATCGTCCGCCGCCGTCCGTTCCCGCGCATCCGCCTGACCATGTTGCCGCCGCACCGCTTGAGCGCGCCTCCCGACACCAGCCGCCTTCGCCGCCAGCAGCTTGGCCGGCAACTAAACTGGTTATACTTGCGACAAAAGTCCCGTTAATAGCGCTACCACGAGTGATAGGGCAGACGCTGTCCAGCCAGGAGATTCGCTGCGTCAACCACGCCGTGCCTCGTAGTGACAGGTAAGTTCCGGGGAACGGCGAACCTAGTGGAATTTTCAGGGTGGCGAGGTCAGCACTGAATGTTATACTGCTACTAATAAAGACCAGTTGGATCAAGTAGTTGCTTTCAACCACCATGAATTCTGGTAGATATACAGAAACCGTATAATCACTTGTTATGCAAAATCAAGTTTCTGAAACTCAGTGGAACGAGATTGCGAGCCCAATTTGTTTGGCGATCGTTCCTTTCCTGCCGGGTGAATTGACGGAAAAGCTTGGTATCTCTTTTTCATCCACGCATGAAAACGGGCTGGGGGAATGTCTATACGCGTTCGTCGAGATCAATGGTGTGATATCGATTTTGAAAGCATTTCCCGAAGGGCCTTATGAGGCACAAAGAGTATCTGTTTGGGTTAGGAGCTTTGAAGTAAATTGGGAGCCAGTATTCACTGGGCTGCGCGAGTGGGGCATAGAGTTTGAAGATCTGCTGTTCATTCAGAAAGATTTGAAGCCTGCGCAATGGCTGCTCCTGCGATTGGATGATAATTTCAACGAAATTGAGATGTTTCGATTCGTGGATGAATATTCGGCAAAGTTTGTCCAAGCGCAGTATGAAACGAAAGGTCATAAGCAAACCTACTTGGTGCGCCAGAATGCATAACAAGGCGTTCAAGCCGCTCGCTAAGCTCGCTCGGACGCTTTGCACTCCGCACCTGCTGCGCATGCCTTCGGCATTGTGGCGCAGCTGGTGCTATGCGCAAAAGCGCCGCTTAACTGGGCGTAGTGCGGGCGCGAAGCGCCCGCACTACGGGGCGGCAGATTCCAATCCGCAGGGTTGCTTGGCGCTCCGCGCCGCACAACCACGCGGATCAAGCCAACATCGACCATCAAAGCCTTCAGATTTTCCGTCCTTGCGACTTATCCGCCGCCCCGTAGTGCGCAGCAAGAGGGGAGCATGCAGTACGATAGAATTTTGATTGTCAAGGATATCGTTATTGCGGTTGCCGCTTTCATAGGAATGAGGCTTGGATTCTTGAACTTTTGGAACGAAAAACAAAAACAGAAAGTCAAGCTGAAAGTCACGCCAAAAGCGGTTTTTGGAAAAGGTAGAAATGCGGATGGACGCGAATTCGTTTTAACGACACTCAATGAATTTAATGAAAAGAAGTCTCAAGGCATCTTCTGCGTTGAAGTTTTGAATTTAAGCAATTTTCCAGTCGTTATTGACGAAGTCGGGTTTTTCGCAAAGAAGGCAAAAAACCGAATGACTATCGCAAATCCAATTCTTGGCGACGGTGGCTCGTGGCCTAAAAATTAGAGCCTAGAGAATCGGTTTCCGTGTACGGCAGCCTTCAAGACATGATGTCATCTTATTTGAGTCCCAACGTTTATTGCGCCTTCGCTGAAACTTCTTGTGGGCACACAGCAGAAGGCACATCCCCTGCCCTAGGACAGTTCGTCGATGCAGTCAAGAAAAGCGCATAACAAGGCAAGGCAAATTCAACCGACCCCAAAAGCGCGCGTCTAGTTCGTTGCTTGGTTGGTGTTTCAGTACCAGCGCGCTTTTCGGTCGGCTGACTTGCGACGTTAGCTCACGCAACATAGCATGCAGGAAAGTTCATGGCGAAAATACTTCTAACGGGATTCGAAGCGTACGGACATACACCTGATAACCCGGCAGAATCAGTCGCACGTAAGCTTAACAATAAGCGTATCGATGAATCGGAAATAATTGCGCGCATAGTCCCGAATAACTTTTTCGAATGTATTGATTTCGTGTGGGCGTCAATTGCGGAAATCTCACCGGATATCGTGGTGATGATGGGTGAATATGGCGGACGTGCGATGATAACCGTCGAAAGGATCGCCCAGAACTTGAACGACTCGACGAGATACGAACTCGCAGACAACAATGGGCGTTCTCTGCAGGATCAACTGACATCTGCCGATGGCCCTGCTGCATACTATTCGACGCTGCCTATTCGGGCCATGGTAAAAGCTATGCGAGAGTCTGGCATACCTTCTGATATCTCGGATGCCCCAGGCACGTTCTGCTGTAACCATTTGATGTATGGTATTCTTCACCGAATACACGAAAAGAACCTGCCCATTCGCGCAGGATGGATTCACCTTCCCCATCTTCCGAGCGTCGCAGCGCTACCTGAGAATCTCGGAGTTCCGAGCATGTCGGTGGAAACGTCCACAACGGGCGTTGAAATTGGACTACGGGCTGTTCTAGAGAATTTGAGAGATATTGAGGAGCCAATTCTGTCAAGGCTCCAGATTTAGTTGATTCAGGTCTGGTGCTGGAGCTAACAAAAAGCTCAAGGCGACGCCATACCGTGCATTGAGGTTAGTAGGTTATTAAAGCTTTCTACAAAGCGCGGCACGACAAGCTAAGGCATAGGGACACATGAGTTGTATCTTGAGGATATCCGGCGAAACACTAAACATTGATACATTGCTTTCCCAGCACAACCTGCCACCTGATCGCATATGGAAAAAGGGAGAAGCACGAACACTCAAAGGAAAGTTCACTTAGATTGCGGCGTCAACTTTGTCGCAAGTGAAGCAGACCTTGATGAATTCACGCGCCAATTAGATGAAGCAACAAAATTTCTGGAAACACATCAAACAACAATCGCAAAAATGGTAGCAACACCAGGAGTCGAATTTGCCGTATTAGATTTCGGGGTATGTTTGCGTCAAGGATACGTTGCCCAATTCTGCTATTTCCCGCCAAATTTTATTCAACTTGCAGCAAAAACAGGGGTTGGCGTGGAGGTTTCTCAATATGCGTGCTCTGATGAAGATGACGAAAAGAGCTAACAATAGCGTAACTGGCCCCAAAAAGTGCTGCTCCTTCGTTGCTCTGCTTTTTGGGGCCAGTTACGCCAAGCGTTGGACAGCAACACACAGTGACGCATGAAACAGAAAATTGAAGATCGTTTTGTGCTGAATATCGCACGAGTGAAGAATCTCGTCGCCATATATCAGAATCAATCCTCCGCCTCGCGTCGAACATGGGCAAACAGCGGTTCGAAAACCGCCG